>PALO01000025.1 GCA_002706465.1 Flavobacteriales bacterium
CAATGAATGTAAACCTATCATTAATTTCAATAAAGTTGTTTTTCCAGAACCACTTTCACCTATAATCATATTTATTTTGCCTGGCAAGAAAAAACAAGAAATATCTTGTAAGCAAAAATTACTTGAAAAACTTTTATAAACGCTCCTTAATTCTATCATCCTAACATAATTTGAGTTAAAAGAAAATTAAATATTAAAATAACAACACAGCTCACAACTACAGCTTTTGTGCTAGATTTACCAACACCTAGAGCTCCTCCTTTAGCATAAAATCCAAAAAAAGAAGACACAGTTGATATAATAAAAGCAAAAAATATAGTTTTAATTAAAGCATAAAAAACATGAAATGGATAAGGCCACATTTGTAAACCTTGAATAAAATCTTGCACAGATAATAAATCTGTTAAGGAGCCTGCAAAAAGACCACCTAATATCCCAACTAACATACTTAAAATAACCAAAACAGGAAAAAATAACAAACAGGCAATAATCTTAGGTAAGATAATATATGATTTTGCGTTTATGCCCATTACTTCTAAAGCATCAATCTGTTCAGTAACTCTCATTGTTCCTATTTCTGATGCAATACTAGAACCTATCTTTCCAGCCAGTATTAAAGAAATAAATGTAGGAGCAAATTCTAAAACAATGCTTTCTCTGGCTACATATCCTATGTACTCTATTGGCAGTAAAGGGGTGTCAAATTGAATACCTGTCTGTATAGTTACAACAGCACCCATAAAAATAGAAACTATAACAACTATAAACAAAGAACTTAAACCTAATACTTCTATCTCATTCAATATCCTGTTAAAATATATTTTTCTCTTTTGAAACTTCACGAAAACGCCTTTTAATAAAGAAAAATAAAGACCTACATTTACAAAAAAATTATACATATTTTAAAAACTTAATCTTAAATTTAAGAATAATTAAATTCAAATATGAAATTTACAAAAAGTCTATTATTATTTTTTATAATTATCTTAACATTAAGTAGCTGTAATTTATTTAAAGAAAAATGTAACGAGTGTCCTGATTTTAAAAAAAATCTTCTGCCTATTAAGTGACTTAAAATCCTATAAATAAAGCTGTGTAAGCTACAAATAAAGCGACTAATAATCCTAATCCAGAAACTATTAATCCGTCTTTTCTGTTTTCTGCTAGTAAAGGAAAAATGCCATCTCCACTAGTTGCTATAGCTGCTGCAATTAGCGCTGCAATTGGAAAATCAGGAATTATCATATAGGCTACTGCAACCGCAATCATTCCTCCGCAACCTGGTGTTAATCCTATTAAAGCTGCAAGTAACACAACGACATACTCTGATGATCTCATCCATTTATCAAATGTCTCTGCACCCACAAGTACATCAATTATATAATTAGCAAAAAACAAACCTATAAAAACGTATGTAACTACCATTGCAACATCTAAGATTGAATGTGATATTGTGGATTTAATATTGTTATAATCGCTATGGCAATTATGACTTTTATAAATAAATCTACTTGAAAAATAAAAAATCATACAAGTAATAGTAAGTAATATCGAAATCCAATAAGTTAACCCTGCGATCGAATCAATACCTCCACCCCATAAAGCCATAATAGAGCCAGGAGCTAAAAATATAGCCATTAATATAATAGCATAAAATCCTATTTTGTCAACAAATACACCCGCTAAAGAACTTTGTTTTATTTGTGTTTTTTGATCATCTTTATGATTCAAATTATTGTTTTTAAAGTTGGCTCTAAATCCTAAAATGTCAAATAAATAGCCAAAAATAAATCCTGCAACTAAACCAAAAATAGTAATTGTTGCATATGCTTGTAAATTACCCGCAACATCAGATTCATTAGAAGCCCCTAGTAAAACAAATGACCCTTCACCTAGAGTACTAATAAAAGTAGCAAATAAACCGCCAAAAGATATTTTTTGATTTTTATATAATGAAGCTACTACAATTGTTGCNCCACAACCAGGAATAGCTCCCAATAAAGAGCCAATAATAGGGTGTGTCCACTTAGGCCCAATATTCCTAGCTACATTATTATTATTTTTCTTAGTTATAAAACTAATTAAGGCAAAACCAATTATTGATATTGAAACATAACCTCCTATTGCGCCTGCTGCTTCAAAATTTTCTAAAATAAATGAACAAAGATTGAATTCCATATTTATATATGTTTTACAACTATCTTTATTTGCTTAATAAATAGCTAACTTTTTGTGTTTCATAAAAATACTTATTTAGAATTGATCTAAAAAACAAATACTAATATTATTAATAAATAATCACAATAATTTTGATTGAAAAATAAATTATTTCAAACAATTAATATGAAGAAATTAAAAATAATAATGTAAAATATGAGAATATATTTTTTTAATTTGCATAATATAATATGGAATTAGCAAGTATCCTCCCAAATGAAATAATTAAAAGTTTAATTGGCATAAAAATCAAACTAAAAATAAAAAAACCAAGAAGAAGCAAGTTTGGAGATTGCAAATACAAAATAAATGAAAATGTTTTTTACATATCTGTAAATGAGGGGTTAGACAAAAATCAATTCACAATAACATTATTACATGAATTAGCTCATGCAATAACTATATACAAGTACGGATTAAATGCAAAACCTCACGGTAAAAAATGGAAAAATGAATATATGACATTAATAAATTTAGGNATAAAAAATAAAATGTTTACTGAAAATATAGAAAGAGCTTTAAATAAAAGCATGNAAAATATAAAGTCATCACATATTTATGATTATGATTTACTAAAAGAGCTATACAAAAATAAAAAACAAAATAAAACGTTAAATGACATAAAAGATGGTGANGTTTTTGAATTCAAAGGANATCAATTTATTAAAATTAAAAAACTAACTAAAAGATATCTATGTCAAAATATAAAAAATCAAAAAAAATATTATATTCATCCACTTATTGAAATAAAATGAAAAACAATTTTGTTGTAATTATGGCAGGNGGTTTTGGCGAAAGATTTTGGCCAAAAAGTTCTCAAAAAAAACCAAAACAATTTTTNGATTTAAATAATTGTGGTTCTACTTTAATAAAACAAACATATGATAGATTTAAAAAAATATGTAAAAAAANCAANATCTATNTAGCAACACATGAAAAATACAAAAAACTTGTTTTAGAAAATATAAATGAAATAAATGAAGAAAATATAATACTAGAACCTGAGAAAAAAAACACATCTCCTTGTATATTACTTTCTACATTTATTATAAATAAAATAAACAAAAANAGCAATGTGCTTTTTAGTCCAGCAGACCATCATATAGGTAATGAAGATGATTTTAACAGAGATATAAANAAGTGTTTTAATTTTATTGAAAACAATAAAGGCATATTAACCATAGGTATTAAACCTACTTATGCTGCAACTGGTTACGGTTACATAAAAACCAATAAAAAAACAAAGGACGAATTTTATGACATAGATCAATTTGTAGAGAAGCCTAAAATAAAAAAAGCAACTCTTTTCTTCAAAGACAAAAAATACTATTGGAATGCTGGAATATTTGTTTCAAAAACTGAAACAATAATAAATGAATTTAAAAAAAATGGAAAATACAATTACAAAGTTTTATGTAAAGTAGACGACTTTGATTTAAAAACAATAAAAAAAGAATATAAAAAAATGAAAAGCATTTCATTTGATTATGAAATTTTAGAAAAATGCAAGTTAATATATATGCTAAAGTGTGACTTTAATTGGTCTGATTTAGGGTCTTGGTCTTCTGTGTCTAAATTTATGCAAGAAGACCATAACAAAAACAAAACCAATTCAAAAAAAATAAAAACATTTAACTCAAAAAACAATATTATAAATATTGACCAAAAAAACGAATTAATAGTTGAAGGAATCAACAACTATATAATAATACAACACAAAAACAAAATACTTATTTGTAAGAAAAAAAATGAACAAAAAATAAAAGATTTTTTAAAAGACTAAACCATTTTTTTAGGGTTTACAATTGAATCAAATTCTTTTTCTTTCAGATATCCTAGTTTTAAACAAGCTTCTTTTAAAGAACAATTCTTTAAGTAAGCTAATTTTGCTATCTCTGAAGCTTTGTCATACCCTAANCTTTCATTTAAAGATGTAACTAACATAAGTGAATTATTAATATTCATATTTATTCTATCAAAATTAGGTTTAATACCTTTTAANCAATTAATGCTAAAAGATTTTATTGAATCACTAAGAAGTTTACAAGATTCAATTAAACAGTGAGCTATTAAAGGCTTAAATGCATTCAGTTGAAAATGACCACTCATACCACCTATATTTACAGCGCTATCATTACCTATAACTTTAGCACAAACCATAGTTAAAGCTTCGCATTGAGTAGGATTAACCTTACCTGGCATTATGGAAGAACCTGGTTCATTTGCAGGCAAAATAATTTCCGCTATACCTGTTCTTGGTCCAGAAGACAACATTTTAATATCATTGCCTATTTTCATTAAAGAAACCGCAATGTTTTTAAAACTAGCATGCAAGTTAACTAAAACATCATGAGATGATATTCCTGCAAATTTATTCTTAGCCACTGTGAATTTAAATTTTAAAATTCTATTAATTTGACTTACAACTTCCTTGTCATAACCTTTAGGTGTATTCAAACCTGTTCCAACAGCTGTACCACCTATTGACAAACCAGACACAAAAACAAGAGATTTTTTTAAAATTTTAATATTAGTTTCTATCTGATTTAAATATGAAGAAAACTCTTGCCCTAAAGTAACTGGCACAGCATCCATACAATGAGTTCTTCCTACTTTAATTATATTTTTAAATTTTTTGACTTTTACCGCAAACTCTAAAGCTAAAGAATCTAACTCTGGGATTAATGTTTCGATAACTAATTTATATATAGAAATATGCATTGACGTAGGAAAAGTGTCATTTGAAGACTGAGACATATTAACATCATCATTTGGATTTAAAAATTTGTTTGCAGAACCTAATTTGTTACCTAATAAAACATGAGCTCTATTTACAATAACTTCATTAATATTCATGTTAGTTTGAGTCCCTGAACCTGTTTGCCATATAATTAACGGGAAATGATCATATAATTCTCCTCTCATAATTTCATCACAAACTGATACAATTAATTTCATTTTTTTATTTGACAATTTTTTAAATTTATTGTTAGAAATCGCCGCAGCTTTTTTGATTACAGCATAAGCGTATATTACCTCTAAAGGCATGATGCTGTTTTCTTTGTTTATAGCAAAATTATTTATAGATCTTTGTGTTTGAGGACCCCAATAAACATTATAAGGTATTTTTACATTGCCTATTGTATCTTTTTCAATTCTATATTTCATTTTAATTTAATTATTATATTTGTGTAAATTTATTCAATTATTATATAATGTATATTGGTTTTCTTCTTTTTTTAATTATTTTCTGCATGGCTTTCTGGATGCTTCTTTTCCTTGGAGCTATTGTCCCTTATTGGATGATAGGTCATTTTATCGAGAATATGAAAAACAAAAAAATTCAGAAAATACTTGCTAAAATTTTCAGAATTAAAGAGTTATACTAAACCAAAAAATTAATTTTTTCTAAAGGACGAGCAATAACCCCTTTATCCCCACACAGAACTATAGGTCTCTCTATTAATCTTGGATGTTTAATTAAAATATCAATTAATTTTGAATGAACAATATTACCTTCATCATACCGTTTTTTGTAGTTTTCTTTCCAACAAATATCTTTAACCCGAACAATGTCTATTGGATTCACATTTAATTTTTTGATTATACTTTTTAAATCATCTTTTGTTAATTTGTTTTTTAAATATTCTACTACCTCTAATTGCATGTTTTTATCAATCATGAAATTCAAAGCAGATCTACTTTTACTGCACATTTTATTATGATAAATAATATATTTCATTTTAAATCATTGTTTAACAAAAAAGATTTTATAAAATCATTTATATCTCCATCCATAACGGAGTTGATATTGTTTATTGAAAAACCTGTTCTTAAATCCTTTACAAGCTGATATGGATGGAAAACATAATTCCTGATCTGAGAACCCCATTCTATTTTTTTCTTTGATTCATGTATTTTCGCTTTTTGCTTTTGTTTTTCTCTTAATTCAAGTTCAAATAATTTAGATTTTAAAAGCTGTAAAGCTTTATTTTTATTATCTAATTGAGACCTCGTTTCAGAATTCTCAACAACTATTCCTGAAGATATATGTTTGAGTCTAACTGCTGTTTCTATTTTATTCACAGATTGTCCTCCAGCTCCACCAGATCTAAATGTTTCCCAAGAAACATCACTAGGATTAATTTTAATGTCTATAGATTCATCAGCTAAAGGATATACAAAAACTGAAGCAAAAGAAGTGTGTCTTTTTGCATTAGAGTCAAAAGGAGATATCCTGACTAATCTGTGTACTCCATTTTCACCTTTCAACAAACCAAAAGCATTATCACCTTCTAATTGCAAAGTAACTGTTTTCACACCAGCAATATCTGCTTCTTGTATGTTTAATACAGAAATTTTAATGTTATTTTTTTGACTCCACATTGTATACATTCTCATAAGCATTCCTGCCCAATCTTGACTTTCTGTTCCTCCTGCTCCTGGATTGATTTCTAAAATGGCATTCATCTTGTCTTCATCGTTTATAAACATTGTTTCTAATTCTAGATTTTCTACAGAATCTTTTAAATTGTTATAATCAGACAAAAAATCCTTTTCTGTCATTTCTCCTGTTTTTAAAAAAGAATACAAAACAAATATCTCTTCCAAAAGTATTTCTGTGGTTGATATTTTATTTAGTAAGTTTTTATTAGACTTTATTTTTCTTAAAACAAATTCTGCTTTTTTAGAATTGTCCCAAAAACCAGACTCTATTGATTTGCTTTCTAACGAAGAAATTTCGCTTTTCAACTTTTCTGTGTCAAAGATACACCTTTAAGGTGACTAAAGTGGATTTTAATTGATTAAGTTGTTCTTCAGTAATCATAGTTCAAAATTAATATTTATTTTTACAAAACATGAAAAACAACAAAGCAATAAGTCTTTTAATAACGGCTAACATAGTTTCAGGGTTTGCTACTGGACTAACTATGATATCAATCCCATGGTATTTTAAAGAAACTCTAAATCAGCCTGATTTATTTATGTCTATTTTTTTTGTGATAACATTTATATGTATGCCTTGGGGTATTTTTGCTGGGACAATTGTTGATAGATTTAAAAGAAAAAATGTGTTTATAATATCAGCGCTTATACCTGCTTTAACGGCAATTACTGCATCATTTACCGCAAATGATAATGAAATACATTGGATAATTGTTTCGATTGTATTTGGATTGACTGTATTTTATTATAATATATATTATCCTAATCTTTACGCTTTTGCTCAAGAGATTACTGAAAAAAAATATTTCAGCAAAATAAATTCTTATTTAGAAATACAAGGACAAGTTACAAGTATGATTGCTGGAGGTTGTGCCGCTATTTTATTAGAAGGAACAAAAAATAAAAATATATTTTTTGGTAACTATAAAATAAATTTAGGTATTGAAATAGATAAATGGAATTTGAATACAATATTTCTAATAGATGGCATAACGTATATAATTGCTGCAATTATAATATCTTTTGTTTCTTATAAAAGAATACAGAAAAACAATACAGAAAAAGGGAAGATAAAAGAAAGAATTAAATCTGGATTTAAGTTTTTAAATCAAAACAAAAATATTTTAATATTTGGTGTTTTTTCGTATATAATTTTTGCTTTTTTAATAGTAGAAATGTTTACACTTTTACCAGAATATGTCAAATCAGCAGTAAATGGACAAGCAACTGTTTTTGCCTCAAGTGAGTTATTTTATTCAATGGGAGCAATAATATCAGGATTAATAGTATCAAAAATATTTAAAAACAAAAATACAATATTAGGTATAATTATTTTTATGTTTATAACTTGGCTAATATGTATGTCTATGGCATTTTATCCTAGTATAATAATATTATTTATTACAAGTATGTTACTAGGCATTACAAATGCAGGTACTAGAATACTAAGAATAACATATATATTTAACCACGTTCCTAATAATTACATAGGTAGGGTAAATAGTATATTTAATTTATTTAATGTTAGCATTAGGCTTATATTAATATCTATATTCATGAATAACTTTTTCACAACAGATCAAAATATAGTATATGCTTATTTTATATGCGGAGTGATTGTTATAATATGTATTATACCTCTTTGCTTATATAATTACGACTCATAACTAAAATCATATAAATTAACATCTTCTTTTTTAAGCTTAATAAAAATTTTATACTTAATCATCCATTTAAGCTTATAAGAAAACAATCCTTTTGTTAAGAAACCATAAAGTACAGGATTTACATTTAATGTTATTTTTTTTATTTTTTTATCTCTTGACAAAAAAGATAACTTATCATCTATATCAGAGATTAAAGTATTTGATTCTTTATAACAGTCTTCACAAAAATTATTTTTCTTAATAACTACTTGCTGTCTAACTCTTTCACGAGTTATTTGCAGAAGTCCATATCTAGTAAGAGGCAAAATGTGATTTTTAGCTCTATCTCCTCTCATCATTTTTCGAATCTCATTAAAAAGTTTATTTTTATTAGCAAACTTTTTCATATCTATAAAGTCAACTATAATAATACCTCCCATATCACGTAAACGCAGTTGTCTTACTATTTCTTTTGCAGCAATTAAATTGACGGCAATAGCATTTTCTTCTTGATCCAAAGATGAGTTTAACTTATTTCCACTGTTTACATCTATTACATGCATTGCTTCAGTATGCTCTATAACAAGATAAACTCCTTTTTGTATAGGAACTATTTTCCCAAAAGAAGATTTGATCTGTTTATTTAAACCATAAAAATCAAACATTGGTATTTGAGAATTATAAAACTTTAGTATATCTTTATTTTTAAACTTAATCTTTGACAAATAAACTTTAACTTGATCAAAAGTCTCTTTTTTNTTAACATATATAGAAGAAAAATCATCATTTAAAGTATCTCTTAATATCATATTCAAACGACCACTATTGCCATATAATTTTTTTGGCTTAGATACTGATTTTAAATTTTGAACTAAAGAATTCCAATTATCTATTAGATCTTCTAAGTCGTTCTTTAAGTCTTTTAAAGTTTTTGACTGAGACATAGTTCTTGCTATAATTCCAAAATTATTTTTTTTGATTTTATGCAAAATATTTTTTAATCTCTTTTTTTCTTTAAAATTTTGTATTTTTTGAGATATAGTTATACTGTTAGAAAAAGGCAACAGCACCAGATATCTACCAGCTAAAGAAATTTCTCCTGAGAGTCTTGGTCCTTTTGTTAAAATAGGTTCTTTTACAATTTGAACTAAAATTTTATCTTTAGGCTTAAGTATTTTTGAAATAAAACCTTGTTTGTCTATATCTTCTTCTATTTTCATTTTAGATATATCGACTTTTTTACCTAAAATACTTTTGCTAATTACACCATTAAATGAATTTATTTTTGGTCCTAAATCATGATAATGTAGAAAACCGTCTTTACCTTGACCTCCTAAGTTAACAAAACAAGAATTTAAACCCGAAACTATTTTTCTCACTTCACCAACGTATATATCACCAACGGAAAAAACCAAATCATTATCTTCCGTGTTATATTCTAATAATTTGTTTTTGTGACATAAAGCTATGTTGCTTTCGTCTTTTGTTTCATCAATGAATAAAGTATAAGACACTTTTATATGTTTTTCAGCAAAACAAAAAGAAATTTATTTTTTCTTCTTATGTCTATTTTTCCTCAATCTTTTTTTTCTTTTATGAGTAGACATTTTAGTCCTTTTTTTCTTTTTACCACTAGGCATATTATGCTATTAATTTATTTTTAATTTTATTTTTAAATATTTTGGAAGGCTTAAAGACAGGAGCAAAGTGAGAAGGAACAACTATACTTGTGCCTCCAGATTCTCTGAAATTTTTCCTTGCAATTTTTTCTTTTTTCTTAACAATGTTAAAGGTTCCAAAACCTCTTAAATATATATTATTACCTAAAGACATTTGTTTCTTAATTTCTAGCATAAAACCTTCTAGTATTTGCTTCACAATTTTTCTTTCTAACCCTGTCTTAGAAGAAATTGAATTTACAATATCTTGTTTTCTAATACCTTTTGACATTTTAAAATTTTGAGCAAATATATACTCTTTACTTAACAAATAAAATATAATGGCAACTTATTTTGTAAAACAAATTAGGTGATTTTAAATTTATTTAATATGTTTGTTTAATATGGAAAATAAACCTAAAACAATTTACTGCGGAGGAGGTAAAAAACAAAACGAAACTTGGTTTAAAGTAACAATAAACCCTGACAAAATACAAGATTACATTCAGGAATACAATGGAAGTAAATTTGTAAAACTAAACATCAACATCAAATCTGAACCAGATCAATTTGGGAAAGACGTGTCTATATCTGTAGACACTTGGAATCCTAATAATGCGCAAAGTTCAAATAGACAAGAAGAATCAGCAGAAGAGAACACTAACTCTAAAGCAGAATCAACAAATGATGATGATGATTTACCATTCTAAAACAAAATAATTTGGACCCAGACTCCCATTTAATTTTATTATTAAATACAAACCTGTACATAATACCTTTATGTATATGTTGCATGATATTATTTTCAGGAATAATTTCAGGGTCAGAAGCTGCTTTCTTTTCTTTATCTAAAAATGACAGAAAAAATCAAAAAATCAAAAAACTAATAGACAATCCGAATGAGTTATTGTCAACAATACTGATAAGCAACAATTTTATTAATATATGTATAATTGTTTTATCCAGTTATTTTATAAATAATAATATAAACATATCAGACAATACGCTTGTTAAATTTTTCTTTGAAGTTTTACTCATAACTTTCATCTTATTAATATTTGGAGAATTAATACCAAAAGTAATAGCAAATAAAAATTCTAAAAAATTTGTAGAAAAATTCTATAAACTGTTTTTATTTTTAACAACAATGTTAAAACCTGTAAATAGTATTTTGCTGAAAATTAATTTTTTCAGTAAAATGAAGATCAATAAATTAAACAAAATCAATAAAGAAGAAATAATTAAAGCAATTGACTTAACATATGATGAAGAAAAAACAAACAAACAAAATGAAATAATAAACAGTATAATAAACTTCAATATAAAAAAAGTCAAAGATGTTATGACACCGAGAATAAATGTAACATGCATAAATTACGAAGATGAAACTGAAGAAATAATAAATAAAATTATAAAAACTGGTTTTTCCAGAATACCAGTAATAGACAACGATTTTGATAACATAAAAGGAATGTTATATGTTAAAGATCTAATTAATTTGAATCAAGATGATTGGAAAAGCGTAATAAGAAAACCTTTTTTTGTGCCAGAACAAAAAAATATAAATAATCTTTTAAAAGAATTTCAAAAATTAAAAATACATTTTGCAATAGTAGTAAATGAATTTGGTGGATCAGAAGGTATAATAACTCTAGAAGATATAATAGAAGAAATAATTGGAGAAATAAACGATGAATTTGACTATGACAAAAAAAACTTTTACATATTAAATAAAAACAAATTTATTGCAGATTCAAACATATCTTTAATCGATCTTTCAAAAAAAATTAATGTTAAAATAAATGAGGAAAATACAGAAAATTTAGCTGGCTTAATAATAAAAATAAATGGAGATATACCAAAAAAAGGTGATAAAATAATATATAAAAATTTAGAGTTTACAATAGAATCTTCTGATAAAAGAAAAATAAAATTTGTGAAAATTACAAAAAATGAAAAATAATATCCTGTTTGTGTTTTTAATAATTATATCTGGGTGTAATACAAATGTAGAAACACCTAAAACAAAAGGTTACCCTAAATATACTTTT
Source organism: Flavobacteriales bacterium (assembly GCA_002706465.1). Lineage (GTDB taxonomy): Bacteria > Bacteroidota > Bacteroidia > Flavobacteriales > SAT41. Next base: position 12,019 of record PALO01000025.1, read on the forward strand.
CCTCAAAAAATATATAATAAAACTGAAATAACTTGTCCTTTCTCTTTTGAATACCCAAATTATTCAATAATAGAAAAATTAAATAAATGCAACTTTAACCTTGTGTTTCCTGAATTTAACGCAAAGATATACTTTACATACATAGAACTAGAAAATAATTTACAAACACACATTAATCAAACAAAAGACTATATAAAAACTCATCAAATAAAATTAGAAAATGTGTTAGAAAAAGAATATGAAGAAGCAGACAAAACAGGAGTTTTATTTCTACTTAAAGGAAGTATTGCTACTTCAAGACATTTTTTTTTGACAGACAAAAAAAAACATTTTGTAAGGGGAGCTTTATATTTCGAAGAAGAAGTTAATGACTCCATAAAACCTATAGAGTCTTTTTTAACCTATGATATAATTAAAATAATTGAAAGCTTAAATTTTAATTAATCTATATTGTCATGTAGAAAAGAATTATCTTCCTTTATCTGTATCTCTCCATCTTTGTTATCTAAGATGATTTTTGTTTCATCTTCTACCTTTAAAGATTCATCATTTAAATCTAAACTTGCTCTTTTATAAGCTGGTTCATTTTCAAGGTCAGATACACCTGATGGGGTTCTTAATTTTTCAGTTAATTTCTTTAACTTATCTAATCTTTCTCTAGACTTTAACATTTGTTTCTCAGGATTCAAATTTCTAGCAACACTATCACTTGAAGATTCAAGATTATCTTTTTGTTCATCTAATTTCTCTATCTGATTATCAAATTGAAAATCGGATATAGAATCCATATTAATACTTTCTTTTAATTTAATGTTAGTTTCATTTTTTTCTAAATCATTATTAAGAGGCAAATCATCTGTCACAGGAGCTGAATCTAATTCTAAATCATTATTAACAATCAAGTCATCTGTCACAGGAGCTGAATCTAATTCTACATCAGAAAAATTATGATTTTCAACTAAATTATCTGATATCTTTTCGTTATCTAAATCTAACTCGTAAACAACTTTATTTTCATTTGAATCCAAAACAAAACTATCCTTATTGTCTATATTTTCGTTTTCATTAAAATCATTTGATTCTGTTATATTTTCTTGAGTTTTTTCTAACAAGGATGAACTATCAAATAAAGTTCCTGAATTCTTTACATTCTCTAACTCTGGCTTAGTAAGTAATTCTTTATCATGAAGATTGGTATTTTGGTCTTTTTCTATCGGTAATTCATGAACTTTTTCTTCATCATTATCAATCATAGGCTCATTAGCCTTAAATCCCGTTGCTATAACGGTAACATTAACTTTATCACCCATGCTCTCATCTGTCCCTATACCTTCTATAATATTTACATTAGACCCACTACCACAAGCTTTTTGTATATAAGTTTTAATATTTGACAACTCAGTAATTGTAATTTCATTTTCTCCAGTACCACAAATTATTTTTAATAAAACTTGATGTGCTCCATGTATATCACTTTCATTGAGTAAAGGTGAATCTAAAGCTCCTTCTACAGCTTTTATAGCTCTGTGATCCCCAGAAGCTTCGAATTGTCCCATTAAAGCTGTACCGCTATTTTCAAGAACTCTTTTAGCATCCATTAAATCTATGTTTACCATTAATGGTTGAGAAATAACTTCTGCTATACCTTTTGTCGCTATAGTAAGAACCTCATTTGCTTTTGAAAAAGCTTCAGTTATCCTTAAGTCACCATATATTTCAATTAATTTTTGATTATTAATAACCAATAAAGTATCTACATTATCTCTCAGTTTTTTTAAACCTGTTTTAGCATATTCCATTCTATTACCTCCCTCCGAAACAAAAGGAACAGTTACTACGCCTACAGTTAATATCCCCTTTTCCTTTGCTAATCTAGCAACTACAGGCGCTGCTCCAGTTCCTGTTCCACCACCCATTCCAGCTGTTATAAATAACATTTTTGTATTTGAATCTAATAACTTATTAATAATATCCTTACTTTCTTCAGCTGCTCTTTCACCAACTTCAGGATTAGCACCAGCACCTAAACCCGAAGTTAATTCAACTCCTATTTGTATTTTATTAGGCACAGGACTAATATCTAAAGCTTGTAAATCTGTATTACAAATCACAAAGTCTACTCCTTTTATTCCAGATTCATACATGTAATTAACAGCATTTCCTCCTCCGCCTCCTAATCCAATAACTTTAATATTTGAAGATGTATTTTTAGGTAAATTGAAATCTAATAAGTTGTCGTCTATCATAATTTTATGTTTATTAATTTGTATCGTCTTTTAATAATGATTCTATTTTATCTGTAAATTTTTTGAAAAAATCACTTAATTGATTTGTTTCTCTTTCAGTGTTTTCTTGATCTATTGTATTTTGAGTGTCGTCAAAAGCTTTCATAACTAAACCTATAGCTGTAGAATATATAGGGTTGTTTACCTTAACCTTTGATTCTTTTGACAAATGCTCATCAGGATAACCTATTCTAACAGCTGTGCCAAATTCTAATTTAGCAAGATGTTGTATGTTTTTTAACTGAGAACCTCCTCCTGTTAAAACAACTCCTCCTATAAGTTTACCACTATAGCCAGAATTATTAATTTCATGTTTAACTAAAGAAAAAATCTCCTTCATTCTGCATTCAATAATGCCAGCTAAAATTTTAAAAGATATATGTTTAGCTTCTTGGTTTCTTAAACCCCTTACAACAACTGATTCGTTATCTTTACAAAGTTCCGCTAAAGCTGAACCGTATTGTTTTTTTAGCTGTTCTGCTTGTCTATCTAAAATACCACAACCGTCTCTTATGTCTCCCGTAATTACATTTCCTCCAAATGGGATTACAGCTGTATGTCTTATAACATTATCCTTATATATTGCAACATCGGTGGTTCCTCCACCTATGTCTACCAAAACTACACCTGCGTCTATTTCTTCTTTATCTAAAACTGCTTCAGCCGAAGCCAAGGGTTCTAAAGTTAAATTTTGAACTTTTAAACTACTGTTGTTGACACAAGTTTTGATATTTTGTATAGCTGCAACCTGACCTGTTATTACATGAAAATTAGCTTCTAATTTTGTACCTGTAATACCTTTAGGTTCTACGACTTCAATTTGACTGTCAACAATATACTCTTGTGGTATGACATGTATTATTTCTTCCCCTGGAGTCATAACTAATTTATAAACATCATCTTTTAATTTTTTTAAATCAATATCAGAAATAGGGTCTTTAACATCTTCTCTAACCATTTGTCCCCTGTTTTGCAAACTCCTAATATGTTGACCTGCAATGCCTATATTTACGAAATCTATTTTGATTTGTTTTTCATCAGCTTGATTAGTTTGATCTTCTGCTTGTGTTTTTGCCTCAATAATGGCAGCAGTTGTTTGATCTATATTGGCAACTATACCTCTCATGACTCCTGTGGATTTAGTTTTACCTATACCTAATATTTCTATTTTACCAAATTCATTTTTTGTTCCAACTATAACACTAATTTTTGTTGTTCCTATGTCTAGGCCTACCGCTATTTGTTTTTTCATAATTATTTTTATTCTACAGCAACTACCTGTTTATTAAACATAAATTTTAACTCAGAATATTTATTTATATCAACATCATTGTTGATTTTATTATAAAATATCTTTATTTTTTTTAATTGACTAATATTATTTATTACAATTTTATGATTAAATAATGCTGGAATTAACTCTACAGTATTATCTTCGTTTACATAAATCTGGGAAATAAAATTTTTCAAAAAAGAATCAAAATAAATCTCTCTCGCTAAATCATATAAGAAAAATAAATTTTCATCATCTATAAAACCATTCGCAATTAAACAATCTAAATCCTTATAAATACTTTTTTTTATTTTCACAAAATTTGTATCTAAGAAAAAAACATCTCCTTTTAAGTTGTTAACTTTTAAGACAGGCATTCTTTCTTGAACGTTAATATTTAATTTTTTGTCAATTGTAAAATAAACTTCTGCTGATTCTACTTTGTTTTTTTTATTCAAATATTCTTCCACATCATGTAGATTAATGCGATTTGTATCTATAGATAAAATATCCTTTGTAATATCATTTAAAATCTCTTTATCAAAGCCAACAGAATAATAATCTTCAGTTAAAACTTGAACATCTTTTATATTAATTTTATTATACTCCATTTCTAATTTTGAAAATAAAAACAATAACAAAACGATCGACAAAACTCCTAATAATGTTTTAAACAAATTTATCAACTATTATTTTTTAATGATTTATGTATTTTTTTTACACTTTTTGTGATATCTCCTGCTCCTAAAACAACAACTAAATCTGGTTTAATATGATTAATAACGTTGTCTATTTCTGTTTCTTTAATTAATGATTTATAGTTAGCATTTATAAGCTTCAATAAATCTAATGAGTTAACTGTACCTTGATTTTTTTCTCTAGCTCCGTAAATTTCATATAATATAACGTTCTCTGCAATAGAAAGACTTTTAGCAAAATCCTCTAAAAAAAAATCTGTTCTTGAAAAAAGATGAGGCTGAAAGAATACAGTTATTTTTTTATTTAAATACATTTCACTAACAGCATTTAATGTTGCTGAAATTTCTTTTGGATGATGAGCGTAATCTTCTATTAAAATAAAATTTTTTTTTTCATGAAATTGGAATCTCCTTAAAATACCTTTAAAGTCACAAATAGCATTATTTATTTCTGCAGACTTTAAACCTAAACTTAAACAAGTTATTACCGCAGCATTTAAATTTGCGATATTATGTTTGCCTGGAAGAATTAAATCTATGTGTTTTAATGATTTTTTATTTAATATATCATGTGGTACATCATCATATGTATCAACCTGCGTGTTTTTGATTTTTAAATCACTTAAAACATTTTCATGCGATATTACCATCTTTTCTGTTTTATTTAAAAAAACGTTGAAATTAAAAATTAAATCGTCATGGTTTCTGTAAATATCCACGTGGTCTAAATCTAAAGATGATATAACTGAGATGTAAGGATTTATTCTTAAAAAAGATTTATCGTATTCATCTGCTTCAACAATAAAATATTTTGGTTTATTGGAAAAAATAAAATTTGTGTTTTTTTCAGACAAGAAACCCCCTATAAAAGCTGTAATTTCAACACCTGAATAATTTAAAATATGGCTAATTAAAGCAGTAATAGTTGTTTTCCCGTGTGTGCCCGCAACAGCAATGTTTTTTTGAGAACAAATAATAGACTCTAAAACTTCAGATCTTTTTTTTAAAACATAATTATTTTCTTTAAAAAAAATAAAAATTATATTCTCTCTATTTATTGCCGGTGTGTAGACTACTAAACTTTCTGATTTATCGTCTTTTATAAATGTATCTAAATTACTTTTTTTAAGTTCATAGAAAATACTTGCTCCATCTGAAGATAATTTTCGAGTTATATTACTTTCCTCTCTGTCATAACCAAAAACCTTTATTCCTTTTTTTAAAAAAAACCCAGCTAAAGCGCTCATACCAACACCACCTATGCCAATCAAAAAGACTTTATTATAACTAAATTTCATTTTAATATTTTTTTTATTTCAATTAATATTTTGTCAACAGCATTATTATTATACATGGCTTTTATGTTTTTACCAAGAGACTTTATTTCTTGTTTATTTTCAATGACAGAAAATAAAATTTTTGGTAAATCTTCTACGACCTGTTTGTCTTGAATTAATAATGCGGCATTTTGATCTTTTAATACTTTTGCGTTTTTATATTGATGATTTTCTGCAACATTAGGAGAAGGAACTAAAATTACAGGTTTACCCACAAACATTAATTCTGAAATTGTAATTGCTCCTGCTCTGGAAACTATTACATCTGCAACTGAAAAAGCTAAATCCATTTCGGAAATAAAAGGAACAATTTTAATATTTTCTTTTCTTAAAATTAAATCACTTTGAATTTTATCGTAATATAATTTCCCTGTTTGCCATAAAATATTAAAATCAAATTCATTGTTTTTAATTAAATTATAAACAGCTTTATTTATACTGTGTGCTCCTAAACTACCTCCCAAAATCAAAACTGTTTTTTTATTAGATAAACCAAAAAAAGAATGAGACTTAGATTGTTTTTTGTTAAAACACAAAATACTTTCTCTTATTGGATTTCCTGTTACAGATAATTTACTGCTTTTAAAGTACCTATTCATGTTGTCGTAAGAAACACAAACTTTATTTACAAATTTACCTAAAATTCTATTTGTTATTCCAGGAAATGAATTTTGCTCTTGTATTAAAGTTGGTATATTAAAAATAGTCGCACAAAATAAAATAGGGCCACTAGCAAAACCTCCAGTACCTATAACTAAATCTGGTTTGTTTTTAATTATAATAAAAAAAGAATTAATTAATGAAATAAATAATTTAAATAAAAAAAATAAATTTCTAATTATCTCACCCCTATGAAAACCAGATATATATAATCCCTTAATTTTATAACCTCTATTAGGCACAATTTCCATTTCCATTTTATTTTTTGCTCCAACAAAAATAATCTCACATCCACTATACTCCTTGCTTAAAGCATCAGCTAAAGCTAAAGCTGGAAATAAATGACCTCCTGTTCCACCACCACTTATAATTATTTTCATTTTATGTTTTTTGTTATTCCTATAATAAATCCAAAATTAATACATGTCACTATAATAGATGTTCCTCCTGTACTAATCAAAGGTAAATTTTGTCCAGTTACAGGAAATAAACCTATAGCTACAGAAATATTAACTAATGCCTGTAAAACAACACTAAAAGTTAAACCTAAAACTATCAATCCTCTATAATTATTTTTTATATTAAAGTATATTTTGTTACCTATAAACAATAACCATAAATACAACATAAGGACAAAACCTCCACCAAACAAACCATACTCTTCAATTATTATTGCATATATATAATCAGATCCTGCTTCTGGTAAAGTGCTTCTATGCAAACTTTTACCAGGCCCAACTCCTTTCCATCCTCCGTTAGACATTGCTTTTCTAGCTTCAATAGCTTGAAAATTATAACTTTTATTCAATTGATCTTTTTTTGTGAAATTATCTATTCTCAAGACCCAAGTTTCTCCTCTAGGAAATAAATCAGAAAAACCTTTTATATTCTTAATACCTACATATAAAAAAGCAAAAAATAAAAAGACAAAAGCAATAGTTTTAAACAAATGAGATATCTTAACTCCTCCAAAAAAAAACAAAACAAAGCCTAGAAACAAGATAATCACAGACGTAGAAAAATCATGAGGTATAATAAAAGAAACTATTAAAATAAGTGGTGCTAGTAAATATTTTAAAAAATTTTTATATTGAGATATACTTGTTTTATGCTTAATTAAATTTCGAGACAAAAACATTATAACTCCTATTTTAGCTATATCTGAAGGCTGAAAAGTTAAACCGAAGGGCAAAGGGATCCATCTTTTAGCGCCATTTATTTCAGGAATCAAAGAACCTAAAGGTAAAAGCAAAATAAATAAAAACACTGCTGAACCAAAAAACATTATACGTCCTATTCCTGAGTAATATTCAGCTGGTATTTTATGAACTGAAAACAGCACTATAATTCCAGCACATAACTTAAAAAAATGCATGATTACTGTTTGGAATCCTTCGGCGCTGTATACAGTAGCTAAAGAAAACAAAGAAAGAAAAAAAACTATCACCCAAATTGAACTATCTCCTTTAAATCTGATTGTGTTTTTAATCATGCTTTTTTTACTTCTCTTTTAAAATCATTGCCCCTGTCTTCAAAATTATTGTATAAATCAAAACTAGCACATGCAGGTGACAACAAAACAGCATCACCAAAAGAAGCTAATTTGAAAGACATATCAACAGCAGACTTCATTGAATCACATTCATGAATAACTTTAATATGTTTTTTAAATTCTGACTTCAACTTCATATTATCCTTACCCAAACATATAAGAGCTTTGACTTTTTTCTTTGATAAATCTTTCAAGATTTCATAATCATTACCTTTGTCAACCCCTCCGGCTATCCATACTATTGGTTTATTTATTGACTCCAAAGCATACCAAGTGGAATTCACATTTGTAGCTTTAGAATCGTTTATAAAATCTATACCATATATTTTAATAAACTTTTCTAACCTATGCTCTAAATTTTTAAAATCTCTCAAAGAGTCTCTTATTATATTGTTTTCTATATTCATAATTTTAGCAGCTATTGATGCTGCCATAGAATTATAAATATTGTGTTTGCCTTGTAAGGCTAATTGATTAATGTTCATAGTTAATTGATTTTGATTTGTTAATAATTGAATTTTTAATTTTCCAAAAAAAGAATGATTTTGTCTATGCAATTCATTTTTAGACGAAAAACTATACTTATTAGATTTTATCTTCTTTTTATCTATTATTTTAGATATAAAAGCATCTTCAGAATTAAATACAAAGTGATTTGTATGATCTTGATTTTGAAATATTCTTAATTTAGAATTTATATAATTATCAAAAGAACCATGTTCCTCAATGTGGTCTTTTGTTATGTTTAATATTATTGATATATAAGGCTTTAAAAAACTAGAATCTCTTAACTGAAAACTACTTAATTCTAAAATATAATATTCGTATTCTTTTTTAAATAATTGCATACAAAAACCCGTACCTATATTACCAACTGATTTGACTCGGTATTTAGCTTTTTTGAAAATATATTCTATTAATTTTGTTGTTGTTGTTTTACCATTACTCCCTGTTACTGCTATTATTCTAGAGTTAGTAAAGCGTAATGCAAAATCAATTTCAGAAATTATTTTTATATCTAGTTTTGTTAATTTCTTGATAATTAATGCTTTTTCATTAATACCTGGACTCTTTACAATTTCATTTGCGTTTTTGAATTCATCTATATTATGTCCGCATTCTTCCCATCTTATAGAGTTTTTTTTCAATATTTTTTTGTACTTATTTGATATTGCATTTTTATCTGACACAAAAACATCGTATCCTTTTTGTTTAGCTAACAAAGCTGCACCACATCCGCTCTCTCCGCCTCCTATAACAACAATTTTTTGATTAATCATTTTATCTTAATTTTAATGTAACAACACTTAATACAGCTAATATTAAAGCAACAATCCAAAAACGTATAACTATCTTATTTTCATGAATTCCTTTTAATTGAAAATGATGGTGAATTGGAGTCATTTTAAAAATCCTCTTACCTATACCAAATTTTTTCTTAGTGTACTTAAAATATGAAACCTGTAAAATCACAGATAAATTCTCAATTAAAAAAACTCCGCAAAGAAGAGGCAACAATAATTCTTTCCTGATTAAAATAGCAAAAACCCCTATTATACCTCCTAATGTCAAACTACCTGTATCTCCCATAAATATCTGAGCAGGAAATGAATTAAACCATAAAAAAGCTATGCAAGAACCAACATAAGCGGCTATAAAAACTACTAATTCAGAAGCATTGGGTATATATAAAATATTTAAATAATCAGCTAAAATTAAATTACTCGAAACATAAGCAAACACCCCCAATGTGACACCTATAATAGCACAAACCCCTGTAGCTAATCCATCCAAACCATCCGTTAAATTCGCTCCATTTGAAACTGAAATTATAACCAAAACAACTACTATTGTAAATAGTATAAACGTGAATTTATTTTTATGTTTTCCTGTCCACTCTGTCAACCACTCGTAATCAAATTCATTGTTTTTAACAAAAGGTATTGTTGTTATTTTTTTGTCTGTAAATTCATAATTTAGATTATTAATATCATAACTATATTCTGTTTTATCTTGATTTTTAATTTTAATATCAGTGTCACTATTAAAATAAAACACTGCAGCAACAAATAAAGCTAATAAGAGCTGTCCCAGTATTTTAAACTTAGCCGATAATCCTTTTTTGTCTTTTTTAAAGACTTTAATATAATCATCTAAAAATCCTATTAAACCTAATATTATTGTAGATATTATCATGATAATTATATACATGTTTGTTATTTCTGCCAATAACAATGTTGGGATCAAAATCGAAGCTATAATTATCACACCGCCCATAGTTGGTGTTCCGTGTTTATTCTCTTCTCCCTTTAAACCTAAATTTCTAGATATTTCTGATATTTGTTTTTTTTGTATAAAAGCTATAATTCTCTTTCCAAAAAATACTGTTACAATAAATGAAATAATAACAGCTAACATTGCTCTAAAAGATATATATTCAAAAACACCTAATCCCGGTATTATGAAATTTTGATCTAAAAATTGAAATAAGTAGTATATCATGTTTAATTATTTTAGTATTTTTTCTATTATTTTAACATCATCAAAAGAATGTCTTACTCCGTTTATTTCTTGGTATTTTTCATGACCCTTGCCGGCAATTAGAATTATATCATCTTTTTTAGCTAATTGACAAGCCCTCTCTATTGCTAACAGACGATCATTTATAAAAAACAAACTGCTCTTGTTTGAATTCTGAAAACCTAATTTTATATCTTCTATTATAGAAGAAGGATTTTCTGTTCTAGGATTGTCAGAAGTGACTACCGTGGTGTCACTCAATTTATCTGCTACTTTACCCATTAAAAATCTTTTGCTTTTATCTCTATCTCCGCCACAACCAAAAACAGTGATTATTGATTGTGTTGGTTTTTTAAAAGATTTTATAGTAAGTAATACTTTTTCTAATGCATCTGGAGTATGAGCGTAATCAACTAAAGCTATGATATCTTTTTTGGATTTAACTCTCTGCATTCTTCCTTTAGGAGCCTCTAAAAATTCAAAATATTTTAATATTTCTTGAATGTCTTTTACAAAATATTTAGCTACACAAAAAACAGAAAGTAAATTGTAAAAATTAAAATCCCCTAACAAACTTGTTTTAAAAACTATTGAAGAGAAATTTAATAAACTATAATCCAATCCACGTCTTATGACTTTACCCTTAAAATCAGAATCATTTTCAAATGAAAAAGTATAATACTTTAATTTTATTTTATCGATAATATCAAAAAAGTGGTCATCGTCTTTGTTGATAAAAGCTGTATTTTCTGTACTTATTAAATCAAAAAAACTTTTTTTAGCAAGCAAATAATTATTAAAATTTTTATGATAATCTAAATGATCATGAGATATGTTTAAAAACATCGCAACATTAAAATCAAGAAAATAAACTCTATCCTGTGATAAAGAGTGGGAGCTTACTTCCATAAAACAATATTCACATTTTTCTTGAACCATTTTGTGTAAAAAATGATTTATAGACAAAGCGTCTAAAGTTGTTAAAGTGGATTGCTCAGAATAGTTGTTAATCTTATTTTCTATAGTAGATAGCATTCCACATTTATATCCCATTAACTGAAATAATTGAAATAACAAACTTACCACTGTTGTTTTGCCATTTGTGCCTGTGACACCTATCAATTTAATTTTTGAAGAAGGATTGTCATAAAAATTAGAAGATATTACGCTTAAGGATTTTCTGGAATCTTTTACTTGAACATATGTAATTTTTTTGTTAAAATTATTTGGTATATGTTCTGTAACTATAACTTTAGCTCCTTTATTTATAGCAGAATCTATAAATTTATTTCCATCTAAATCTAAACCTTTAATAGCTACAAAAAGAGAGTCTTTGATAGCCTCTTTTGAATTAAAACAAACCTTTAAAACATTTAAGTTTAAATTGCCTTCAGTATTAACTAATTCTACTTTATTTAATATTTCTTTTAATTTTTTCACATTAAAAACAATGTTATTTTTTTAATATCTTTTAATCTGGTGCCTGGTTCAGGTATTTGATTTACAACTTTACCTCTACCTGATAATTCTACATGAATTCCGTAATTATTTAAAATAAAACTCGCATCTGTAATATTATAATTAGTCATATCTGGCAAAAAACCTTTTTTGAGGTCATTATCTGTTTTAGAAACAATTTTTTGTAAATAATCTATTTTGTTTATTTCAAAATGATTTGAAAGAAATTCAAGTCTTTTTTTAGATAAAACTTTATTGTCTGTTAACTTTAAATCTTTAATTTGATCTTCATTTTTATTGCGAAATAAATCAAAATCTAAATTGTATATTTTTTCAGCTATTTCTTTAAAAACTGGTGCAGCAACTGTGTTTGCGTAATATTGTTTTTTAGGATTATTTATAACTACTATACAACTGTATTTTGGTTCATCTGCTGGAAAAAACCCGGCAAAAGAAGTTTGATATTTCATTTCTTCTTTATCCCTTAAAGTATAATTAATTTGAGTTGTACCTGTTTTACCTGCCAATTCTAAAAATTCACTTTTTATGTTTTTAGCTGTGCCATTTAAAACAACTCCTTTCATTAATTCAATTAATAAATCCGATACTTTTTCACTACATATTACTCCCATTGAAGTTGGAGTAAACTGATTCTGATTACTTACAAAACCATTACTCTCTATGCGTTTTACTATTTTTGGTTGCATCATTTCACCTCTGTTAGCGACAGCATTATATATTGATAAAATCTGCAAAGGAGTCATCTCCACTTCGTAACCAGTTGACATCCATGGCAAAGTGACGCCAGACCATAAATAGTTTTCTGGGGTAGTGAAAGAAGGCTTAGGCTCACCAGCAATATCTAACATAAAATCATGATCTAGTATAGAATAAAGCCTATCTATAAAATCTTGTTCTTTGCCTTTATAGTTCTCTGTTATAATTCTTGATATACCAATATTAGAAGATTTTTCAAAAGACTCTTTTATAGTAATCTTACCATAGCCTCCTTTTCTGGCATCTTCCATTGTTCTATCAAAATATTTAAACTCACCTTCAAATGTATTTATAGTGTCATTAATGCTTATATCTAAACTTGGGTCTGATAAAGCTATCATCAAAGAAATCAATTTAAAAGTTGACCCTGGCTCATTTTTTGTTCCAATAGCATTATTATAACTATCAAAATATTTGCCGCTTTCTAATCTTTTTAAATTTGTTATTGCTTTTATATATCCTGTTTTTACTTCCATTAAAACCACACAACCATAATCAGCCTCTTCTTCCAGTAATTTTTTCTTTAAAGAAGACTCTATGATGTCTTGATATAATACATCTATAGACGTCACTATATCTTTACCTATAACAGAATTTTTTATATTTCTACCTGTTGGAATCCAGACATTACTACCTATATATTTTTCTTCCCTGTGCCCTGATTCTCCTTCTAAATACCCATTCCAAGAACCTTCTAAACCAACTCTTCTGCTAGTAACTCTGTCAATCCCTATTGTCCTCCTAGCCAAATCGTAAGGATGTTTTCTTGTCATCCTTTGCTTTATTATCAAACCTCCTTTATTGGAATTATAGCTTTTGACATCCATTCTCTTGTTATTACCTAACTTAAAAACTGGAAAATTTATCAATGATTTTAGTTGAGTGTAATCAACTTGTTTTTGAAGACTAAAAAATCGTTTATTATTCTTTTTAGCTTCTAAAAGAGAATTCTTATACTCTTCTGCTGATTTGTCATTAAACAATGAAGAAATCAATATAGATAAAGAGTCTATATTTAGTGATAAGATTTTTGAATCTATGACAAAAAAATCTAAATACAAATCATACTCTGGGATAGATGTTGCTAATATTTTTTTGTTTTCAGAATATATATTACCCCTTACAGCTGGTATAGGAGAAGTCCTGATGTTAGTTATACTTTTTGCATCAATTAAAGTAGCATCTAATATAGTTATCACCATTAAAGAGACAAACCCCAAAAGCAGTATATTAACTATAATTATTTTAATCAACTTGCTCATCAGGTATTTCAATTATAATTGGTTGTTTTAAACTTTCTCTAAAACCCAAAGGCTCTACGATTTCTTTAATTTTAGAATATCTTGTAAAAGACATTAAATGAGTTTTTGTTGTTATGTACTCATGTCTTTTATTTTCTAGCAATATTTCCTTGTTCCTTATTTCTTTTTCAATAGATTCATTTTCGTAAACAATTGATATGAAAAATAGCATAAATGAAAAAATTAAAAGAACAAACTTTAAGGAATCTTCCGTAAATATTGTATTTGATTTTTTTTCCATATTATAATTTAATAGCTATTCTCATTTTAGCACTCCTTGATCTTTTGTTCTCAAATATCTCTTTAGCATCAGGCACAATAGGTTTTTTGTGAATTGCTTTTAATTCACTTAAATTGTTTCCGTATATATCTTTATTTTCTAATCCTTTGAAGTTGCCATACTTAAAGAAATTCTTAACTATTCTATCTTCTAGAGAATGATATGATATTATTATTAACCTAGCTCCTTTTTTTAAAAAACTACAAGATTGAATCAAAAAAGATTTTAAATTTTCTATTTCTGAATTCACCTCTATTCTGATTGCCTGAAAAACTTGTGACAAATATTTGTTTTTTTTGTTTTTAGGTAACACAAAGTCTATGCTTTCTAAAAAATCATATACTGTTTTGATCTTCTTTTTATCTCTACTTTTAATAATTTGCCTAGATAAAGAAGAGTGATTTTTTATTTCTCCAAAATCTCTAAAAATTTGCTTTAAATCTTCAAACTCATAGTTGTTTATAACATCATATGCTGAAACATCTGAATCAGGATTCATCCTCATGTCTAAGTCAGAATCATGTTTATAAGAAAAGCCTCTTGTACTACTAATTTGAAAAGAAGACAAGCCTAAATCTGCAATAATCCCATCAACTTTATCTATATCTAGAAGAGATAAATTATTTTGTAAATAAATAAAATTTTGATTTATTATTTCTAACCTTTTATCTGCATTTGTATTTATTTTCAAAATATGATTGTCCTGATCAAAAGCTATAACCCTGCCTTTATTTATTTTTGACAATATTAATCTTGTATGTCCTCCTGCTCCATAAGTAGCATCAACGTATGTTCCATTTGGATTTATGCATAAATTATCTATTGTCTCATTTAATAAAACTGGAATGTGTGTCAATTTTGATTTTTATTTATATCCCCCATAACTTCCTCAGCTAATTTGCTGAAATCAGGAGTTGATGTTAATAGTTTGTTTTCATACTTATCTCTATCCCAAACTTCTATCATGTTTACTGAAGAAGAAAGAACAATATTTTTGTCTATATCGGCAAATTGTAACAAGTCTTTAGAAATAAGCATTCTATTATTACTATCTAAATCAACCAATTTCACACCTGCGTTAAAAAGACGAATAAAGTCATTGTTTTTTTTAACAAATCTGTTCAAAGAATTAACTTGATTTACAATAACATTCCATTCTTCTAATGGGTAAACTTCAATGCATTTATTGAAGACACTTCTTTTTACAACAAAAGGTTTTGATAAAAAATTTAATAATTGTTTTTGCAGAGGAGTAGGTATTTTAATCCTACCCTTGAAATCTATCTTACATTGATATGTTCCAATTAAGCTAACCATTACACTAAAGCACTTGTTTTGAGCCGAATATAGCACTTTTAATCCACAATTTACCACAATTTACCACAATTGTTGAAAACTTGTTTTTTCAATTGTTGATAAGTCTAATTATGACATAGGAATGAAATTCTTATTTTATTTACTTTTATGTATATGAAAGTAATAAAAGAAAATAACTTTGAATACATAGAAGAAGGAAAAGGCGAACCTATAGTCTTGCTACATGGTTTAATGGGTGGACTAGAAAACTTCGAACACCTCAAAGGAGAGTTAACTAAATTAAAACTAAAAATAATTGCCCCATCATTACCTATTTTTAAAAATTCGATCGCAAAAACAAACATAAAATCTTTAGTAAATTTTTTAAATAAATTTTTAGATTACAAAAACATAAAAAAAACTATTCTTTTAGGAAATTCTTTAGGAGGTCACCTCGCATTAGTTTTTGGCAAAAAATATCCAGAAAAAGTTTCTAAAATGATTCTTACTGGTAGCTCTGGATTATACGAAAACACAATGGGAGATTCATTTCCTAGAAGAGGTGATTATGATTACATAAAACAAAAAACCAAAGAAGTTTTTTACAGCCCTAAAATGGCAACAAAGGAACTAGTAGATAAAGTATATGAAATAGCAAATAAAAATGAATTAACGATAAGATTAGTTTTAATGGCTAAGTCTGCAATCAGACATAATATGAGCAAAGATCTTCCTAATATTAATTTACCTGTATGTTTAATCTGGGGTAAACAAGACAGCGTGACTCCTCCGACAGTAGCAGAAGAATTTAATAGTCTGATTCCTAACTCAGATTTATTTTGGATAGACAAATGTGGACATGCAGCAATGTGGGAACACCCCAAAGAGTTTGCTAAAATAGTCAAAAAATGGATATCAAATCAATAGAATTTAAGGGCAGTTTTTTTGATACTGAAAAATCTCCTAAAGACTTTATGGAACTTGCTTTTGTTGGATTATCAAACGTAGGTAAGTCTTCTTTTATAAACTACATATCTAATAAAAAAAAAATAGCAAAAACATCAAATACTCCGGGGAAAACTATATCTCTTAACTATTATCTGGTAAATGAAAAAATGTACTTTGTTGACTTGCCTGGATATGGATACGCAAAACTTAACAAAAAAGAAATAGAAAAAATAAATCTTTTAATTAAAGATTACATAAAAAATAGCCAAAATTTATTTTGTCTATTTGTTTTAATAGACTGTAGACATCCTGATAAAGAAAAAAATACTGAATTTATAAATTGGCTAGGATTTGAAAAAATTCCTTTCTGCATAATATTAACCAAGTCTGATAAACTAAGCAAAAACAAGCTAAAAACTAGTATAGAAAAACTAAAAAAATCTTTGAAAAATCAGTGGGAAACTATACCTGAAATTATAACTTCTAGCTCAACAAAAAGAACAGGTAAAAAAGAGTTATTTGAGTTTATATCAAAACATTTATAATCAAAAATTATTTTTTAATACCCAAGTCTTTGGCTAACTCAAAAGAAAAATCATCTATTTTTTTAGCTACCTCTTCATCATCTAATGACTTTAACGCAACTTGCTTCATTGAGGAAATTGTCTGACAAATAAAAAATTTCATTTCATCTAACAACATGTCTTTCGTCCATAAGTCAATCTTTAAAGTTTCTTTTTGTTGAGGATCCCACAAAGAAAGCATAAAAGACTTTATATCTTTAGGACTCTTGTCGTCAGAAGACAAGACAGAAATTTTATCAGGTATGTTGTTTTCGTTTAAAGATACATTTATTGTTATTTGTGATTTTTTCATTTTATTGAGGTTTATAGGTTTTTGAATTTAATATTAAATCTGATGTGTATTTTGCATCAATTTTAAACTTTTTGTTCTTTATGTAAGATGAAAAAATACGGTAACCAAGCCATCTGCCTATCATGCCTGGAGAATCTGAAGGCATCCCCTTCGAGTGGCCTGCTGGATTAATATATTTATAAAAATATTCCGTTCCAGAACTAAAAAGTATACTGTTGCCCGACTCTTCTTCTTCTATAAAAAATCTCCAAATTCTTTTTTCATTTTTATAACACCAGTCTAATTCTTTTTTAGTAAAGCCAAAAGCTAAAGTATCATGATAGTTGTTAAGAATTTTATTTAAAACAAAATGAACTTTTCCCCAGTACAACATCTCATCAATAAGCCTTTCTCCCATTAACAATTCTTGACCATACTGATTTATCAAAAAACACTTCATTGACCTAGACACTAAATATTCTTTCTGGAACTCATCTCTTAAATATTGTGGAAGCCAAGACACTTTATAGAACTCATGATTTCTACCTAAAAACATTTCAAGCGCAATTCCTATATAAGAATTATCTTCAGGCAAGATAAAACCAGTAGAAAAAAAAGGACTATAATAATTAAAAAAACCATTAAAAAATATAATTTGAGGATTAATAGAATCTTGCAGTAAGTTATTATAGTTTTTAAAGGCTGATTGGAAATCTTCTTTTATTTGATCATTGTTATAAAAAATATTTTTAATCTCTTCCGCTAAAGTATCATAATATGAATCTTGATATTTATTATGTAAACATTTTTGAATAATTTTTATCACAGAATCTTCTTTATCTACATTTTGATTAATTAAGTAATCACAATTAACATAAGATAAATATTTACCAAGAAAAGAAATTTCTTGTCTGTTTAGTTTTTTTACATTATAATTATGATCAATAATCTTATCAACTCTACTTATTACTACATCAGAATATGTTTCATTTTTTGGCTGATAAAAAATAATGTGACATATAATAACAAAGAATAAAAAAAATATTAACTTATTCATTAAGCAAAAATAAAAAACGATATGTATTTTTGTCAAAAGTTTTATAAATAAAATGAATGTTGAAAAAACAAAAAAATACATAATTGAATGGCTGAAAAAATATGCCGAAAAAAACAATAAAAAATTTGTTGTTGGTGTATCTGGAGGAATAGACTCAGCTTTAACTTCAACTCTGTGCTCAGACACAGGAGTAAAAACGTTGATTGTTTCTATGCCTATAAAACAAAATAAATCTCAACTAAAAAGAGCAAGAAAACATTCTAAATGGTTAAAGTCAAGAAATAAAAATATAGAATTTATAGAACTTAACCTTGATGATTTATTTGATTCATTCAAATCATCGATACCTGAGCAAAATCAAAATGAACTTGGTTTAGTTAATTCAAAAGCAAGATTAAGAATGACCGTTTTATATCAATTAGCTAGCGCAAATAACAGTATAGTTGTTGGAACTGGTAATAAAATTGAAGATTTTGGAGTTGGATTCTTCACTAAATACGGAGATGGAGGTGTAGATATTTCTCCCATAGCTGATTTAACAAAAACAGAAGTTAAAAAAATAGCTATAGATATGGGCATTATAAATGAAATCATAGAAGCGGAGCCTACAGACGGTCTTTGGGAAAATGAATTAACAGATGAAGACCAGCTTGGAGCTAAATATTCAGAATTAGAATGGGCTATGAATTATAGATTAAAAGAAGATAAGTCAAATCATTTGTCTGTAAAAGAAAAATTAACACTTGAGATATATGATAAACATAACAAAAACAACAAGCATAAAATGATACCTATACCTATTTGCAAAATACCTAAAAAAATAAAAACATGAATAAAACAGAATTAACAGATGTAATAATAATTGGAGCAGGTCCTTGTGGATTGTTTGGTGTTTTCCAATTTGGATTAATAAAATTAAGATGCAGAGTTATAGACGTCTTGCCTGAAGTAGGAGGACAATGTAGTACAATATATCCTAAAAAACCTATATATGACATACCTGGATCTCCTGAGGTTTTAGCTGGTAAGTTGATAAAAAACCTAGAAAAACAAATAAAAACTTTTGAACCAATATTTTCTTTAGGAGAAAAAGTGTTGAAAATAAATAAAAAAAGAAATAAAAAAATCGAAGTAATAACAAATAAAGGAAACAAATATATAGCTAAAGTTGTAGTTATTGCAGGTGGACTTGGTTGCTTTGAGCCTAGAAAACCTAAGATTGAAAACATTACAGAATACGAAAAAACAAAAATAGATTACTTTGTGACAGAACCTGAAAAATACAAAAACAAAAATGTAGTTATCTCTGGAGGCGGTGATTCTGCTTTAGACTGGGCCATATTTCTTGCTGAAAAAAAATATTGCAAAACATTAACTCTAATACACAGAAGTGAAAGGTTTAGGGGTCATTTAGACTCTGTTGACAAAATAATTAATCTAAGCAAAAAAAATAAAATCAACTTGATGCTAAATTCACAAGTGACAAATATATCTTCTGAAAAAATAACAATAAACAAAAAACAAAAATTAAATTACGATTTTTGGATACCTTTATTTGGTTTGTCCCCTAAACTTGGACCAATAGCAGAATGGGGGTTGAATTTAGAAAACAATAAAATAAAAGTAAGGACATATGACTATAAAACAAATTTGAACGGAGTCTATGCAATTGGAGACATAAATACTTATAAAGGAAAATTAAACTTAATACTTTGTGGTTTTCATGAAGCCGCTCTTGCTACACAATCAGCATACAAATACATTAATCCAGATAAGAAATTTTTACTAAAATACACAACAGTATCTGGTGTAAATAAATTTTAACATGATAAATATTACAATAATAGACCAAGATAACAACGAACACAAAATAGAATTAGACGAGAATTGTGGATTAAATTTAATGGAAGTTTGCAAAACTAACGACATAGATGTAGAAGGAGTCTGCGGTGGAATGGCATTATGCGCAACATGTCATTGTTTAGTTGAATCAAATCACAAATTAGAGAAAAAACAAGATGCTGAAATAGCAATGCTAAATCAATGTTTTAATTTAGAGAAAAACAGCCGACTATCTTGCCAAATACAAGTATCAAAAGAAATAGATGGACTAAATATAAGATTAATAGGGGATTATTAAGAGCACCCTTTATTGTTTGTGATTTTTAATTTTTTACTTTTATTATCTTGAGAATTAATTATTTGATCAATATTATCAGCAATAGAGCTAAATATGTTCTTGACATTTGTGTCTTTTTGTAAAACAAAAGGTCTCCCAACATCACAAGACTCTCTAATAGAGCTACTTAAAGGTATAGATCCTAAAAAGTTTTCTTTATAATCTTCAGCCACATTTCTAACTCCATGTTCACCAAAAATAAAGTCTTTTTTAGATTCAGTTTCATAATAAGACATGTTTTCAACTAAACCTATTATTGGCACAGATATATCTTCTTTTTTAAACATAGCTATTCCCTTTTTTACGTCCGCTAAAGCTATTTTTTGAGGTGTACTAACTATTACTGCACCATCTAACTCTAAACTTTGAACTAACGTTAAATGTATGTCACTTGTACCTGGAGGAAGATCAATGAAAAGATATTCTACATCACTCCAATCCACGTCCTCTACAAATTGCTTAAAAGCTTTTGTAGCCATTGGACCTCTCCATATAACTGGAGAATTTTGATTCACAAAATTACCTATTGATAAAATTTTCACACCGTAATTAGACAGAGGTATTATCTTATTGTTTTTTTTATCTAAAGCAGGTGACTGGTCTTCTATGTCAAACATAATATGCTGTGAAGGGCCATAAACATCCGCGTCAATCAAACCCACTTTATATCCTTTTTGAGCAAAAGAAACAGCAAGATTACAAGCAACGGTAGACTTACCAACACCTCCCTTTGCTGAAGAAATAGCTATTATTTTCTTTTTATTAATCTCTTTATTCTTTTGCTGTACTAATAAAATAATATCTAAGCTAGATTTTTTAGAATCAAAATCTATTTTACTGTTAATTAGTGAAGTTATATCCTCTTTTAACTTAATCTTAAAATTATAAGTAGGATTATATATTGAAATCTCTAGTTTTATATTATTTGCACTGATTAATATATTTTTTATTGTACCTATTTTACTATTACCCTCTAAATCAGAAACACCACATTCTTTAAGGATAATTAAAATATTTTTTTTATTTAATTTCATTATATATTATTCAACATAAATTTAATATAAGTAATTGATTTGCCCATCAAATTAAACTTTTTTTCATAATAAGTCTTAATATCTAAATCTCTTATTTTCTTGTTTTTTGTGATATCATTTAAGTTTTCTAATATTCGTAATTTATTTTTTACCAAAACATCTAATGTGTATTCATAAAGCTCTTGACTGTCTGTTTTAAGATGAATAAAAGATTTCTTTGATAGAATTTGTTTGTAAATCTCTAAAAAACGCAATGAAGTTAATCTTTTTCTTGATTTAGATTTCTTTAAAAAAGGATCTGGGAAGGTAATCCATATTTCAGAAACTTCGTTTTCAGAAAAAACTAAATTTAAATGCTCTATTCTCGTTCTCAAAAAACGCACATTATCTAAGTTCAAATCAATAGCATCTTTAGCTCCTTTCCAAATCCTTTCTCCTTTTATATCAATTCCTATATAATTTTTATTTGGATTTTTTTTAGCTAAACCTATAGTGTATTCACCCTTACCGCAAGCTAATTCTAAAACAATTGGATTGTTGTTTTTAAAAATATCTTTTTGCCAGCAACCGGCTGTTTTGTTATTAAAAATAACATCATAATTTATTTCAATTACGTTATTAAAATTTCTTATTTCACTGAATCTTTGTAACTTGTTTTTTGCCATTATATGATAAACTCAATTTTTAATATTAAAGATAATAACGATTTCGAAAAAATAGCAATTGATGTGTTTCAATATCAAGCTAAAAATAATAAAGTATATAATAAATATCTTGAAAATCTTAAAATTAACATAAAAGAAATTCAAAAAATAGACGACATAATATACTTGCCTATATTACTATTCAAAACACATGCAGTTAAAATAAAAAAGGATTATGAAATTATTTTTGAAAGTAGCGGAACAACTATTGATAAAAAATCTCAAAACTATGTACATAAACTTGACATATATGAAAAAAGTATAATAAAGAACTTTGAATATTTTTTTGGTGATATCACAAAATACAACATAATAGGAATTTGCCCTAATTAC
Source organism: Flavobacteriales bacterium (assembly GCA_002706465.1). Lineage (GTDB taxonomy): Bacteria > Bacteroidota > Bacteroidia > Flavobacteriales > SAT41. The sequence continues at coordinate 34,566 of PALO01000025.1, forward strand.
AAAAACAACAAAAATTCTTCTTTGTTGTATATGATCAACCATCTAATTAAAAAATCTCAAAATGATATTAGCTCTTTTTTAGAAAGCAATAAAGAAGATTTAAAAAGCTTAATTAACAAGTCCAGCAAAACAACTATACTGTTCGGCACTAGTAGTTTTTTGATGAAATTAGCTGATTCTAATAAACAAAATCTTGAAAACTGTGTTATAATAGAAACCGGCGGCAATAAGGGTTTGTCAAAAGATTTGACTAAAAAAGAAATGTATGATTTCTTAGAAAAAAAACTTAACCCAAAATATATATATTCTGAATACGGTATGGCAGAATTAATATCACAAGCTTACGCACTAAAACAAAATAAATTTAAAACTCCTCCTTGGATGAAAATAAAAATAAGAAACATAAACAATCCTTTTCAAATATTAAAAGACAACCAAACAGGAGGAATCAATATTATAGATTTAACTAACTATGAAAATTGTTCTTTTATTCAAACAGATGATATAGGTAGACAAAATAATAATACATTTGAAATCTTAGGTCGATATGAAAATTCTATGGCTAGAGGATGTAGTATGCTAAATTAAAATATGATAAAAATTAATAAAAATATAAAGATAGCTAACACTTTGCCTGGTCATTTATATAATAGTGAAGAGTTTTTAAATAAATGTAAAAAGAAAATATTTGAATCAACTTGGCAATTTACAATTGACGAAAAAAAAATAAAAGAAGAAGAAATTATACCAATTCAATATATTGAAAATTACATAGACGAACCCTTAATCATAACTAAAAAAAATGGCATAAAATGTATGTCCAATGTATGCACTCACAGAGGCAATATTTTAATAGAGAAAAAAACCAATTTTAAAAAAAAAATAATATGTAATTATCACGGTAGACAATTTGATGAAAATGGGAAAATGACTTTTATGCCAAAATGCTCTGAATTAAAAAACTTTCCATCTCAAAATGACCACTTAACAAAAATACCATGCAAACAATGGAAGCAATTTATCTTTAATTCATTGAACCCTAAATATAATTTAAATGAATATTTTAAAGACATGGAAACAAGAGTTGGATGGATGCCAATTGAAAAATTTAAATATTCAAAAAAAATGTCTTGTGAATATTTGGTAAAAGCAAATTGGGCTTTGTATTGCGATAATTACCTAGAAGGATTTCATATTCCTTTTGTGCACGAAGACTTATCAAAAGCTATAGACATGACTCAATACAAAACAGAAATATTTAAATTGTCTAACTTGCAAATAGGATTTTCTGACAACCCTAAAGAGTGCTTTAAATTACCCAAAAATTCTCCGGAATATGGATTAAATGTTGCGGCATATTATTTTTGGATTTTCCCAAATATTATGTTCAATTTTTATCCATGGGGTCTGTCAATAAATATTGTAAAACCTCAAAAAGTAGATTTAACTAAAATAGAATACCACACTTATATATGGGATGAATCTAAATTAAATATAGGGGCAGGTGGAGATGTTGGAAAAGTTGAAAAAGAGGATCAAGAAATAATAGAAAGAGTTCAAAAAGGAACTAAATCAAGATACTATAAACATGGAAGATATTCTCCTTCTATGGAACAAGGAACTCATCATTTTCATACTTTAATAAGTGATTTTTTAAAATAAAATATAATTAAATTTATTTAACTATTAATTCTCCATCATATATCATTGATGTTATTTGAAATCTATATAAATAATCATCTTTTGAAGCTCCTTTTAATAATTTATAAAAATCACTGTAAGAGCTAAATCTGTGATTAGATATATATGAATCACTAATAGGTTCACTAATTGTCAGCCAAGTTAAATCTAATTCTTCCTTACCCTTTCTACTAATAATAAATATTTTAAATTCTAAAGACCTGATTGTTTTACCCGATAAACTTGTAGTTTTAATTTTAACATTTGGATC
>PALO01000026.1 GCA_002706465.1 Flavobacteriales bacterium
AGCTTTAAAAGAACATCTTTAAACAAGTCACTAATCCATTTCAAATTACTCGTTACTTTGCTAACACTCCTATTCCAGTAAATATGCTTAGATTTTAAAATCTCTTTTTTTAAATCATTTTTTTCTTTTTCACTAACAAAGCCCTGATCAAATAATTTCTGCAACCTTAACAGATCGTCTACTTTATTTTTCATCACAACTTTAACTCTCATATTTATTTTTGTACAAATTTAAACAAAATTGTTTAAAAACAAAAAAAAACAAAAAAAACAACACTAAACACGTGAAATACATTTTTTTATTTTATGAAAAGTTCTTTCTATGTCATTATCTAAACCTACTGACATTCTTATCATGCCTGGGGATATACCTATTAAATTTTGACTTTCTTCTGGCATCTCAGAAGAAGTGCTTGAACCTGGAGCTGTAAATAAAGTTTTATAAAAACCTAAACTAACAGCAAGATAACCTACATTATTCTCTTGCATAATCTCCATTAAACTATTAGCCTTACCTCTATCACCAACATCTATATTCAAAAGGCCACCAAAACCAAAATCGGAATTCATTACCTTTTTCATAAAAACATGATCTTTATGGTCACTTAAACCTGGGTAGCATATACCCAGTCCTTCAATGCTTTTAAGTTTTTCAGCTAAAAACATAGCATTATAACTATGCTGCTTCATTCTAATATGCAAAGTCCTTAAATTTTTCAAAACACTACTAGACCTAAAAGAGTCCATAGTTGGGCCCAATAACATTGAAGAGCCTGAGTTAACATCTATCAACTCTCTAATAAAAGACAAATCAGAACAAACAACCCCTCCAACTATATCACTAGAACCATTAATAAACTTAGTAAGAGAATGAATAACAACATCTGCACCGTGGTTTTTAGGAGTGAAAATCAAAGGACAAAAAGTGTTATCAACAACTAATTTTATATTGTGTTTCTTTGCTATATCTGAAAGTCTACTTATGTTAGCCACATCTAACAAAGGATTACTCATAGATTCACAATATATTAACTTTGTTTTAGAATCAATAGCGTTTTCTATAGCCTCAAAATCGGAAACAGAAAAAAAAGAGGACTTAATATTAAACTTGGGTAAAAAGTTTTTCAAAAAAGCATAAGTGCCACCATAAACTGTATCACTACTAATTATATTATCACCAGAAGAACAAATCTGCATTATAACTGAAGATATAGCTGCCATTCCCGAAGAAGTAACTATAGCTGATTCGTAATTTTCCATTTCAGCAATAGCCTTACCTAAATATTGATTACTAGGATTAATATGCCTTGAATACAAATAACANCCCTCTTTCTCCCCTTCAAAAACNTCCTCCATAGTCTTNCCTTCAAGATATGTGAAAGTAGAAGAATCAGTAATAGAAGGATTCACACCCCCAAACTCTCCAAAAAACTGAAGATCTTGTATTTTGTCAGCTGGTTTGTGTTTTTTTGACATAATATTTATTTAATATAATAACCTGACACTCTCCATTCTCCGTCTTCATATACAGGTGTAATTGTTTCCAAAGATTGTTCTTTTTTTTCAAAAATAACATTAAATGTGAAAACAAAATAACGACCATCAGGAGCTCCTGGTAACTTTTCAGCGTAAATACAATTTTCAAAAACTCTATCAACAACATCACCAAAATGAGACCTAACAGATTGCATTTGACCTGAAAACACATCTAGACCAACTAAATCTTTTAACATTACCGAAGAAAGATTCCAAGATTTTAAATAATCACCNTTATCTAAATNATTTAACCAAATAATAGTAGCCTCTAAAGCATCTAGACTATCTTTACTACTAAAATTACGCTCTTCACTATAATTAAAACCTACGTGTCCAAAAGAAAAATAAAAACAAAAACAAAAAGAAAGAAACAAGAACCTCATAATTATTTTTTAATCAAAGAACCAAAAGTAGCAGGAAAAGATATTTTCTTTTTAGAATAAACAAAACTTATACATTTCTTATTATATAATTCAAAAACAAAGAAAAAGCCATTTTTTANNTTACTTTTTTTTATCTCTTTCAAAATATTAGCATAAGTAGCATTTACATTATCCTGTCTTCTTTTATAACCTCCCATAGAAACAAAAAAACCTAAAACTAAAAAAACCAAATACAAAAAAGGGAAATTAGTAACCTCCCAATCAAAAAGACCATAAATCAAATCTGTAAATCCTGCAATAATAAAATGTAATAAAATAGAGATTAAAAAAAACAAATAAAAAATACTCCCAACTAACAAAACATTAAAAGAACCAGACTTATCAAAACCATTTTTACTTAGCTCTTCAGCACTAAGAACAATCTTAATTTTCTTTGATTTTAAATTAGAATTAATTTTATCATAATTTTTGACAAAATCATCATAAACATCATCACTGTAAAGGAAATCAGAACTTTTTACTAATTTTTTAAATTTATCTAACACTATCTTCTACTATTTAATTTAGCTAACAAACGTAATATTTCAAGATAAAGCCACACCAATGTTACAAGAAGTCCAAAAGCNCCATACCACTCCATATACTTAGGAGCTCCTTTTTCAACACCTTCTTCTATGAAATCGAAATCTAAAACAAGATTTAAAGCAGCTATAATAACGACAAAAACGCTAAACAAAATACTAACTATACTAGCATTTGTAGGATCTAGCATCGGAGGCGTTTGCTTAGTAAATAAGCTAAAAATAATACTTATAACATAAAACAACATAATACCTCCAGTAGCAGCAAAAATACCCAGTTTAAAGTTTTNAGTTGGAGCTATGATTTTTGTTTTGTAAGCAAATAATAAAGCAGCGAAAATACCAACAGTCAATAAAATAGACTGCATAACTATACCTGGATAAAAAGCGTTTGCNTAAATATTAGAAACAGCNCCCAAGGCTGCGCCTTCTAAAGCTGCGTAAATAGGAACTGTGANNGGAGCCAAATTTTTCTTAAAAATNGTTANCAAAGCAACTATAAANCCTCCTATNAAACCAGGCCAAATCAACCAATAATANTCAGGAGAAAAGGTCAAAGAACCNACTCCAACAAGAATNAATAAACTTAAAATAGACTTATTAACAGTTCCATCTAAAGTCATNAAATTACTGGAAGACTTAGATAGATCAGAAAAAGTTTTAGAAGATAAAGCGGGGTTACCTGAACGCAAAGACAAATGTTTACTCATAATNAAAATTTAAATTACAAATANCAATAATAATGAAAATTTAAAATAAAATATTANATTTGTNTATAAAATAAANAATTATGGAAAAANNAAAATCTAACTGTTCNTCATCTAAAGCTACTTGTATAGCTNTANTATCTNTATGTATATCATTGTTTTTATTAGGAATAATGTTTGGCTGCTGTATGTCTAAATGCGGCAAAAAGAGTTCAAAATGTAGCTCTAAAAAAGTATGTTACACAGGTGATGCTGTTAGCGGTTCTACTTGTGACTACAAAGCAAAAGGATGTTGCTCAACAAAAGGAGAAGCAAAAGGATGTTGCTCAACAAAAGGAGAAGCAAAAAGCTGTAGTTCAGAAGAAGAAAAAAAGTGTTCTAAGGGGAATTCAGCTGAATAAGTTATTATAATTTTCAAAAAAGCAAAATAACAGCAAGACTATTATATTATAACTATTAATGTCAGATTATTCTGTGATAATATATGACAACACACATTTTCCCATTCATAAAAAAAATCAAACTCATATTCCAATCACCCCCTGAACTTATATATATACCTAAATCTTTTTTATATATTTTATTAATTTTACTACAAACACCTTTTCACTGGATTGAACTAATTTTGTACAAAAAAAAAATCAAATCACACAAAATAAAACATCCACCTGTAATTATTTTAGGATACTGGAGATCAGGAACAACATACCTGCAAAGAATACTGACAGTTAACAAAAAAACCACCTATCTTTCATTGTATGAATCAATATTACCACTAGGATCAATAATACACTCCATATTTCTTGAAAAAATCATGAATTTTATTTTTAAAAAAATAAAAATAAAACACCCTTTACACAGAACAAATCTAGACACAAAATTCCCATCAGAAGAAGACATAGCTCTATGCTGTAGCGCTTATGAACACACTCCTATGTGGGCACACGTATATTCAAAAAAAGCAAAATATTTTTTCAATAAATATTTAATTTGTGAAAAAGAATCTAAAGAATATTCAATGTTCAAAAAAATGTACTCATATTTAGTCAAAAAAATATCATTTCAAAACCCTAACAAAACAATAATATTAAAAAGCCCCTGCAATACAAGCAAAATAAAAGAAATTATGGAAATTTTTCCAAATGCAAAATTCATATATATATCAAGAAATATTAATGACGTTTATTACTCAAACATGAAACTACTAAAAACAAATAAGACACAATGGCTTCAAAAAATGGATGAAAAAGAAAGAGATGAATTATTTATATACAGTTATAATAAAATGATGAATTACTACAATAAAAACAAACACATAATACCAAAAGATAATTTAATAGAAATAAAATTTGAAGAATTTTTCAAAAGACCAGAATACTTTATAGAACAAATAAACTCTAAATTTAAAATACCTTATTCAAAAGAAGATGAAAAAAGATACAAACAATTTATTTTAAAATATCACGGCAAAAACAGATATAAATACAAAAAACAATTACCAAAAAACATAAAAGAAAAAATAAAATGAAAAAAATAATAATATACTTAATATTAATATTTATATCATTTAATACGAATTCTCAAGTACAAGAATCTTATATAAGTGATCTAGAAAAAGACACTATCAAATTGTTGTCATGGAACATAAAAATGCTACCAGATATATATTACGACAAACAAACTAAACAAAAACAAGCCAAAAGAAGTAAAAAAATCACAAAGGAATTACTACAAAGACAATATGACATAATCATACTGCAAGAAGCTTTTAATTTCAACAGTAGAAGAATAATCAAAAAACATCTTAAAACAAAGTACCCTTACATTTACAAGCCTTTAAATTATAAGGCTTTAAGCATAAAAGGCAACGGAGGGGTTTGGATATTAAGTAAAATACCACTAACTAAAATAGAAGAAATAAAATATAAATCATGCTCAGGAACAGACTGTTTAGCTAGAAAAGGAGCAGTTATAATGCAGGGTATAAACAAAAAACAAAAATTCCAGATAGTTGGCACACACTTACAATCAGGAAAAGACTGGAGAAGTAGAAAAAAACAATATGAAGATTTAAATTTTCTTTTAAATAAACATAAAACAAATAATGTACCACAAATAATATGTGGAGATATGAACTGTGATTCAAACAACAAACAAGAATTTACAAGTATGATTAATATATTGCAAAGTGAAGATACTAATAAAAAAGAAGGCTTAAATTATAGTAATTACAGAAAAAACAAAATAATAGATTATGTATTAGTCAGAAAAAACAACCTCAATATAAAAGTAAACAGTAAAATAATTTTAATAGGAAATGACTGGGCTATTAAGAATAACTACAAACAAAAACTCAGTTTATCTGATCATTTAAGCTTAGAATCTGTAATTATATTCTAATACTATAAATATTTAAAATTATGATCTTTTTCTATGTTTTGTAATGCGTTATAAATTAACTTAATTACGCTTTCTACGTCATCTTTATGTACAGACTCAACAGTAGTATGCATGTATCTTAAAGGCAAAGAAATCAAAGCAGACACAACCCCTCCCCTAGAATAAGCAAAAGCGTCAGTGTCTGTTCCGGTAGACCTCGATGTAGCAATTCTTTGAAAAGGAATCTTATTTTCATTTGCTGTGTCGATAATTAAATCTAATAAATTATTATGAACAGCTGGACCATAAGTTAAACCTGGACCTTTACCGCAAAAAACATCACCTTGAGTAATTTTATTAATCATAGGAGTCTGAGTGTCATGAGTAACATCTGTAACTATAGCAACATCAGGATCTATAGTTTCTGTAATCATCTGAGCTCCTCTAAGACCAACTTCTTCTTGAACAGCATTTGTAACATATAAACCAAATGGTAATTTTATGTTATTCTCCTTTATTAGTCTAGCTACCTGCGCAATCATAAAACCACCCATTCTATTATCTAAAGCTCTACCAACATAATAATTATCATTTAAAATCATAAACTCGTCTTCATAAGTTATAACACATCCAACATGAACACCTAAGTCTTCTACTTCTTTTTTAGAATTACAACCACAGTCTAAAAATATATTCTCAAGCTTAGGAACCTTTTCAGTACTAGCTTTTCTTGTATGAATAGCAGGCCACCCAAAAACAGCTTTAACAATACCTTTTTTTGTATGAATGTTAACTCTCTTAGACGGAGCTATTTGATGATCACTACCACCATTCCTAATAACGTATATAAAACCTTCTTTAGAAATATAATTAACAAACCAAGATATTTCATCAGCATGAGCTTCAATAACAACTTTAAAATCTGATTTAGGATTAATAACACCAACAGCTGAACCATAATTATCCACGAAAGTGTCATCGACATAAGGCTTAATATAATCTAGCCATATTTTTTGACCCTGACTCTCGAATCCTGTGGGTGAAGGATTGTTAATATAATTTGTTAAAAAATTTAATGAATCTTTATTTAAAATGTTTTTTACCATGATCTATAATTTAATTTGAAAACAAATATAATTTATTTATTTAAATATTTTTTTCTCCACAGTGCCATCATTATATATGTAGAAAATTAATTTATTTTTTTCAAAATAAGTATCCCTTCCTAAAACATCTACAATTCTTACAATATTTCTTTGGTCAAGAACACTATGATCACCAATATATAAAGAGGTATATTCACATTGAGCAGAATCTGAAACAATAAAACTAGAACTATAATTAATAGCTAAAGAATCCATACACCCAACTATAGATTCATCAAAAAACCAATCAAATTTATGAGCACGATAAACATTTTGACCAGCAATGAATTCCATTTGAAAAACAATTTGCTGAACTGTATCTATCTCTGTAAAAATAGCACCTAAACCTGAGCTACCTAAATTACCCCAATTTATAAAAGTATTTCCGTTAGGCAACCTTTGAACACAACCTGTAGAAGGAGCATATAAAGAATCAGGATGTGAAAAATCCCATATCTTCTCAACTGTCATTAAGGTAGTATCAATAACATATTCAACAGCACGAGACAAATTAACACCTATATACTGACTACTCCAATTACCATTATCATACAATATATAACGATTAACACCTGTACTTCTTATTGAATGTTGATGAGTGAAAGGATAATCATTTAAAAAATTAAACTGATTTTGAGACCCACCCCATCTCCAAATAACATCACCTGTAAATCTATCAATCTTAGTAATCTCATCTAAACCTCTAGAAGAAATTAAAAAATTACCATCGAAATCAATATCAATAGCATTACCATGAATAAAGTTTATATCTGATTGCGTTAAATTCAAATAAGTATTATCAGTAACATTAAAATGGTCCCAACTTCTCCACTGAAACACCAAGTTATTACTAGCATCTAATTCCTGAATAATAAATCCTTCAACAATAGCATTAGGGTCACCTCCTTGAACGACTAAACTCATATCAAAAATCTGATCATCATAAGCAATCAAAACTTTATGACCATTATCCAGGGACATAAAATCATGATTATCCGCTTGATAACCATTAACACAAGCTACCGAATCTACAATATTTAAAAAAGCATCTCTGATAAACCAATACTTAGAAAACCTATCAAAATAAGTTAAGTTGCCATCGTGATTAACTTTCCAATCAAATCCTTTTTGAGGCCAATATTCTGAAAACAATATATTACCTGATGTATCTACAATACTAACAGGCCTGTAACTATTACCACCGGTCATAAAAAAAACATTACCCTCGTAAGATGAATTATTTGTAGTTATAGTGAAATCAGGTATCAAAGGAAACAAAGGAGTTTTTTTTCCTTCTTCTATTCTATCTTCTTTAAATCTATTATTGGAAATAAAAAAATGATAATCACTTATAATTATATCTTTNTAATAGATTTCAACATCTATTCTTTCTCCTATATAAAAATCCCTTACTGGATCTATAATAATAGTTTTGTGATCATCTGCTATTTTAAAATTATAATTGTGTTTATAAGACTTACTGCCAATAATATTTAAATGTAAGTTGGCTTTCAAATCTTTGATTTCAATTTTTTCTTTATTTCTAATTAAGATAAACGTGGAAGGATTATGTAAAGAAGAATTATTTTTAGGAGAATAATAAACTAAATCAAAATCATTTTCTGAAAAACAAAAAACAGGAATTAAAAAAAAATAAATTAAAAATTGACGCATAATTAAAATTACTCCACCCAATCAGCTATAAACAAATTAGTATTTCTTGTTCCATTATTNTTTCTATTTGATGAAAAAACAATTTTTTTACCATCATTTGAAAACACAGGAAAAGCATCAAATTGAGTNTCAAATGTAATCTGNTCAAGACCTGTCCCATCTATATTTATCATAAATAAATTAAAAGGAAATGGATAAGTTTTGTGATTAGAAGAAAAAATAACNTTTTGATCTGAAGGATGAAAAAAAGGAGCCCAATTAGCACCTCCTAAATCAGTTATTTGCCTTAAATCAGAACCATCAACATTACATATAAATAACTCCATGTCTGTTGGCTGCACTAAGCCTTGTGACAACAACTCTTTATACTCTTTAATCTCTGATTCTGTTTTAGGTCTAGATGCTCTAAATATCAACTTTTGGCCATCATTTGAAAAAAAAGCACCTCCATCGTAACCTAAATCATATGTGACCTGTTTGATATTACTGCCGTCTATGTCACAAGTATATAATTCAAGATCTCCTGACCTTATCGAAGTAAATACTATTTTATCACCCAAAGGAGAAACAGTAGCTTCAGCATCATAACCTATTTCTGATGTAACTTGCTTTAAAATATTACCTTCTAAATCTGAAATAAATATATCATAAGAATCATAAATAGGCCATACATATTTGCCTCCTGTTCTTCTTTCTGGAACATGTGGACATTCCGCATCCTCTAAATGAGTTGAAGCATATATAATACTTGTATCTCCAGGCATAAAATATGAACATGTAGTTCTACCTTCACCAAGACTTATCATTGCAGGTATTTCATTTTTAAGGTTGTAATTATTGGTGTCCATAATATATATTTGATCACAATTCTGACCCCACAATTCATTACGTGCCTGAAAAACTAATTTAGCATCATCAAAACTCCAATAAGCTTCTGCGTTATCTCCACCAAAAGTTAACTGTTTCATGTTTTTAAAATGTTTTTCACTCTCATAAATCAAAGACGAATCTGAATCTCCTTCAGGAGAATCATTTTTGTTGTCTATTTTACCAAGAATAAAAATCACAATTAAACTAGTTAAAAGTAAAGTGAAAAATAATTTTATTTTCATACAATATTTTTTTATAAAATTAAGCAAATTAAAAATCTAACCTAGATATCTTTATGTATTTTTAACAAAAAAATGCGAAAAACAATAAATCAATATTTATCATTAAATAAAAACATAATTAATTTATTAATAGCAGGTTTTTTTGTAAATATTATTGGAGTTTCTTTATTTTTAATTCTAAATATATTTTTATCTAAAAAAGGATTCAATGATGTTCAAATAGCAAACTACATATCATATAGATTTTTAGCAATAACATTTTTCGCTCTCCCTTTTGGATTATTTATCAAAAAAAGAAAACTAAAACCTTTTTTTTATATAGGGGGGATTGGGGTGCCTGCAACAACAGGATTACTTATATTTTCTATCAATAACATAGAGTTACATTCTTTAATTCCATATATTTTTCTATTAATAGGTTTATTTTTTAGTTTTTTTCAAATATGNAAACTCCCATACATTATACGTAATGCTAAAAAATCTAATTATTCACATGCTATATCACTAAGCTTCGCAACACACAGTATAAGTACAATTACGTCAGGTTTTTTAATATTCTTAATAGATAATTTATTTAATTTAAACGAAGGACAAATAATTAATATAATATGTATTTCATCAATTATAGGTATATACTTTATTCATAAAATAAAAGAAGANAGGATATCNGACACAACAAAAGAAATACAANNAAATAACTGGAGGAGAATAATAAAAGCAATTAGCCCTACTNTAATGATATCAATAGGTGCAGGNTTAGCTATACCATTCATGAATCTTTTCTTTTTCCATAGTTTCAAGATAGATTCAGACACTTTCTCATTTTTAGGGTCATGTTCATCTATAATAGTAGCCATATTTNTACTCAATGTACCNAAGTTNAAAAATAAATTTGGCTACAAAAAAGGTATTTTAAGTACTCAAAGTATGGCTATAATTTGTTTAATCGTATTAGCCACAACAGATTATTTTACGACCTCATACTGGGCNTTGCCTACAGCTATATTTTTCTTCTTAATAAGACAACCGTTAATGAATATGGCAGGACCTATGACTGAAGAATTGTCTATGGANTATGTTGGAAAAAAAAATCAAGAAATACTTAGNGCATTATACTCTGCTGTTTGGAGTGGAAGTTGGTTTTTTAGTTCTCAAATTTTCCGTTTCTTAAGATCAAAAGATTTTTCTTATGGAGAAATATTTTACATTACAGCAGCTCTTTATGCAGTAGGTGTGTTTATGTATTACATTCTGATTAAGGATTACAACAAAACAAGAAAAAATATTAATTAAAANCCGTAAAATGTTTCTCCTCTCATAATATAAAAACCTTTGTTTAGTTGTGAATTTTTATTTCTTTCTCTACCTAAAATATCAAATAAAAAGACATTATTTTCTTGCATCAAATTATCNTTCACTGATAGAGAATTTCTCACATCTAACACTATNTTACCTGGTGAAACACCACAATTAAATGATGAAATCTCATTATTATTTGAATCAAAAATATGAACAGTGCCATATGATGTGAAGTCAGTAGAACTTGCATATAAAAGATTATTTATATCATCAAAAGACAAAGTATANAAATTAGTAGAAAAACCTAAAGATGAACCNGAAGAAGGAGTGCTTTGAACATCCCATTCATACACATCTACATCTCCAGATATCTGATAATTAATTTTACCATCTCTTAAACAAGAAGTACCACAACCAGTAGNTGCTTGAGACATATTAAAAGTAGTNTTAAGGGAAGAAGTTAAATCAATTTTTGAAATTGAAGCTCCAGACCAGTCCTTATTATTAACAGTGTAAATATAATTTCCATCAGAAAACATATTATCTGGATTAACTCCATCAGGCCCTAAATCTATTTCATTATTATAATACATAGTTGACATATCTACAACACCTACTAATCCTTTTTCATTACCCCACTCATAAGCATTATTAATAGCAACATACAACATGTCTCCATCCATAATCATATTCTGTGTAGACCATTTAGGTCCAGAAACAGTATCTAACTCTGCAAAAAAGCTTAAATCAGAAGCATTAAAAACTTGTAAATAAGAATTAAATAATACTGGCATAAAAGTAGTATTGTCATAATCTCCTCTAGTAACCACTAATTTATCATTCCATACAGATATATTACGAATACCATCTATTTGCTGTGTAGCTAACAATGAATAGTTATTTCTATCATATTTATAAAGCTGATTATCTGCAGCAACATATAAAAAATCTCCTGACAGAATTATATCAGATGCGAATCTAGCACCAAAAAGAGTATCTATTACACTATAAACTTGTGTTGCCGGGTCATAAAAACCAATTGTAGGTGGAACAACAATTTGATTTGCTGTATAATCAAAATAACCCTCATTTAAAACAATAACTCTATCTACGTATGATTGCCCAAAAGAAGAATAAGAAGAAACTAAAAGAAGAAAACAAATTATTTTTTTCATATTTAAAAAATTAACACACAAATATATTTTTTTTTTTTTAAATGCAATATTGTTGCATTCATAAATTTAGTTTATTTGTTTCCAATATGTTTTAGAAGAAAATTCCCAAAAAGGATCATCAATAGAAAAAACACCATTTTTGATATTTAAAACCCAAGATTGAAAATTACTAGAATTACAATCTAGACAAGCTTTAACAATCAAAGAACCGTCTTTATTCTTTTGTATAAAACTCCATTCTCCTTTATTTAAACTAGGTGATGTACCATAAAACCTTTCCATTACTAAAGATCCATCTGATTTAAAAACAAAATTTGATTTTTTGAATTCTTCAGAATCTATATCATTATTTAAGTAATAAGAACCTACTATCTTACTTTTTGTACTGGTTTTCTTTTTTTTATCTTTTATTATAGCCTCTTCTATTAACTTTTCTTTTTCTAATTTTTCTTGCTCTATTTTAAGTATACTGTCCTTAATGATTTTAACTCTCAATAAACTATCTTTCTGTTTTTGAAGATTAACATTATTAACACTATCTATATAATCTTGATCATATTGATATCTGTCTTTATCATTCTGAATAAATTTATTTATTAGAAAAACAGCGATCAGAATAAATAATAAAAAAAGTAAATATTTTCTCATAAAATGAAAATTAAAATGGAGAAAATCTGATTAATAATTTCATTATATTTATTTTAAATTGTTAAAACCAATTTACAAAAAAATATTAACAAAACTTATAAATGTAATCTGACAAATGAATCAGAAATAAATTCACTTGGATACATTTTTCAAAATACTTATGCTAACTGAAAAAATTAAATATCGATAAACCTAAAAGATAACCCAAACCTAAGCACAAGGGATACAAAAGAAATAACCATAAAGAGTTTAACAAACCTACTTCTTTAATAGCAATAAATCCTTTTTGATACAAATTAGGACCAAAATCATACCAAGTAGATATACCTAGTTTACCAACTATAACATTGGCGATAATAGCGACAATCAAAATAGATAAACCTATAATATATAGTTTAATCATTACAGTCTATAGTTCAGGATTAACTGAGGAGTGATGAGTTACTATTTTATGATTTTTAAAAGCAAAAGTAAATCTTGCAAAAACTTCTTTAGTATTTCCATCTGAAATATAATTAAACTTATAAGTACCACTACAAACTTGTAATATTTCTGTATTTACAAGATAATACTTGTCTAAAATCTCACATCCTAACCCTTCTTTAGACAAAAAAGAATCAAAATATTTTTTTACCCCAGATTTACCTTCTAATAAATTTTCAAAAGTTGCTAAAAGAATTGAATCTTCTGAGTAATAATTAGTCATTAAAATACTATCTCTTTTAGCTATATCTTTTGCCCAAGAATCAACTAAACATATATTTTTTTCCATAACAAAATAAATTTATTTAAAATAAATAAATATATTATTCAGACAAAAGGAAAAATATACTTTGTTCACAATTTATTCACATTCATTTAAAATAGAATTCATATACATCTAGTTTCGTTGTCATATATTCGATTTAAACAAAATTAAAGTTTATGANAATCAACATGACACCTATAATATATTTTTTAGTNATGGCATTTGCATTTGTAATAGGTCTGTAATAAATNTAAAAAAAAATGAAAAAATTTCTATCTAAATTNAGTTATCCTGANGTGGTATGGCTACCTAAAAATGAAAAAAATTTCTTGTTATTCATTATAGCAGCTTTCATGTTAGCAATGTTTGTTACTCCTTATCCTCAGATAGCTATGTGGGTTGGTTTTCTNTTNGCNGCATACGCAGCTATAGCAAATGATAGTATTCAAACAATAGGTACTTTTATAGCATCCAATCAAGATAAAAAGTGGTGGGTATTATGGATTTTTATAGGAGGAATATTTTTAGCTACAGTTGGATACTCATGGGTTAAGTTTTCAGGTGATGTAAGTCACGGTCGTTTAATGGCTAAAGGGTTTGAAGAAAGTCCTAAAAGTTTTCATTTTTTACAAATAGCAGCTCCTGTATTTTTACTTATACTAACAAGATTAAGGATGCCTGTTTCAACAACATTTATACTATTAACATCTTTCGCAGCTACTCCAGCAGCAGTTGGAGGTGTTTTAGCTAAAAGTATGAGTGGTTATATATTAGCTAGTTTAATAGGTCTTTTTGTATTCTTATCAATATCTAAAATGTGTAAAAAATACTTTACAGGAAAAGCTAAATTTTATTGGACTCCTTTACAATGGATCACAACTGGAACTTTATGGTCTGTATGGTTNATGCAAGATGCTGCAAACATAGCTGTATATCTACCAAGAAGCATGANTTTTGGTCATTTTGCAGGTTTTGCNTCAGTAGTNTTTATAGGTTTAGGNATATTNTTNTACTANAAAGGNGGTAGAATACAAAAAATTGTTACTGAAAAATCTGTTGTAACAGACGTTCGTTTTGCCACTATAATAGATTTCATATATTGTATTATATTATTTTACTTCAAGCTACACAGCAAAGTACCAATGAGTACTACTTGGGTTTTTATAGGTTTGTTAGGAGGAAGAGAAATAGGTATGGCTATCAGGAATTCTGGCAGTAATAGTTTATTAAAATCTTTTAAGTTAGCAACAAAAGACTTTTCATTTGCAATGATAGGATTATTAATATCAATAGCTATAGCAATTGGAGTTAATGAACAACTTACTTTNTCAAGTATGTTAAATGACATACCTACTGAATTTGTAGATGGAATTAAAAAGTTCTTCAGAAGACTACTTGGTCTTTAAATCTCAATAATTAAATGATTTCTTTTTTATTTTATTATTTATATTAATTTTACTTTAAATTTAATATTATGATAACATTATTGTCAGTTTTGAATGATTTAGAATTTTTAGGAATACCATTATTTGATATGGAAGATTTCTGGAAATTAATAATAAAAGGTTCTTTCAATCTTTTAGTAACAACAATAATCATAAGATATATCTATTATCCTATTACTAAAAACAAAGATTATCTATTTACTTATTTCCTAATAAGCTTAACTGTTTTNGTCTTATGTTTCCTNCTTGATAATGTTAAATTAGAATTAGGGTTCGCATTAGGTTTATTTGCNATATTTGGTATAATTAGATACAGAACCGATCCAATACCTATCAAAGAAATGACATATCTTTTCCTAGTCATAGGTATATCTGTAATTAACGCATTAGCAAATAAAAAAATAAGCTATTTAGAATTAGTTTTTGCAAACTTCCTGATAGTATGCTTAACGTATGGATTAGAGAAANTATGGTTACTTAAACATGAAAGTAGAAAAAATATTTCCTATGAAAAAATAGAGTTAATTAAACCTGGGAAAAGAGAAGAGTTAATGAAAGACTTAAGAGAAAGAACNGGTATAGATATACTACGTATAGAAATTGGNAGAATTGACTTTCTAAGAGACACTGTGAATATTAAAATCTTTTACTATGATGAGGAAGATAAATAGTACAATACTATTTGTATTCTTCTATATTTTTATTTTCGGACAAGAAAAAGATAATCAAAGCTGGAATACAATATCTGTAGATAAAGAAATATCAAACAAAATAAATATATCAATTAAAGAGAGTTTCAGAATAGGAGAAAATTATTCTTTTTTATATAAATACTTTACTGACACAAGATTAAAATACAACTATAATAACAATATTTCTTTAGCTATTGGTTTTAGATATATAAATGAAAGAGAAGAAGATGATTTAGATATATTAAAAGAAAA
>PALO01000027.1 GCA_002706465.1 Flavobacteriales bacterium
CCAAGTCAGTTACTGTGGAATAAATATTGGATGACATTTAAAAATTAATATATATGGACTTATACTCAATAAAAGGAAATATCTATAAAATAAAACTAGATAATAAATTAGACTTAAACTATCTGATGTTTTTAGTTAAACAGAAATATGACTCTTTAAATAGTTAGAGGGATTCATTTTTGACTAACTCAAAATCCATATCACTATTTGTTTTTGACATTAACAATATTTTTTGGCCATGGGTCTTTAAAATTCATTCCACGTTTCCATTTTTTTAATTCTTCATCATTAAGAAAACATGATTTTAGTTTTTCAGAGAATTGAGCAACATGATCTTTATGTCCTATAATAGTAAGATCACAACGTCTATCTCCAAAGCGTCCTGCTTCATTTTTTAAATTTTCTTTAAGTAATTTTAATTCTTCTTTTAACAGCCCATTGTTTTTGTCTTCAACAATTGCTGCTCTCCAAGTACCCATTAGTGCTAGGTTTATTCCTCCAGCTGCTTGATTCCAAAGTAATGATTGACTATTTCTACTTGCAAGCCAAAAAAAACCTTTGCTACGATAAATTCTTGTGTCAAGGTATTTGTGACAAACATCCCATAGTCTTTGAGGATGAAAAGGGCGATCATCTTTTATAACTTTAGTTGCTAAGTTGTATGGTCTTTCGGTATTTTCTTCTGACTTTAGAGTAGGTTGTAATTCTTCAAATAAATTTGCAACATTAAAATAATTATACTCATTAATTTCAAATAGTGAATCTATTAACAGTTTGCCAAAAACAACAGAGTGTGTTGATGCATATGGATTAATTTGCTTGATCTGAGTTGCTATTTCTTGAAGTTGATCATTCTGCATCTTATCTACTTTGGTTAGAATTAAATGACTGCAAAATAATATCTGCTCAATTAGTAGGTTAACAGTATCTCTTTTTCCATTAATTATATTTTGTTGCATAGTTGGAATAAGTTTTTTCCCATAATCAAAATCATGTGCAATCATTACACTGTCAACCAAAACAAAAACTCCAGTCAGCTTAATTTTTTCATGATTTTTGAAGTACTTTACGAGTGGCATAGGATGACAACTGCCTGAAGTTTCAATTATAATCATATCAGGGCTGTTATTGCTCAATAATTTTATAATTGACTGATCAAGCTTTTCAATCCCTAACTTACTGCTAAGAACAAAAGAAGAAATAGATTCTAATATTTTTGAATCATCTTCTACAGCACTAGTGCTAGCAATTAATTCTCCATCAATGTCAAGTTCACTCATATCGTTAACTATTGCACAAATTGATAATTTTTTTTCTCTGGACTGTTTAAGAAGACTTCTAAAAAGAGTAGTTTTTCCAGAACCAAGAAAACCGTTTAGAATAACGACAGGTATTTTTTCCACACTCATTTTGCAATTTACTTGTCCACAAACTTACAAAACAATTATTAAACATATAATTTGCACAAATATTCTTTATTCTAGAGATTCTAATAACTTATAATATTCATCAGCACCCATAGACATATTTGAAATCAACTCTATACATTCATTTGTGATTTCAGTAGCTGAAGTGTCATTTTTTAAATTAAAAACTTCACCATTATATGAGGTTAAACTATTTTCATCTGAATTAAAACATATGTTACAATAAAGATGGTTTACTAACAAATCAGAACAACTGATTTTATATTTATTTAGTTTTAAATTAAAATCGGATTTTGAAAAAGTTGTTTTTAATTCTCTGCGATTTTTGTGATAGTTTGATAGGTTTATATTATTATTTGACATATATGTGTTATTTGAACAATGAATTAAAACTTCGTTCGAGCAACTGGAAATAAAAATTAAATAAATTGATATTAATGATATTATATTTTTCACTACCTAAAAAGAGGCATGTCTAGCATACCATAAATTTTAAAAATATTTTTTAATATATATAAATTATAATTTTATTGAAACACCTCCATTCATTAGTGAACCTCCACTTAAACCTATAATCTCTATATTAATTCCTATCGCATCAGTTAACATATATCTTAAACCAATAGCAGTTCTAAAAGCGAGAGGCCATGAACCGAAATCATAACTTAAGTCATCTTCTGTA
The DNA here is from genome assembly GCA_002706465.1 of Flavobacteriales bacterium. GTDB lineage: Bacteria > Bacteroidota > Bacteroidia > Flavobacteriales > SAT41. Next base: position 2,110 of record PALO01000027.1, read on the forward strand.
GCATTAGAGTTGTCGGTAACAGTAAAAGTCCAGGGAGAAGCTCTATAACCAACTGAATTAGCCCAGTTTATTTGTAGTTTATCATTGTTTACAAATTCTAAACTAGAACGAAACATGAATCTAATTACATTTTGAGTTAAGTCATAACTAAAGTTTTGTGTAAAGCCATTTTCATCAATATAAGTTCCTGTATTACCAGATAAACTTCTTGAAGAATAGTTTATATCTACCCCAACACCAAGTTTGTCTGATGACATGTACTGTACCCTTAATGTTGCTGGTCCAAAAAAANTTACAGGCACCCCAGCTTCTTTGGCTATTGTCCCCCAAAGNCCTTTACCTCCAACAAAACCGTAGTTTGTTTCAATTAAAACGTCTCCAGATCTTAATTGACTGAACATAAATAAAGGGGTTAAAATTAATAGAGTTAGTATTTTTATTTTCATATTATTTATTATTTATTATTTATTATTTATTATTTATTATTTATATAAAGACATGTATGTGCTCACATATATATTTGAGAATTCTTCAAATTTTTCTTTTGAACATATAAATTCTCCATTAAATATTATATGATCAACATCATCTTTATAATCTAAAACTCTAGTGTAAGTTCCTTTAATAAGCTTTATAGTATGTATATCAATAAGATCAGGATTCCTAAACCTAACATTGAACATATGTTTATCTGTGTATTCAGACTTTATAGCTTCATATTCACTTGTGTTTTTAAAAAATCTATCTTTTGTGTATACTTTTATTCTGTAGTAGCATACTCCGTCTAGTAATCTTAATTTTACATTAAAATCTAAATCCCAAAAACCTAAACTAAAATTCGCGTCTTTTTCAAATTTATTTTTTGAAATTTTATTTTCATTTATTGTTTTGTTCTCTCTCACCTCTTTTGTGCTTTTCCCTTCTTTCCAACTAGGTTTACTTTCTTTCCAAGAAGATTGACTAAAAGATGTATTAGCAAAAGAAAACAACAACAAACAAAAAATAATTTTTTTCATAAAATTTAAATTATGACATTAAATTTTCAACAGCATTCCAGTCTACTAAACTCCAAAAAGCATTTATGTAGTCAGGTCTTCTGTTTTGATAATTTAGATAATATGCATGTTCCCACACATCAAGACCCATTATTGGAGTTCCACCACATTGCCCATCCATTAAAGGATTATCTTGATTGGCTGTAGAACAAATACTCAACATTCCGTTATCAAAACATAGCCAAGCCCAACCTGAACCAAATCTTGTGGCAGCCGCTTTGTTAAATTCAGACTTCATGTTTTCAAAACTACCAAAGTCTCTATTTATTGCTTCAATTAATTTACCTTCAGGCTCTCCTCCACCGTTTGGGCTAAGGATAGACCAAAATAAACAGTGATTATAAAAACCCCCACCATTATTTCTAATACCTACAGGCAAGTCAGAAGACTTTAAAATATCCTCTATTGACATATTTTCATAATTTGTTTCTTTTATAGCGTTATTTAAGTTATTTGTATAACCAGCATGATGCTTTGAATGGTGTATTTCCATTGTTTTTGCGTCAAAATGAGGCTCTAAAGAGTTGTATTCATATTTTAAATCAGGTAAATTAAATGCCATAGCTTTATTTTATTGTTTAATAATTAAAATTAAATATATAATATTTAAACCTCAAATTAAAAAAAAACTTTAATTTTGCCACATGTGTTTACACATAACAAACTAGTTGTTAATTTTAAAAATTTTAAAATGAAAAATTTCAGAAATTTCTTAATGATGTTTGTGTTTTTTGGATTCGTTGCCTGCGCAGGTGGAGGAAACTCTGATTCTGAAAAAAGTGAATGTACTGATTCTNCGAAAGTAGAAGATAAGTGTTGTGCTGGAGAAAAGCCAGATTGTCCTTCAAAAAGTGACACTACACACGCACATGATCATTCTGATACTACACACACACACGATCATGCTGATGAAAATGTTAAAGAAGAAGCAACAGATAATCAGTAAAAAATTTTCTTAAAATAATAAAGCAGTTGTATTTTTAATATAGCTGCTTTATTTTTTTTATATACACATCTTCTTCAATAAGGCACCTGTGCAAGCCATTGTAGCCCCAAATCATTTCAGCTATTTTAGTTTTAATGTATTTTTTTATAACTTTTTTTTCTTCTACACTAAAAAAAATGTAATCTTCTTGTACGCTTTTTTTGTTATAATAATTTTCTAATAGATTAATTTCTTTTTTTGTTAATTCAAATTCAGTAGCAAAAGTATTTATGTTATAATTAGATTTTATTTTGTCTAAGTAAAAGTGATTTAAAATATAATTTTGTATGTGATANTTTAGTATTTNTAAATAAACTTCTCCTCTTTCAAAACCACCAATATTAGATGTATCTGGATACACAAAAACATCAGGAAATATACCACCTCCACCATATACTGTTCTTCCTTTTTTTGTTTTAAATGTTACAGAGTCAAGGAAATTTATACTATCTAAATTTAATATTTTTCCACTAGCTATCTTGTTAAGTATTTTTTCTTGTTCTAAAGAAAAACCTTTNTATGGTTTTTGAATTAACCTACCACTAGGAGTAAAATATTTTTGCGTAGTCAATCTTACCGCTGAACCGTTTTTTAGTTCAAATTGTTCTTGAACTAATCCTTTTCCAAAAGTTCTTCTACCCACAATGACCCCTCTGTCATTATCCTGAATAGCTCCAGCTATAATTTCACTTGCAGAAGCAGAGTTTTCATCAATTAACACAAACACATCGTTTTTATTTAAAAATCCATTTTTTCCTGATTTGAATTTCCTTGAATTATTTTTTCTGTTTTCTGTATAAAATATAAGATCACCCTTGTTAAAAAACTCTTCAGCTACTTTATAACAGTCACCTAAAACACCTCCAGGGTTTGATCTTAAGTCTAATATTATTTTTTTGTCTTTTGTNACATCTATTTTAGATACAGCTTTCATAAATTCTGNATATGTGTTTGATGAAAACCTGTTAATTTTTATGTAACTGTATTTNGAATTTATATCCAAAGCAGCATCTATGCTAGACATTTCAACATAGCCTCTCGTTATGTTAAAACTTAATAAAGAATCCTGCTTAGGTCTCTTAATTGTTAGAAAAACTTCAGACCCTGAAACTCCTTTTAATGTTTTCATAACTGTATCGTTTGAAATAAAATCACCAACAAACAGCTNATTGTCGACTTTTATTATTTTGTCTCCAGCTAAAACACCCTTTTGCATAGAAGGCCCGTTGTTTATAACAGACATTATACATATAGTGTCTTCTATTATCCTAAAGCTAACTCCTATACCACTAAAATAGCCTTGCATAGATTCATTAACTAAATTCAGTTCTTTTTTTGATATAAACGAAGAGTGAGGATCTAATTCAGATAAAGCAGAGTTTATAATTTTATTCTTTAATTCTTCTCGAGATATTTCATCTACATATTTTGTAGATATTAAATCAATTAATTCATTTATTTCTGATTGATTTGATTTTTTTGAAAAAAAATTAAACACCCAAATACATAAAAAAAAGATTAATAAGGTTTGAAGACCTTGNAGTAGGTTTTTTCTCATGTTTTTTATATGTATACTTTTGTCTTTATTTTATTTAAAGTGCCCAGAGCCGGGATCGAACCGGCACGGGTTTAACCCCATTGGTGTTTGAGACCAACGCGTCTACCAATTCCGCCATCTGGGCAAAAATTAAATTTATGTAAATAAATTATATTTATGTCAAAAATGCAATTAATAGATAATCTATTAATAAATTTATTAAATTTGCCGGCAACTAAACGTTTATGGAATCAAACATAAAAATTTTTTCAGGAAGGAATACTATATCTTTAGCCAAAGATGTAGCTAAATCNTGTAACCTAGAATTAGGTAAAGTTTCTATAGTTGATTTTGCTGACGGAGAATGTGAACCTTCTTTTGACGAAACAGTTAGAGGAAAGGAAGTGTATATTGTNCAATCTATAGTTCCTCCAGCTGAAAATTTAATGGAATTATTATTAATGGTAGACGCTGCAAAAAGAGCTTCTGCAAAATCTATTGTAGCTGTTGTGCCTTATTTTGGATACGCTAGACAAGATAAAAAAGGAAAACCAAGAGTGCCAATAGGAGCAAAATTAGTTTCTAATTTGTTAAGTGCGGCAGGTGTTAACAGAATAATGACCATGGATTTACANGCTGACCAAATTCAAGGATTTTTTGAAGTTCCTGTAGATCATTTATTTGCATCTACTGTTTTTGTTCCATATATTCAAAGTTTAGGTTTAGATAACTTAACAATAGCTTCTCCTGATATAGGTGGGGCAAGAATGGCAAATGCTTATGCAAGATTTTTAAACGCTCAAGTGGTTATATGCTATAAACATAGAGAAAAACCAAATGAAATAAGTAAATTAATGTTAATAGGAGACGTGAAAGATAAAAACGTAATCTTAGTAGATGATATTGTTGATACAGCAGGGACTATTTCTAAATCTGCTAATATGATGATAGAGCAAGGAGCCAAAAGTGTTAGAGCTATTTGTAGTCATGGTGTTTTATCAGGCAATGCAATTGAAAAGATTGAAAATTCTAAAATGTTAGAATTAATAATTTCTGACACAATACCTCAAAAACAAAAAGTATCTAAAAAAGTAAAAGTTTTAACCGTATCTAATTTGTTTGGAGATGTAATACAAAAAGTACATTCAAAAGAATCAATTAGTAGTAGTTTTATATGTTAGATTATGAAAAAATTAAAAATAGAAGTCTTAAAAAGACAAGAGATATCTAAAATTAACTTAAGATCATTAAGAAAGAAGGACCATGTACCTTGTGTAATGTATGGAGCAGGAAGAGAAATTTATTTTCACGCTCATAAAAACAATTTTAGAAATCTTATTTATACAGATCAATTATATCTTGTAGAATTAGANATAGAAGGAGAATTAAGTAAGTGCATATTTCAGTCTGTTCAGTTTGATCCAGTTAGTGACGAAATTATACATATAGATTTCATGGAGGTAAAAGAAGACAAAGAAGTTANAGTTAAGCTTCCTATTAATTTTATAGGACGTGCAGCTGGAGTCAGAAGTGGAGGAAGGCTTCTGTCTAGAAGAAGGAGTTTAAAGTTAAAGGGATTGATTAAAAACATTCCAGATAATTTTGATTTGAATATAGAGGAATTGGAAGTAGGTCAGTTTATATATATTAATGACGTNAATATTCCTAATTGTGAAATTTTAGATCCAANTAATTCAGTAATAGTAGGAGTTAAAACAGCTAGAACTGTAGTTGAGGAAAGCGAAGAAACTGAAGGTGAAGAAGGAGCGGAAGGAGCGGAAGGAGCGGAAGGAGCGGAAGGAGCGGATGCTAAAGCAGAAGATTCACCGAAAGAAGATCAAAAAGATTAATAATTAATGTTTTGAAACATTTAATTATAGGTCTAGGAAATCCGGGTAAACAGTACATTCGTACTAGGCATAATGCAGGGTTTATTATATTAGACTTATTATCTTCTTTTTATAAAATAGATTTTGTTGAAAGAAAAAAAGGTTTTGTTGCTAAAAAAGAAATTCAAGGTTCTNAAGTAANATTTGTTAAGCCTAACACNTTTATGAATCTTAGTGGTGCAGCAGTTTCTTTTTGGGCAAAAAAATTAAACATCAAGCAGTCAAANATACTAATTATTTTAGACGACATTTCTTTACCTTTTGGTAAAATTAGATTAAGAGAAAAAGGCTCTGCCGGAGGGCATAATGGTTTAATTGATATATTTCATTATTATAATGACAAAAAAATATCTAGGCTAAAGTTCGGGATAGGTAAAGATTTTAGATTTGGAGGTCAATCAGAATATGTTTTGTCTAATTTTTCAAAAACAGAATTCAGTTTTTTTGATTCTAACTCTGATAATTTCGTCAATATAATTGAAAAATTTATTGATTGTGGTATAAATGAAACTATGAATGCTTATAATAGTTAAACTTTAAAAACAACCTTCTATATATTCTTCTATTTTGTTTAAAGCCACTCTTTCTTGAATCATAGAGTCTCTATTTCTAATTGTTACTTTTTGATCTTTTTCACTTTCATTGTCTACTGTTATACATAAAGGTGTACCTATAGCATCTTGTCTTCTATATCTTTTACCTATAGAATCTTTTTCCTCATAAAAACAGTTATATTTTTTATTAATTTTTTCATATATATTATTTGCAATATTTACTAGAGAATCATCTTTAGTAAGAGGAAACACAGCAATCTTAATAGGTGCTAATTTATAAGGTAATTTTAATAAAATTCTATTATTATTTTCTTCTCTCTTAAAAGAAGAGCATAAGCAAGCTAAAAACATTCTGTCTAAACCTATAGAAGTTTCTATAACAAAAGGAGTAAAGCTTTCATTTATTTCAGAATCAAAATATTTTATTTTTTTTCCAGACAGCTTTTGGTGTTGTATTAAATCAAAGTCAGAACGAGAATGTATGCCTTCTAACTCTTTAAATCCAAATGGAAATTTAAATTCTATGTCACATGCGCTTTTGGCATAATGAGCTAGTTTTGTGTGTTCTTTGAAACTAAAATCTTCTTTTCGAAGTCCTAAAGAAATATGCCAGTTCATTCTTTTTTCTTTCCAATATTCATACCATTCGTCTTCTTCTCCAGGGCGAATAAAAAATTGCATTTCCATTTGTTCAAATTCCCTCATTCTAAATATAAATTGACGAGCAATAATTTCATTTCTAAAAGCTTTACCTATTTGAGCTATTCCAAAAGGTATTTTTTGTCTAGTCGTTTTTTGAACATTTAGAAAATTAACAAAAATACCTTGAGCAGTTTCAGGTCTTAGATATATGTCCGAAGATGTTTCTTGATTTGATCCTATTTTTGTTTTAAACATTAAGTTAAATTGTCTAACTTCTGTCCAATTACATGTTCCAGATACAGGACACTTTAATTCTATTTTTTCTATTAGTTTTTTAATGCCTTTTAAGTTTTCAGATTGAAGACATTTGTTCATTTCTGATATTATTTCATTAATTTGTTTTTGACGGTCTAAAACTCTTTGATTAGTTTTTCTAAATTCTTTTTCATTAAAATTGTCTCCAAATTTTGTTTTTGCTTTTTTAATATCTTTGTTAATCTTATTTTCTATTTTTTCAATATGATTTTCAATCAACTCATCTGCCCTGTATCTTTTTTTAGAATCTTTATTGTCAATCAAAGGGTCATTAAAAGCATCTATATGACCAGACGCTTTCCATGTGTTAGGATGCATAAATATAGATGAATCTATACCTACTATATTTTTATTTCTTTTAACCATGGCATCCCACCAATAAGATTTTATGTTGTTTTTCAGCTCTACACCTAACGGACCGTAATCATATACTGCGCTTAGGCCATCGTATATTTCACTTGAGTTAAAGATGAATCCATATTCTTTGCAGTGTGATATAATTTTTTTAAATAATTCAGACATTTCACAAAAGTATTATAATTATTTATCTTAAAATTTAAAATTGTTAAAAACATTTTCATTTTGTTAAAAAGATTGTCTTGACAAATACAAAAAAAAAACAAACATTTGTCTTAGTATTTTTGTCACATATCATTATTAGCTTTACAACATAGTTAGTTAGAATATTTGGACGGGGGACTTTTACGCTAAATTTATGTAAAACAACATAAATATTAGTGTTTATTAACAAAAGATTTTGGAAAACACTTGCTGTGTTTATTTAAAAAAAAAGATATTAAATTGTAAATTGTAATTATATGAAAATAGAATACATTTTAAAGAGAAATTATTCTAAAAAGAAATTTCAGACAGAGAAGGTTACGAACGCTATTTTGCAAGCAATGTTATCTGTCAATAATGGATCTGCAGAAGATGCTGAAAAAATTTCTTTTCAAGTAAACTCATCACTTTTAGAAAATCAAAAGAACATAAAAAATTATGTTCCTAACGTAGAGGAAGTACAGGATTTGGTTGAAAACGAGTTAATGAAGAGTGAATTTAAAGATGTTGCAAAAGCGTACATATTATATAGAAATTCACAAGCACAAAAGAGAGCAAGAAATATTTTTGAAAAAAGGATTACCTTGAAGCCTTATGAGTATCCTGAGTTATACGAATACGTTTCAGCTATTAGACATTCTTATTGGATTCATTCAGAATTCAATTTTACTAGCGACATACAAGATTTTAAAGCAGGATTGTCAGATTTAGAGCGTAATGCAATAAAAAACACAATGTTGGCTATTTCTCAAATTGAAGTAGCTGTAAAAAGTTTTTGGGGAGATATTTATCACAAAATACCTAAACCAGAAGTTGGTTCAGTTGGCGCAACTTTTGCAGAAAGTGAAGTACGTCATGCGGATGCTTATTCTCATTTACTGGAGATATTAGGTCTTAACAAAGAGTTTAAACACATAAAGAAAAATCCTGTTATAATGAAAAGAGTAGGTTATCTTGAGACAGCTTTATCAAAAGCTAAAAGTGAAAATAATAAAGATTATTCTGAATCTGTGCTTTTGTTTTCTTTGTTTATCGAGCATGTTTCTTTATTCTCTCAATTCTTAATAATTATGGCTTTTAATAAATATAAAAACCAACTTAAAGGAGTTTCAAACGTTGTAGAAGCAACCTCAAAAGAAGAACAAATACATGGAGACTTTGGAATAGATTTAATTCAAATAATCAAGAAAGAAAATCCAGATTGGTTTGATTTTATATACGAAAAAAAGATACAAGATATGTGTAAAGAGGCATTTGAGGCAGAGAGCAAAATTGTTGATTGGATTTTTGAGAAAGGGGAATTAGAATTTTTACCTAAAGCAGAAATAATCGAATTTATAAAAGACAGATTTAATAGATCTTTGAAAAGTATAGGAGTTGAAGAAGTTTTTAAAACAGATGAGGAATTGTTAAATAAAACAGAATGGTTTAATGATGAAATTATAGGAACAAAGCATGGTGATTTTTTTGTTAAGAGGTCAATTAATTATAGCAAGAGAACTCAAAGTATAACAGGTGATGACCTTTTTTAATTATGAATAAAGTGAAAGACAATAATATTATAAGCACAAATTTGAAAGAAAAGGTTCAAAGTAAAGAAGAATCACAAATTTTAAAAACTCCTCAAAAATCTTATTCAGAATCAAAAGAATATAAATATCCTTTTGATTGGTTAACAGAACATAGTAGAAGCTTTTTATCTGCAGGTTATATTTCTTCAGAAAGTACTCCAGAAGCACGTATTATGGAAATTGCAAAAAGAGCGGAGGAAATTCTAGGAATAGATGGTTATGCTGAAAAGTTTTACAAATACATGTCTAAAGGTTTCTTCTCTTTGTCTTCTCCTGTTTGGTCAAACTTTGGAAAAAAAAGAGGATTGCCTATTAGTTGTTTTGGTTCAAATGTTTCAGACGACATGGGAAACATTTTGTATACACAATCTGAAGTAGGAATGATGTCTAAACTAGGAGGAGGAACTTCTGGGTATTTTGGAAATATCAGACCCAGAGGCTCTGCAGTTACTAATAATGGTCAAGCCTCAGGTTCTGTACATGTTATGCAGCTTTTCGAAACAATGGTTGACGTTGTAAGTCAGGGTTCAGTTCGTAGAGGTAGATTTTCTCCATATTTACCGGTTGAGCACTCAGATATTTCTGAGTTTCTAGATATAGGAACAGAAGGTAATCCAATTCAAGAATTAACACACGGAGTTACAGTTACAGATGAATGGATGCAATCAATGATAGATGGAGATAAAGATAAGCGTGATATTTGGGCAAAAGTATTACAAAGAAGAGGAGAAATAGGATACCCGTATATATTTTTTACTGATAAAGCAAACAATGGAGCCCCTCAAGTTTATAAAGACAAAAATTATAAAATTAACGCAAGTAATTTATGTACAGAAATCATGTTGCCATCTAATGATAATTGGTCTTTTGTTTGTTGTTTATCTTCTTTAAATGTTTTGTATTATGATAAATGGAAAGACACCGATGCTGTAGAAACAATGGTTTATTTTTTAGATGCTGTAATTACTGAGTTTACTGAAAAACTTGAATTATATCGTGATTCTAATGACAGAGACGATCAACAAACTTTTTTATTTATGGAGCGTGCTTATAATTTTGCTAAGGAAAATAGAGCANTAGGATTAGGTGTTTTNGGTTGGCATTCTCTATTACAATCAAAAATGCTAGCTTTTAATAGCCAAGAATCATTTAACTTGAACAATGAAATTTTNAAATTAATAAAAGAAAAATCTTATAAAGCTTCAACAGAGTTAGCAAAAATGTTAGGAGAACCAGAGGTTTTAAAAGGACATGGTAGAAGAAACACTACTTTAAACGCTGTAGCTCCAACAACATCTTCAGCTTTTATANTAGGACAGGTATCACAGGGAATAGAACCAATATGGTCCAATATATATGTTAAAGATATTGCCAAAATTAAAACGACAATAAAAAATCCTTTTTTGGTAAAATTACTTGATTCAAAAAACAAAAACACAAAAGAGGTTTGGAATAGTATTAGAGATCAAGATGGCTCAGTACAACATTTAGATTTTTTAACAGAATTAGAAAAAGATGTTTTTAAAACTTATTCTGAAATAGATCAAATGGACATAGTTTATCAAGCCGCAAGTAGACAAAATTATATAGATCAAGGTCAATCTCTTAATCTTTTAATTCATCCAGATATGAGTGCTAAGGAAATAAATAGTATATATGTTAATGCTTGGAAATTAGGACTTAAATCTCTGTATTATCAGCATAGTATGAATGCGGCACAGAAGTTTAAACAAAAGAAAGNNTGTTCAAGCTGCGAGGCTTAAAATATATTAAAAAGCGCTTATACCAGTTATATCTTTTCCTGTAATTAATAAATGTATATCATGAGTTCCTTCATAAGTTATCACTGATTCTAGATTCATCATGTGTCTCATAATGGGATATTCTGAAGTAATACCCATTCCTCCCAGTATCTGTCTTGCCTCTCTAGCTATTTTTATAGCAATCTCTACATTGTTTCTTTTTGCCATAGATATTTGAGCAGAAGAAGCTTGATTTTTATTTTTCAGTTGACCAACTCTTAAAGCTAATAATTGAGCCTTTGTTATTTCAGTAATCATTTCAGCTAGTTTTTTTTGTTGTAATTGAAATGAAGCTATAGGTTTTTTAAATTGTATTCTTTCCAGAGAGTATTTTAAAGCAGTATTATAACAATCTAAAGCGCATCCAATTGTACCCCAAGCAATTCCAAATCTTGCAGAGTCAAGACAAGCCAAAGGAGAGCTTAATCCGTTAGAATTTTCTAAAATATTTGTTTTAGGTATNTTTACGTTATCAAAAACCAGTTCACCTGTTGATGAAGCTCTAAGAGATAATTTTCCGTGTGTCTCAGGAGTAGAAAAACCCTTCATNCCTTTTTCTACAATTAAGCCTTTTATTCTGTTATCTTCATTTTTAGCCCATACTATTGCTATGTCACAAATAGGAGAATTTGATATCCACATTTTTGCGCCATTTAAAATAACGTAATCCCCTTTTTCTATAAAGTTACTTTCCATCCCAGATGGATTAGAGCCATGATTTGGCTCAGTTAAACCAAAAGCACCGATTAAATCAGCTTTTGCTAATTTTGGTAAAAATTTTTGTTTTTGATCTTCATTGCCAAACTCGTGAATCGGGAACATTACTAATGAAGATTGAACAGAAGCGGTTGATCTTATCCCAGAATCACATCTTTCTAATTCTTGCATTATAATTCCATATGATATATAGTCAAGACCACCTCCNCCATATTTTGCAGGTATACAAGCACCAAAAGCACCTATTTCACTTAATCCTTTTAAAATGTGTTTTGGAAAAGTAGCTTTTTCATAATGGTCTTCTATTATNGGGTCCAAGTTCTTATTTACCCATTGTCTAACAGAATCTCTAATTAATTTATGNTCTTCTGAGAGCAATTCATCTATGTTTANATAGTCGTTATTTATATAATTTGTTTGATTCATATTTTAAATGTAAAAATTTATTTAATAAATTTAAAAAAATGAAATTTAAAATTCTATATATAATATTATTTATAATATTTTTTAATTCTTGTGATAGAGAGACAGAAATAGATGATGTATGTGATAATGTATCATTTATTAACGATGTTGCACCAATAATATATAATAAGTGTGTTTCTTGTCATAGTGTAGGCCAAACAGCAGAATCCGCAGGAATTTTTGGTTCACTAAATAATAATGAAGTTTATTATAATACAGTGTTTGCTATTAAAGATATTATTATTTCATTAGTGAATTCAAACGACCCGAACATTGTAATGCCTCCTACTGCAGGGTCTCAATTAAATCAAAATCAAATTCAAATTATTCAATGTTGGATTGATAATGGGGCTATTGAAAATTAGATTATGTACGAGTATGTAATTTCTAATCTTTTAAACTATAATTTTGTGTTTATTTCCTTTGTTTTTTCCTTAATAATNATTTCTGTTATTCTGTTTTTTTTTAAAAATGATATAAGTTTTATGTTTAGAATGGTTTTTGACGCCAATCATTTTTTTTATTATTCTGGAAACAAGAAGAAAACAGGAATTTATTACTTAATACCATTATTAATAATTTANATTCAATGTATTTCTTTTATTACTTTATACAATATTCGTTATGAACCGGAGTTTTTAAGTAAATTTTTATTTTTAAGTTTATTTTTAATTCTTGTTTTTATTTTCAAACTATTATTTATATACATTTTGATAAATGTATTTAACAAGAATTTCCAAAGAAAAGTTATAATTTACAATTCATTTATACACGAAGCTTCTTTGTCTTTTTTTTTATTTCTTTTTTCATANATACTATATTACNCAAATAATAGTTTAATTATTTATACTATTATATTTATAATATCTATTGTTATTTACGCTTATAAGTATTATAAATTATATAAATTTTTTATTCACAAAGTAAAGCTGTTTTATAGTTCTATATTTTTGTATCTTTGTTGTTTAGAAATTATACCATTTTTATGGTTTTTAAAGATTTTTGTTGAAAATGCCTAGAAGAAGGAAATTATTAATAACTCAAACAGAACCACAAAATATAGCTAAATCACCTTATACTAGATTAGCTGAAAAACATAAATTACAGATAGAATTTCAGCCATTTATTAGTTTAAAAGAAGTTAAAGCTAAAGCTTTTAGAAAACAAAAAGTAAATATNCCAAGTCACGAAGTTATTTTGTTCACTAGTCGTAATTCTATAATTCATTTTTTTAGATTATGCGAAGATTTAAGATTAAGAATTTCTGAAAGCATGAGGTATTTTTGTTTATCAGAAACTATAGCAGTGTATTTACAAAAATATATTGTGTACAGAAAAAGAAAAATTTTTGTGGGTGAAAAAACAATTTCAGATTTATTGCCAGCTTTTGAAAAGCATAAAGATTCAAAAATATTAATACCAGGTTCCAATATTATGAATCCAAAAATGAATAAATTTTTAGTACATAATGAGGTTAATTTCACAAAAGCAGTTGTTTACAAAACAGTAAATGAAAACGTCAAGCATCTAGACATAGATTCTTATTTTCTAATGGCATTTTTCACNCCTTTAAGTATAAAAACTTTATTTAAAAGTTTCCCNGANTATAAACAAAATAAAACCTTAATAGGATGTTACGGTTCTAACACAAGTAATATGGCAGAAGAAAAAAAATTAGAAGTTAATATTAAAACTCCAACCAAAAAAGCACCTTCTATGTCAATGGCTATTGATCATTATTTGAAAAAAAGAAAGTAATCTTAGTGAATAATTTCAAGAAAACAGAAAGAGTCAAAGAGTACGGATTAATTAAAGAATTATTAAAATTCAAAAATTCTTTTAAGTCAGATAGTTTTATTATTTCTTATATTTTTGGAAACAAAAACAAAATAAATAAAAACAAAATTTTAATATCTGTTCCTAAAAAAAACATAAAAAATGCAGTAGACAGGAATAGGATAAAAAGGCTAATTAGAGAATCATACAGATTGCAGAAAAGTATTACAAATAAAATTATTTTACACAATAAAAACTTAGCAATTTTGTTAGTTTATAGTTCAAGTAAAACTAATGTGACTTTTAAAGAAATTTTTGANAAAATAAATTTAATTTTACAATCTCTTAAAAAAAANCAAAATGAAAAAAATTAAAAACATAATACTTGTTCTTGGATTGTCTTTTTTGTCTTTCAGTTTTGTGGGTGATTATTTTGAAATATCTAAAAACATAGAAATATTTAATGCAGTTTATAGAGAAATTAATATGTTTTATGTTGAAGAAGTGAAGCCAGGTAAGTTGATGAANAAAGCAATTAATTCAATGTTAAAGTCACTAGATCCATATACTACTTATATACCAGAATCAGAGATAGAAGATTTCAAATTTCAAAGAACAGGTGTTTACGGAGGGATTGGTGCAATAATTTCTAAAGTAGAAGANTATGTTATAATTAGAGAGCCNTATTATGGTTTTCCNGCACAGAAAACAGGTTTAATGGCAGGTGATAAATTTTTAAAAATAAATAATGAAGATGTTAAGGGTAAGAGTGTTGAGTATATTAGTTCTAAATTAAAAGGAGAAGTAGGAACAAAGGTTAATGTTGTGGTAAGTAGAGAAAACAAAGAACATAGTTTTAGTCTTAAGAGAGAAAAAATAAAAGTAGATAATGTTCCATATTACGGAGTTCTAAGTAACGACATAGGTTATATCGTTTTGTCTAATTTTAGAGAAAATGCAGCAAAAGACATACAGGAAGCTTATTCTGAATTAAATAAAAAGTATGCAATTAAAAAGTTAATCTTAGACTTAAGAAATAATCCAGGAGGTTTGTTAAATGAATCAGTAGACATTGTTAATATTTTTGTTCCAAAATCTACCGAGATAGTNTCNACAAAAAGTAGACATAACGAATATATATATAAAGCAAAACACAAAGCTTTAGATACAGAAATACCATTAGTTGTTTTAGTCAATGGAGGTTCTGCTTCTGCTTCAGAAATTGTTTCAGGTTCANTACANGATCTCGATAGAGCGGTAATAATAGGAGAAAAAACATATGGTAAAGGTTTAGTGCAAGGGACTAAACCACTGCCATATAATTCGCAATTAAAATATACAACAGCTAAATATTATTTACCAAGTGGGAGATGTATACAAGAGGTTAATTATTCANGTGTTTTAAAAGCAGATAGTCTTTCAGAAAATTACACAACATTATTGGGAAGAAAAGTTTNAGCGGGNAATGGNATTCATCCAGATATTACTGTATTAAACAATNAAGANGTCANTNCTTTNTTAGTTTCAGTTATTAGAAACAATTATATTTTTGATTTTGCTACAGAATATAGATTAAAAAATAAAGATTTCAGTTTAGTTAAATTAGACACAAATAAAATTTTTAAATTGTTTGAAGATTTTATTTCGGAAAAAGAACATATTTATGAAACAAATTCAGAGGCGTATCTAGACACTCTTGTTTCAACAATTAAAAATGAAAAATATGACAATAATGAAGTAGTTGAAATTTTTGAAAAAATAGAAGATATAATTAAAAATGAAAAATCAAAAGACCTTTATAATAATAAAAATGTTATTCTAGATTTAATTATTCCGGAAATATCTTCGAGGTTTTTTTATCAAAAAGGACGTATAGAGGCAAATTTGTTAAATGACAAACAAATACAAAAAGCAAAGTTTATATTATCAGATATTAATGAATACAACATGATTTTTGAGAAGATTAATTAATTATTTATTCTTGTCTTTAGGTGCTGTATTACCTTTTTCTGTTTTTTTAACAGATTTAATTATTTTATTTATTGTTTTTTTATGGATTTTACAACAAAGGTTGTCATTTTTTGCAAAATTAATTAATAATAAATGGTTTATAAGTATACTTTTTTTCAATATAGTATACGCTTTAGGATGTTTTTGGGGAGGTGTAGAAAAAAGCAGTTGGTATGTTGTTAAATCTAATTTATTATTTTTCTGTATTCCTGTTTTNTTNACAATAGGAATCAGCAAAAAGTTNATTTTTTATTCTTTTTTNGCTTTGTGTTGTTCTATGTTTGTTTCATCTGTTTTCGGNATTTTAGAGAATTATGACATTATACCGCATTATTTTTATAGANTATATAAAAANCCAGATTTAGTTTTACTTTTAAATTATAGAGATCATAATATATTTTTGTCTTTTTGTATTATTATATCTTTCATTATTTTATTTAGAAATATTAAAATAAAAAGTAAAACAATATTTAATTATATTTTATTTTCTTTTATTGTTTTTTTTATTTTTAGTTTATTTATAGAAAGGGGTAGAATGGGTCAATTTAACTTTATTGTAATGGCTTGTTTTGTTTCTTTTTTATTGATGAAAACAAAACACTTTTTCATCACAATTTTTTTATTAATTTTTTTAATTTTCTCTAATTATAATATTAATAATACTTTTAAAAATAGAATTAATGGTACTTTTAATAATATTAATTTAATAAAATCAAATTTAAAAACTAAAGACAATCAACGTTGGTANTTTCTAATAACGTCTATTGATTTAATTAAAAAAAGGCCTTGTTTTGGCTATGGTACAGGTAGTTTTGCTAAGGAGTTTGCTGAGCATTCTGATTTTTCCGAATCACTTATAGAGTTAGGTCATAAAACACCACATAATTATTACTTATATGTGCTTTTTGAATTAGGGTTTTTTGGATTGGCTTTCTTCCTGTTTATGATTTATTATCAGTTATTTTTTTATATTAAAAGAAAAGATTTTATTTCTATATTTTGTTGTTTATTACCTTTTTCATTTATGTGTTTAGGCGACAGTTATCTTGTCAGCCACAATACACTTATTTTATTTTTATATTTTTCTTTTTTGATAAATAAATTAAACATAAGTTCTTTTTATTCTTTTAGATAAGCAGGCGGTTATTTCGTAAGGAATAGTTTCAAGCTCTTTTGCTAAATCACAAATGTTTCTTTTTTCACCGAAGTAAACAACAGATTCTCCTTCTTCTATTTTACTGTTTGTTATATCAACAATACAACTATCCATTGATATTAAACCAACAACAGGATACAGTTTGTCTTTAATTAGAAACTTCAGTTTACCATTACTCCAATTTCTTTTTAATCCATCTGCATACCCAATAGGTATAAGTCCTATTTTCATATTTTTTTTTGATATAAAAGACTTTTTATAACCTATGCTTTCATTTTTTTGTATCTCTTTTACTTGTATTATTTTGGAAGTTAATTCAGCTATAGGTTTTATTTTATTTTGATTATTAATGTAACCATAAAGACCTAGACCGGTTCTTATAATTTCATTTTTATTTTGAAAATTAATGTAGCTTTTTGTGTTATGTATATGATAATCTACATTCTTGTTAACTAAAACTTTAGTTTTTTCTTTTATTTTCTCAAATTCATTTATTTGTTTTTGTGTAAAATCATTATTTTCAGGGTCTGCCAAATGAGAAAATATTGAACNTAAATTTATTTTTTTGTTTTTATTTATATTTTCAAAAAGATTATAAATGTCATTATATTCAAAACCAAATCTATTCATCCCTGTATTGAATTTTATGTGGATATCAGATTGTTTATTTATTTTTGTTATTGTTTTTAATGTTTTAAAATTATAAACACAAGGTTCCATNTTATAATTAATTATTTCTTCAATGTTATTCTCTGTTGGAGCTGTAACCATTATTCTACTTTTTATATTTTGTTCTCTCAACCTTACTCCTTCTTCAAAATCAGCGACTCCTAATAAATATATATTTTCTTTTTCTAAAACTTTGGCTATCTCTANATCTCCATGACCATAAGCATTAGCTTTGATCATTGCTATTATTTTATTTTTTTTCTTTTTAAATAAATTAATATTATCGATTAATTTTTTTTTATTTATGGCTAGCGTAGTTGTGTATAATTTACTTTTCATTTTTATAAAATTCTTTTCTACATAAAGCTACGTATGATTTTTTTTCACCTATTTTTATTTGTTCTTTTTTTGGTTTNATTGCTTTAGTATAATATGCTTTTTCACCTGTTTTNACACAAACAGAAAANAGTTTTGTGATATTTTCTGAAATAGCTAACAAAAAAGGCATAGGACCAAAAGGCCTTCCATTAGAATCCATATTTAAACCGGCCACAATTACAGTATTTCCCATATTTGCTATTTTGTTGCATATTTTTGGTAAATTTTTATCAAAAAATTGAGCTTCGTCAATTCCAACTACAATCTTTTGGCCTTCTTTTATATAATTTAATATTTCTTTAGATTTTGATATTTTAATTGCATCTAGTTTTTTTTGATCGTGAGAGACTATTTTGTCTTTTTCGTATCGGTTATCTATTTCTGGTTTAAAAACTAAATATTTTTTTATTTTTTGTTTTTTTAATCTTTTAATTAGTTCGCTAGTTTTACCAGAAAACATAGGACCACATATAACACTTATTGAGCCACATTCATCATCATAATCGTTTTGTCTCATATCAAAATATTATATATTTAATTATAAATTAAGTTAAAGAAATTATTTTAATTTAATAAAAGTATGAGCAAATTATATATAATACCCACACCAATAGGAAATTTAAAAGATATTACTTTTAGAGCTTTAAGTATATTGAAAGAAGCAGATATTATTTTAGCAGAAGACACAAGAGTAACGAAAAAATTATTTAAACACTATGACATTAACAAAAAATTAATCTCTTTTCACACACATAATGAACATAAAATTGTACAAACATATATTAATAAATTACTTTCAGGTTTAAGTGTAGCTTTAGTTTCAGACGCAGGAACACCTTCAATAAGTGACCCAGGTTTTTTAATAGTAAGAGAGTCTATTTTAAACAATATAAATGTTCAGTGTTTGCCAGGTCCAACAGCTTTTGTTCCTGCTTTGGTCAACTCAGGATTACCTTCTGATAGATTTATTTTTGAAGGTTTTTTGCCTTTTAAAAAAGGCAGAAAAAAAAGACTAGAATCTCTTGTGAAAGAAACAAGAACAATAATATTTTATGAATCACCTCATAGATTAGTTAAAACATTAGAACAGTTTTGTGTTTTTTTTGGAGAAGACAGGAAAGCTTCTGTATCAAGAGAAATATCAAAAATTTTTGAAGAAACAAAAAGAGGTGAATTAAAAGATATGTTATTGTATTTTAAAGAAAAAAAACCTAAGGGAGAATTTACAATCATAATAGAAGGATATAATAAAAAATGAAAAAACCTTTTTTAATATCAGGTCCTTGCAGCGCAAAATCAGAAAAACATATTTTTGAAATAGCAAAAAGTATAAGTTCATATATAGATGTTTTTCGTGCAGGGTTATGGAAAGCTCGTACTCATCCTGATTCTTTTGCCGGTGTAGGTGAATTAGGCTTGCCTTGGTTAAAAAAAATAAACCTAGAATTAGGATTAAAAACAAGTACAGAAATAGCTAACCCCAATCATGTAGAAAAATGTTTATACTATAATATAGACATGTTGTGGATCGGAGCTAGAACCACAACAAATCCTTTTTCAGTTCAGGAGATAGCAGAGTCTTTAAGAGGGACAAGCAAAACAGTAATAATAAAAAACCCTATACATCCTGATGCTAAAGCATGGATTGGAGCAATAGAAAGAATTAAAAAGGCAAACATTAAAAATATAATATTAGTGCATAGAGGTTTTTTTTTGGGAAATAAAAATAAATATAGAAATGAACCAATATGGGAAATACCATTAAAAGTTAAAAAAATGTTCCCAGAGCANATGTTGTTATGTGATCCTAGTCACATAAGTGGTGACAGAAAATGGGTTTATGATATATCTAAAGAAGCGTTGTTGAANNAAAAAATGGATGGCTTAATGATAGAAACTCATTTAAAACCAGAACTTTCCTTGTCTGACAAAAAACAACACATTAAT
The DNA here is from genome assembly GCA_002706465.1 of Flavobacteriales bacterium. GTDB lineage: Bacteria > Bacteroidota > Bacteroidia > Flavobacteriales > SAT41. The sequence goes on from PALO01000027.1 coordinate 22,139, forward strand.
AATTTTGATTTAGATAAAATATATTATGATTTATTCTAATTGAAGTANAACCTACCACTTTCTTTTGACATTTTTGCTCTTGCTTTTTGTAGTTTTATCAAATTATTAGTTGCTATATTGTCATTTGGGTCAGTAGATATTTTTAATTGTTCTGCTTTTATTCTATTATTTAGCTCAGTCATTTTTAAAGTATTTATTGTGCCTATTACTATTTTCTTTAAATTATGGTGATATTTTCTAATTTGTATTCCATATTTTTCCCATCCTGAACTTAATGAAAAGTCTTCTATCATTAATGATGATAATAAAGAATTTATCTCAGAGTTATTATTAGATAAAAATTTTTGTATGTCAAAATTGGAATGTTTTTCATGTCTGCTTAAAATTTCATTAAAGACATGATATATAGTTTGNTTTTCAAATTTATATTGATTGTTTATTTCTTTTTTTATAAAAGATATAACGTTAATTTCTTGATTTTTTATTTTGATTTTTTCTTTGCTATAATTAATCATTATTTTAATAATATCTAATTCATGTTCTGATATTTTATGAGTTTTTTCTTCTTTTTTATTATTGATTATATTTTTAGTTGAAGTATTNTTTAAAACTTTATTTACTTGGTTAAAAATTATTTCTTTTTCTATCTGAACTTTTTCTGATAACTCTTTTATATAAATAGATCTAGTAAGTTCATTAGGTATTACAGATATTGATTTTATTATACTATTTAAGGAATTTATATTATTTACAGTTGTTTTTTCTTTTTGTAAATAATTAAGCTCATATTCTATAAAGTCAATTTTTTTATTTTCAAAATACTCTTTTATCTCATTTTTNCTGTTTTTTTTAGAAAAAGAATCGGGGTCNTCACCTTNAGGTAGTGGTAATATTTGAACATTCATGTTGTTGTTCAAAATCATGTTAATGCTTCTTTTAGAAGCATCTATTCCGGCTTTATCTGAATCATAAACGACAGTGATATTTTTTGTTATTTTAGATAATTTTCTTATTTGTTTTTCAGTAAATGAAGTNCCAGAACAAGACACAACATTTTTAATGTCGGCTTGATACAGAGAAATAACATCTGTATATCCTTCTACAACATAACAGTTGTCGGCTTTAGCTATTTCATTTTTAGCCAAAAAATATCCATATAGTATCTCACTTTTTTTATATAATAAACTTTCCTGAGAATTTATATATTTTGCACTATTATTTGATGATTCTTGTATTCTGCCTGCAAAACCACTGATTTTACCAAAACCATCATGTATTGGAAAAATAATTCTGTTTTTAAATCTATTGTATGATGTGTTTTTGTTTTTTATAATGATCCCTAATTCTTCTATTAAGTTGAGATTTAATCCTTTTTCTTTTAATTTCTCAAATTCTTTTTCATTTTGATTACAACCTAACCCTATTTCAAATTTTTCTATTATGTTTTTGTCAAAACCTCTTTTTTTTAGATAATCTAAAGTTTTTTGACTTTGAATTAAATTGCTTTTAAATATTTCATTAAACGCTGAATTGACTTCATATAATTTTTGTATGTGGGATTTTTCTTCAAATTTTTTTTTGTTAGTTATATTTTCTATTATGTCAATATTGTACTTTTTTGCTACGTGTGTTATTGCTTCAGGATAACTCATGTGAGCATGTTCCATTAAAAAGCTTATAAAGTTACCACCTTTACCTGAACTAAAATCTTTCCATATTTGTTTTGCAGGAGAAACTACAAAAGAAGGAGTTTTCTCATCACTAAAAGGACTTAAGCCTTTATAATTTGCTCCAGATTTTTTTAGTTCCACGAAATCTCTAATTATATCCTCTATATTAGCTGTTTCAAATACTTTGTCTATGGTTTCTTGGCTAATCATATTTTTCTTTTAGATATGTATTTTATCATTTCACGAATCTCTGTTTTATTATTTAAAGAAAGCTTATCAATTAACATAAATGTTTCTTCTTGCAATTCTATAATTTTATTTTCAGAATATTTTAAACCACCTTCTTCTGTTATAATTTTATAAATATTTTCTATTATTTCATAATTTTTATGATCTTTTTTTAACAGACTTTTCAGTTGTCTTTTTATTCTGAATGAAGAGTTACTTAAAACGTGTATTAAAGGCAGGGTAACTTGATTGTTAATTATATCAATAAATTTAGTTTTTGATTTTTTCTTTGTTTTTTCAAAATCTAATAAGTCGTCTTTTATTTGAAATATTATTCCAATATTATTTGTTATTTTTTGTAATATTTTTTCTTCATTTTTGTCTAAATTATTATTTAAAGCAACAAATTGGCCGCAAGCATTAAACAAAGAACCAGTTTTTTTATTTATTATATTGAAGTATTCTTTTTCCGATATTTTAATGGTATTGTTTTTTTTGAATTGTATTAATTCTCCTTCTATCATTGTTTTCACAGTATTTGATAAAATATTNAGATGTTCTTTTTTNTCTTGTTCAGATGATATAATCACACCTTTAGCGAGNAAGTAGTCACCAACAAGAACAGCTATTTTATTTTTCCAAATATTGTTTACAGAAAACACACCTCTTCTTAAACTAGCATTATCTACAACATCATCGTGTAATAATGTAGCGTTATGTAATGTTTCTACCAATACACAAGATGTATATGTGTCTTCTTCTAATTTTGACTTATAGCCTTTTGATAATATTAAAATCAATTGAGGTCTTATTTGTTTTCCTTTGTTTTTGACTATAAAACTTATAACACTTTTTAAAAGAGGAACATCGCTATTTATATATGAAGAATATTTTTTTTGAAATAACTTCATTTCTTTTTTTATATTTTTTGACAACATATTTTATATTATTTTTTTAACAATTTTCAAGTCTTCCATAGTAGTTATTTTTATATTCTCTAACTCTCCTTTCACGTATTTTATTTTATATCCAATTGACTCAACAACAGATGAGTCATCTGTGAAGTTTTTTTTATATTTTTGNGCGTAGGCTTTTTTTATAACATGNCCTTTGAAAAGTTGAGGGGTTTGAATAAGCATTAATTTTTTTCTGTTTACTTTATTTCCTTTTATTTTCACGGTGTCGTTAGTTGAGATGTAAGGAACAACGCAATCATGTTTTTTTATCTTTTCAAATAATTTATGTGTTAGTTTTTTNGTAAACATNGGTCTTACNCTATCATGAACAGCTACAANAGATTTTNCTTTTATTGATTTTAAACTATTTTGAACAGAGTGAAACCTTGTTTCTCCTCCAACTACTAATTTGTATNTNTTTCTTATTTTTAANTTTTTACATATTTCATTCCAGTAAGAAATATAGTTTTTGTTTATAGTGATAATTATATTACTATCTGGGTAAAAGTCTTGAAATTTTTTAAGTGTATGTAAAAGTATGGGCTCTTCTTTTAAATTTATGAATTGCTTTGGGATATTGGATTTCATTCTATTACCAATCCCTCCTGCTAGAATGATAATATTTTTTTCCAAACTTAAATAATTAACATTGCATCACCATAAGAAAAGAAGTTGTATTTCTTTTTTATGGCTTCTTGATAAGCTTCCATTATTAATTCAAATCCACCAAACGCACAAACCATCATTAATAAACAAGATTTAGGTGTGTGAAAGTTCGTAATCATTGCATCCGCTATATTAAATTTAAATGGAGGATAAATAAAAAGATTTGTCCATCCATCAAATTCTTTAAGTTCATTTTTTGTTGTTACAGATGATTCTAATGTTCTCATCACGGTTGTGCCAACCGCACAAATTTTCTGTTTCTTGTTTTTTATATTATTTATAATTTCAACACTGTTTTGAGGTATAATAATCTGTTCAGAATCCATTTTATGTTTTGATAGATCTTCAACATCTACAGGTTTAAAAGAACCAAGTCCAACATGTAAAGTTACTTCAGGCAGTTTTACACCAATAATTTCTAGTTTTTTAATTAAATTCTTACTGAAGTGTAAACCTGCTGTTGGAGCAGCCACAGCACCTTCGTGTTTTGAATAAACAGTTTGATACCTATCTTTGTCTGCTTCATCAGGTTTTCTTTTTATATATTTTGGCAAAGGAGTTTCTCCTAATTTTTCCAACATACCCCTAAATGTGTCATAATCACCATCATATAAAAACCTTAAAGTTCTACCTCTAGAAGTAGTGTTGTCAATAACTTCCGCAACCAAATTAAAATCCTTCCCAAAATAGAGTTTATTTCCTATTCTTATTTTTCTAGCGGGATCTACTAAAACATCCCATAGTAAATTTTCTTTATTTAATTCTCTCAACAAGAAAACTTCTATTTTTGCACCAGTTTTTTCTTTTCTTCCATATAATCTTGCAGGAAAAACTTTTGTGTTATTTAAAACAATTCCATCACCATCTTTAAAATATTCAGTAATATCTTTAAATTTTTTGTGTTCTATAGACCCAAGATCCCTGTTGACGACCATTAACTTACATTCATCTCTATCAACTGAAGGTCTTGTGGCTAGTAAAGATTTAGGCAGGTCAAAATTAAATTCAGATAGTTTTCTTTTCATATAATTTTATGTTTTTTAAATATAAAAATTATTCGCTGTAATTTACAATAAAATTAATTACTTCATTTATTTTTTTTGAGTTTTTAATGCTATACTTTCCTATTTGTGTTCTTTTAAGTTTAGACAAAACGGCACCACACTCTAATTTTAAACCAAAATCGTTTACAATTGATCTTATGTATGTGCCTTTTTCACACTTTATTTCAAATTTTATTTTTGGCAAATTAATTTCATTAATATTAAATTCCATCACATTAACCTGTCTAACAGGTATTTTTATTTTTTCATTCTTTCTAGCATATTCATATAGTTTTTTGCCTTTTACTTTTATGGCAGAGTAAATAGGAGGAGATTGTTTGATTTCACCTTTAAAAAAACCAGTAGTATTTTTTATTTGTGATTCACTTATGTGATTATATTTTTTTATATCATAAAACTCTGTTTCTAAATCAAAGGACTTTGTTTTTACACCAATAATCATTTCACCAACATATGTTTTGTTTAAGTTTTGATATTTATATATTTCTTTTGTTTTTTTACCTACACATATTATCAATAAACCTTCAGCTAATGGGTCTAAAGTCCCAGCATGACCAACTTTTATTTTTTCTCCTGTTTTTTTTTGTATGGCTTGTCTTATTTTTTTTACCACATAAAATGAAGAATCACCTTTTGTTTTATCTATTAAAAATAATTTACCATCTTTAAATGGGTTCGCTATATTTGAGTTGTTATACATATTATACCAATTAAAAAACAGTATATCGAAAAGTATTTTAGTTTACTATTTTCAACTATTTTAATCATTAATTTACAAGCAATAATTCCAGTTATTAATGAAGATAAAAAACCAATAATAAGAATAGGAAACATTTCTTCTTTATAGGAAATATCTCCTGTTGCCAAATCTTTAATAATCTTACCTATTATTATTGGCACAACCATTAAGAAAGAAAATTTTGCGGCTTGATTTTTTTTTATACCTAGTAAAACAGCTGTTGAAATCGTAGCACCAGATCTTGATATACCAGGTAATATAGCTATAGCTTGAGAAACACCAATTATAATTGCGTTTTTTGTGCTAACGTTTTTTTTTATTGATTTTTGACTATCAGTTAAAAATAAAAGTAAACCAGTTATAATTAACATAAAACCAACGAGAATCAAGTTGCCTTTAAATAAATTTTGAATTTGTTCTTCGAAAACCAAACCAACTATCACCACAGGTATCATGGAGTATATTATTTTCAAAACGAAAGAAGAAGATTTTTCGTTTCTTTTTACATTTACAAATTCATGTATTATGTTCATAATATCTTGTTTAAAAACTATTAAAGTGCTAACAGCTGTTCCAAAATGTAGAACTATAATTAGAAGTAAATTTTCACTACCTATTTTATTGTTTAGTAATTTATTTGCAATTTCTAGATGACCACTGCTGCTTATGGGTAAAAATTCAGTTAGACCTTGTATTATCCCAAGAATAATTGCTTCAATAAAATCCATTTTTTTACGATTTTTTCATGATAGCAAATATCTCAATAACTAAACCTATTAAGATTAACACAGGAGCTAAAATCCATCTTTGAAAATCAAAAATTTTATAACTAAATTCTTGAGGATTTTCAGAACCACCTCCAATCATAAGAGCATATCCTGATACAATAAAAATCAATCCTAAAATTAGTAATTGGTAGTTTTTTTTGTTAAAAGTAAAATTCATAATTAATTTATTTTTTTCAAGTGGCTGTTAGTTATTACTAGTGTGGATACATAGTTTATCATTATTCCAATAACACATATAAAAACACATGTAAAAGTAATAATATTTAATAGTGATTCATTGTAAAATATATTTAAATTTTTATTCACAAAAAAAGATATAGACAAGAATAATATTGTTGAAATACTAATAGATATTATTCCATTAAAAATACTGCTTTTTAAATATGGAGATTTTATAAAATCATTAGTTGCTCCAACAAGTTTCATGGTTTTTATTATGTCTTTTTCACTTCTTATGTTCATTCTAATAGTATTTTTGATTAGGAATATAGTTGCGACAAAAAGTATTATTGAAAAAAAAGATATGAATTTCATTATTTTATTCATGTTGTAATTTATTTTTTCTATTAAGTTTTCATGAAATTTTACTTCATTTATTTCTTCATTAAATTTGTTTTTTAAAAAAAAATCTAATTCTTTGAATTTATCTAAATTAGCGTGTTCAGGCTTTAGTGTAATATCTATGCAGTCTAAAAGAGGATTTTTACCATCTAATACATTCAGAAAATCTTCTCCAATTATTTTAGATAAACTTTCAGCAGCTTTTTCTTTTGATATAAATAAAACATCTTTTATATAGTCGTTATTTTTTAGAGTTTTTGTGATTCTTGTTATTTCTGTTTCATTTATTTCATTTAAAAAGA
>PALO01000028.1 GCA_002706465.1 Flavobacteriales bacterium
CAATAGCTGTATTATTGCTAGCAGTATAAGTTATGCCATCTATCCAAGTATAAGTATCACAAGCTACCTGTACATCTGTACCTGTAGTAGTCGTATTAATAGTTAAATTTAGTTCAAATACACTATCACAATTGTTAATATTTGATGATTGACATGACTGAGATGGAATTTCTGTAATAAATGTAGAACCATTAACTATTCCATTATTTTCATTTGGTGTTTGATCTAAAGCAACTACACTACCAAGACCATCCTCAAAATTCCAATAACCTACTAAACCCGATTCATTGAATGATGGAGCACAAGTCATATATTGTTGTATTTCTTGTTGCGTCAAAGATGTATTCCATATTCCTATGTTGTATATAATTCCATTGAAGTCTTCATTACTAACATGATTTGCATTACCAATTAAAAAAGGAGAACTAGGATTAGTATTACTTGTAATATTACCAGTTTTATTAGATGAATCCTCTATTACCCCATCAACATAAAGAATAACTTGACTACCATCATAAGTTACAGCTAAATGATGCCAATGATCATCTCTTAAATCTGTGCTACTCATAACTGCAACTTGAGAAAAAGGACTTAAATCAGGTAATTGAACATAAAATGCTCCGTTATTAGCATTACCAGCATATATCAAAACACGATAATCATTATTAGCTCCAATTATAGAGCCATTACCGCTAGGTTGTGGACCTGTAGATATCACTGTTGGTATTTTTACCCATGCTTCAAATGAAAATGAATTCTGAAACAAAAAATCAGGATTATTACCTAAGTCAATGTAATCATCTTGACCATCAAAATTCATAGAATAACTATTATTATTTTGAACAACATTATAATATGTTCCACTTTGAGTATAAGTACTATCATTCCAAGTATAGCTTTCGCAAGCCGTAACATCTGTAGTTGATGTATCTGGTTGTATAATTGTCAGATTAAGTATCGCTGTGCTATCACAGCCATTATTATTAGTTAAGCTATTAACACAAGGTTCTGTAGGTGTATCACTCAAATAGATTGCCCCATTTATTGTTCCATTATTTGAATTAGAAGTTAAATCTAAAGCAGTATTACCGCTACCCTCTTCAAAATTCCAATACCCCAATAATCCAGCCTCAACACCTGTTGGAGGACAATTCATATAATCTTGTATTTTTTGTTGAGATAATGCAGTATTCCATATATGAACATTATCCATATCTCCTGTAAAGAACTCTGATCCACAGGTAGAACAATTTGAATTATTAGAAAAGGTAAGTGTGTTCTGACTATTCAGAGGTGGCGAGTGAGTAGCAGTTATGCTATTTTGAAAAACACCATCAATATATATTGTGTAAATATATTCACTATTAATATATTCTCTAACACCTGTAATATTATGCCAATCGGTGCTTGTAAATGGAGCATCTACAAAAGTACCTGACCCCAAAACACCACCTGATTCATGACCAAAATGAATTTTTCCACCAGCAAGACATAATCGAAATGGAGCGTATCCATGATCATACCAAGTATCTACTAATTGTTGCCATTCTGGCCCACTCCAATTGTAAGCATCTGCCTTAATCCAAACTGATATAGTTATATTATGATTATCTGTTGGAAATGACGGGACAATTACATCATCTGTTCCATCAAAACTAATCGAATAATTATTATTTAAAAGAAATTCATTATAAGAGTAAATTCCACTTTGAGTATAAATACTATCATTCCAAGTATAGCTTTCACAAGCCGTAACATCTGTAGTTGATGTATCTGGCTGTGTAATTGTTAAATTAAGCTCTAATACACTATCACATCCTGAAATATTTGTTAAAACACATGATTGATTAGGTGTGTTTGTGTTATAATCTGCCCCATTTATAATTCCAGTATTTGAATTAGAAGTTAAATCTAAAGCAGTATTACCACTACCCTCTTCAAAATTCCAATAACTAACCAAACCTAACTCATCTCCTACTGGAGAACAATTCATGTAATCTTGTATCTCCTGATCTGTTAAAGCAACATCCCAAACACTCATTTCCGAAATGTCACCATTAAACCAAAAAGGATTATTAGGATTAGAACTATAACCAAAAACAACATCTAAACCAGAGTCATTTATGTTACCAGACCATAAATCTTGATTATCTAAAGAACCATTAACGTATATTTTTCTACTTATTCCATCGTAAACACCTGTAACATGAACCCATTCATCTTGATTTAAAAGTTGAGAAGAGTGAATTCCATTACCTTGAATTCCAAAAAAAGCTTTCTCTTGATGGACTTCAAGCCAATATTGATTGAAACCTATACTAAAAGGATAACCCCCTTGAATGACATCACGAGGATTTATCCAAGTCATGAAAGTAAACTCACTATTGTTGTTTAATAAACCGCCTACACCAACACTAATATAATCATCTACTCCATCAAAAGACATTGAGTAATTGTTAGGTGAATTAGTATTTGAATAATATGTTCCACTTTGAGTATAAGTACTATCATTCCAATTATAACTTTCACAAGCTGTAACATCTGTAGTTGATGTATCTGGCTGTGTAATTGTTAAATTAAGTATCGCTGTACTGTCACAGCCATTAATATTCATACATGACTGAACAGGGTTTTCTATGCTATATATTGAACCATTTATTAATCCATTATTATTATTACCTGATTGATCAATCACCGTATTGCCACTACCCTCTTCAAAATTCCAATAACCTATTAAACCGTTTTCATTACTAGTAGGTGGACAGTTCATGTAATTTTGAATTTCTTGCTGAGTCAGAGCTACGTTCCAATATTCAACATCATCAATTAAACCTTCAAAATCCCAAACATCACCAACTTGATTTTTTATACCAATGTAATTATTCTGACCTGTAGTATTATAAAACATACCTGAAGTAGAGTTATCTAATACTCCATCAACATAAATATCAAGCTCTCCGGCACCGTTATATGTTACGCTTATATAATGCCAACTACCATCATTAATTGGTGTTCCTGAAATTGGATAAAAATCATTTGAGTAACCCATCACACCAACTATACCATCATTTAACCCCCCTTGGTGTCCTAAAACTATATTAAAACACTGACCTGGAGAGGCTGTACCTGTACTAAAAATTGAAGAATATGCGTCTAAGGTATTGACCCAAAAGCTTATAGTTCTAGGACTATTACCTTGTACCGTAAAATTATTCTGAGAAAGGTCTACATAATCATCATCGACATCAAAACTCATAGAATAATTATTATTTTCAATACTATAAAAATAAGTTCCACTTTGTATATATGTGCTATCATTCCAAGTATAGCTTTCGCAAGACGTAACATCTGTAGTTGATGTATCTGGATTTGTAATTGTTAAAGTCAATACTGCCACACTATCACATCCTGAAACAGTTGTTAAACTACAAACTTGACTTGTTATATCATTACTATAATTAGCTCCATTAATTATTCCATTATAATTATTCCCTGACAGATCTATTGCGGTATCTCCAAATACTTCATTGAAATTCCAGTAACCTTGAAGATTATTTTGAGGAATGTTACAATTATATATATTCAAAATTTCATTTTGTGATAAAGCTTTATCGTAAATAAAAATCTCATCCAATTTACCATTCCAAGACCAACTACCTGGATCTTGTAAACATCCAATATAAAATGGAGCAGAATTATCTGAAAGACCTGTTAATGAAGTGTTTTGAGAATCAGCTAATTGACCATTAANATAAATACTAACAGAGTTTCCAGCATCAAAAACACCCACTACGTGAACCCATTCGTTTATTATTGCAGATGTAGANGCTGTTTCACCCTCATCACTTACAAAATCTTGTAAATAAAATTCAAAATCATTAGCATCATAAGTTAAATGAAAACCATTATAAGTTCCATTTAATTCTCTCTTACTTAATATTGTAGAATTACATCCATCATTATAAATCCAGCCACCAACACTAAAACTACCTGACATATCAAGAACATCACCGCAATCAACATAAGGAGTATTTGAGTTATTACATGTACTAAATGACAAAGATTTTTGATTACTTAAATTTCCATGAAAATAATAAACGCCACTTGAATCATAAATAGTTCCATTCCAATTATAAGAATCACATGCATTAATATTTAAAAATGAAGTATCAGGATCTAATGCTGTTATACTAATACTATCTATACAAGTAACACCATCAAATGTAGTTTCAAGCCATAAAATATCACTATCTTCAACGCTAACTGCAATATTAGGATTTGTTGTACCATCATACCATGAAACATTACCATAATTTCTAAAATTATCAATATTAAGAATATCTTGATTATTAATAGTCCACCAAGATGATTGCCATGGTAAANGCCCGTTACCTAACTCTAAAGTTGCAAGAGTATCATTAAAAGAAGAATATACTGTGATTTCATTATTCAAACTATCCNATTCAGCATAATAGTAATTTGAATTTTGATTTATAGCATTTGTGATATTTTGACATACCGAATCTAGAATATTATTACCATAATCATAAACATATGATTGATATCCTGATAAACTTGTACCTCCTGACGGACAATTGTTACCTGCACAATAATATTCAGCAAAATTATCGCCTGTTGTGATAGATATCCATGAATCAGAATAATCACCATTATAAAACTGTATGTCTACAACAGCATTACTATTAGATGTTAAATTTAATATTGAGCCGTCACAAAGTATAGTATCATTTTCATTAATACCTATATTATTAATAGAAACAGAAACTGTATCATACTCAGAACAACCTTGAAAGCATCTCTTATAAGGAGTATTAACATCAGTATTAGCTCCACTTATTAATCCATTATTATTATTACCTGACTGATCTAATAAATTATTACCACTAATATCTTCAAAATCCCAATAACCAACCAAGCCTGACTCATTTCCATTTGGAGGACAGTTACTGTACTGCTTAACTTGTTGTTGATTTAATGCTATATTCCAAATTTGAGTATCATCTATATTACCCTTAAAACCTTCATTTGTCAGCCAATTACCTAAAAAAACTTGGCTGGTACTTGTTGCAATTGGATATGATCCAGTTTCAAAATCGGTCCCTATAACAATTCCATTAAGATAATATGTAATTAAGTTGCCGTCATAAGTCACTGCAACATGATTCCACACATCCAATGGTGGTATTTGAGNAAATTCAAAATTTGTATTCATAACATGAATCTCAAATTGGTTGTCACCATTAAGATATCTAACATAAAAATCTCCTCCACTACCATCATCATTTTGAATAATATTTGAATAACCTGTTTGACCAGATTCCGCAAAAAACCAACAAGAAAAAGTTAACTGTGGCAGCCCGCTAAATATATCATGTGGCAGCAAAATATTATCACTATTACCATCAAAATTCATAGAAGAATTATTCAAAATAACTCCATCAGCTACCACAACACTATAATCTCCACTTTGACTTACATTAATAACCTGGGAAGTATCTCCTGTATTCCATATTTGGAAATCATATGAACCAGCATCAATAGTCACATTATCATCACAAGAACTAACATCACTACCTAAATCAAGCTGCAAATCTGAAACTTGAATAGTGATAGAATCAGTACAAGTAAAAATATTTTGAGTTACGTCAACAAAGTAAGTAGTTGTTTGCAAAGGGTTAACATTAACATCAAAAGTATTTTCATTAGAATGTTGCCACAATATAGAAAAGTTATCAGAATAGTATATATTTTGAATCTCTGAAGAAGACAACTCTCTATTATATATTATTATATCATCTATTTTACCTAAAAAATGCCTACCAAGAAGATCACTATGTTTACCTATAAACAAATCTACAATATTAGAAGTAGAAGGAGAATTAATCCCACAATCTATATCTTGACCTAAAAGTACTCCATCCATATATAATTTAACAGTATCTCCATCATATGTACCAACTATATTAACCCATTGATTAAGAGGAACCCATTGAGTGCTTGATTCATAATCACATCCTCCTGTAATATAAAACTGTGGTGTTCCTGATTCCCCTACAACATTACCAGGCAATAATTGATCCGTTGTTTCAAAATGCCAAGATTTAGAAAGAGGAACACGCTCATCATATGGAGGACCTGTAGAATTATTATTATTATTGCTGCCAATACTATAATTTGGTATATTAATCCACAAAGAAACAGTCAGCTGATTATTGTTAAATTCTAATGTATTTGAGTGCAGTACTTGAATAAAATCATCTACTCCATCAAATTCATAGGCGCTATTATTGTTTCCAAATCTACCAGAAGTCAATAAAGCTCCATTAACAGTACCATGATTTCCATTTCCACTTTCGTCATTAGCATTACCGTTAAAAGGATAATAGGCAACAATTCCATTATTTGAATCATAGGGATTACTCAAACTAAGTGTTACGGTATCGCCACTACAAACATTAATATTATCACTTGTTATTTGAATATCAATCGCATTAAAACTGACAGTATCAAATTCCATTACATAAAAAAGATTATCAGTACCATTTAAATCATTCCATGGCCCAGTAGTTGTAATTTGCGCATAGTTTTCTGTTGAATCAATATTACCAGAAGCAGAATTACTAGCCCATGAAGCAAACAAGTTAACATAAGGTTCTCCTGTAACCCATTGCCAACCACTATCAGGCTCACAAGACAGAGTGTTACAATCCTGAAACAACCCTATCCAACCTTGTCCTGAACCTAAAACGTTAGTATATACATGTGCCTGTTCAGCTGAATCACTAATAGTTACTAAATGTCCACCATAAGATCTACAAATAGAATCTGCTTCCTCCCATGTGGCCACATCATTTGATAAAAAATAATTACTACCATTATAAATACCTTGATTTGTGAATCCAGGTATAACATTATTAACTGTGCAATCTTGACCAGATAGAAATAGACAACAAAAAGCAAAAAGAATAGTTAATATATTCTTCATTAATAAGTAAGTAAGTGTTTAGTTATATCTAATTTATGAATTAAATTAATTTATTAATGATTTAATATCATCTTTTTTTCTACTGAACCATCATCATATATGTTAAATAAAATAGAATTATTAGAATTAATAACATCTCTGCCCAACATATCTTTAATAAAAATAAGTTTGGGTTTTTTATAATTATCAATGATCATTGTTCCAGAATTACAATTAGAAGTGTGAGTATTTATATCATCAACATAATCAACAGGATAAAGAATCCATTCTGGATCACCTAAAGANCCATCAGANAAAGACCAATCACCATTGTTACCACTACAAACATTAGGATCTCTAATCAAAGTATGATCTTTAGTAGCATTTAGGTCTGAACCTATATCCCATCCATTACTGGGAGATATATCAGAAAATTCCCCTATAATATCTACAACAGAATTAGTAGGGACATGAAAAATAGCTGAAACATCATTACCGTTACTCATTAAATTAGTTGTTTGATAATTAGGACTCAACAGTAAACTATCTGCATTATAATGAATAACAACATAAGTTTCTTGAGGCATAAGAACAGTATTACTGTCAAATGGTATAGAAAACTCCCATTGAGAGTTATCACATCCATTCCAACAGAAATTATAATGATATTCGTCAAGATTAACTGGACTAGACGTAGGGTTATAAATTTCAATATATTTATTAAAAGAAGACCCTTCAGAATATTCAGAAAATATAATTGTGTTTTGACCAAAAATTAAAAGTGGAAAAATAAAAAATAACAATAAAAAGTGTTTCATGAGCNTAAATTTATAAAAAGAAATTATAAATGTTAATAAGTAAACAAATATTCAAAATTATTTAAAATTTATTATGCAAAATTTTAATATTTTTAATTTCAAATTTTACAAATTGAAAAAACTAATAAGCATATTATTAATTCTACTAATAAATAGCAATATTACAGCTCAAAACAGCTATACAATTAGCGGATACATTACAGATAAAAGTAGTGGCGAAAATTTAATTGGAGCTACTATAATAGCTAAGCCACAAAATGAAGGAACTTCTTCGAACGCATATGGATTTTATTCAATAACATTAGAGGAAGGAGAATACGATTTAGAATATAGCTATATAGGATATGAAAATATTTACAAAAAAATAACATTAGATAAAGACATTAGATTAAATTTAGAACTCAATTACAAATCAAAAATAACTCAGGAAATTAAAGTCACATCTGAAAAAGGTGACCAAAATATCGAAAGCACAAATGTGAGTCAAATAAAATTAGATTTAAAACAAACAAAAGAAATACCTGTAGTTTTCGGAGAAAACGACATACTTAAGACTATACAACTACTTCCAGGAGTGCAAACAGCTGGAGAAGGATTATCTGGGTTTTATGTAAGAGGTGGAGGACCTGATCAAAACTTAATTTTATTAGACGAAGCAACTGTTTATAATGCAACACATTTATTTGGATTTGCTTCAGTATTTAACTCTGATGCAATTAAGAATGTTACTCTTATAAAAGGAGGCATGCCTGCCAATTACTCTGGCAGATTATCNTCTGTACTAGATATATCATTAAAAGATGGAAATTATCAAGATTATGAATTTGAAGGAGGNATTGGTTTATTGTCTTCAAGAATATTAGCAGAAGGCCCTATATCAAAAAATAAAAGCTCATTTATTTTATCTGCTAGAAGAACATATATAGATGTTCTAGTTATGCCTTTTGTGTGTGATACTTGTCCCGGAAAAGGATCTGGATATTTTTTCTACGACTTAACAGCTAAGATCAACTACAAAATATCTGATAAAGACAGAATATATCTAAGTGGTTATATGGGTAAAGATGTTTTTAGTTACGAAAATCTTGACAGAGGTTTTAAAGTCCAATTTCCTTGGGGAAATAAAACAGCTTCTTTAAGATGGAATCATTTATTTAACAATAAATTATTCTGTAATTCTTCAATTATATTTACAGATTACCAATATGAATTTGGCATAGAACAAAGTTTTTTTGAATTTAAAATATTATCTGGTATAAAAGATGTCAACGCAAAAGTTGATTTTACTTATCTTCCAAACTCTAGAAATCAAATTAAGTTTGGAAGTATTTTTACAAACCATAAAATATTACCAGGAATAGCAACTGGTCAAGCTGGAGAAACAAGCTTTGCACCTGATGAAATAAGTGAATTCAAGTCAAATGAAATGTCTTTTTACGCATTAAACGACTACACACTATCTGACAATATCAAAATCAATTTTGGATTAGTTTATTCATTATTTCAATATGAAGATTTAGCAAAATTCAATATTTTTAAACATGACTCTCTAACTCAATACAGAAACATAGANCCTAGGATATCTTTCAGAGTAAAAATAAAACCTGATTTGTCTTTCAAAGGGTCTTATAATGAAAATTATCAGTATCTGCATTTAGCATCTGTTTCAAGTATATCTCTACCAACAGATTTATGGATACCTTCTTCAATAAATATAAAACCTCAATTTGCTAGACAATATGTTTTNGGTTTTTTTAAAAACNTGTTTGACAATTCTTGGGAAACTTCAATTGAAGGATACTATAAAGATTTAGACAATTTAATAGACTACAAAGAAGGAGTATATCCCGAAGATTATGCTAATGAAAGTTCTGATGCAGCATTTACCTTTGGAAAAGGTGAATCATACGGTTTAGAGCTTTTTGTTAAAAAAACATCCGGAAAAACAAACGGATGGCTAGGATACACACATTCTTACACAACTAGAAATTTTGAAGAACTAAATGATGGAAAAGAGTTTTTTGCAAAATATGACAGAAGACATGACCTCAGTATAACTGTTTCTCATAAAATAAATGACAAATTATCTTTATCATCTGTATTTGTGTACGCAACAGGTAATGCTATTACAATACCTTCAGAAAGATATGTTGTTGATGGAGAATTGTTTGTTGAATATTCTGACCGTAACGCTTTTAGAATGGAACCTTACCANAGACTAGATNTNTCTGTTAATTACACTCCTAAAAAATCTAAAAAAGTTAATTCTAGTTGGAATTTNTCAATATATAANGTATACAATAAAAAGAATCCTTTTTTCATGTATTATGATTTTGAAAATAGTGGATCAGGCAGTAACTCTGGAAACATTTTAGAAGGAAATTTAGAGCCTAAATTAATACAGGTGTCTTTATTTCCAATTTTACCATCAATAACTTGGAATTTTAAATTTTAAAAAATGAAAATATTAAAAACATTATTCCCTTTTTTGTTAATTATACTTTTATTATCATGTGAAGAAGAAGTAGAATTTGATCTTGATTTTCAAGAATCATTAGTTGTACAAGGATCAATTGAACCAATGATGCCTGCTTATGTAATACTAACAAAAACACAATCATATTTTTCAGAAATCAACCCCANCACATATGAAAATTCTTTCGTTTCAAATGCAGAAGTTTGGATTAGAAAAGGAAATAATCAAGAAAAAAAATTGCTAAATAGTGTAGAAATAAACACAATATATCCAGGACTAGACCTGCCATCTTGCTTTTACGCTGAAGACCCAATAAATCCAATCGCTGATGGACCAGGAACATATCATTTAAAAATAATATATAATAATGACACAATAACATCTGTAACAACTATACCAAATTCTGAAGCTTTAGATAGTTTGTGGTTTGAAGTAGACCCGCTTTCTAACAGTGATAGTTTGGGTTATGTATGGGCAAAAGTAACAGACCCTGATACTTTAGGAAATAATGTTATGATAAGACATAAAAGAATATATCATAATAAAAAAATCACACTGTATAAACAAAACGATAGTGTTATCTATGTAAATCAACCTGATTCTTTTTTTATTTCGACTTTATGGGGTTCAGTTAGATCTGATTTTGAAGGACTTAACGGCAATAGTTTTGTAACATATTTTGCTAGAGGTAATAGTTTTTTGGGCCATCAAGACCCTCCAGAAGAATATGGTTATTTTAAAACAGGAGATACTGTTATGTTAAAATTTAGCCAAATAGATGAAGCATCTGCAAAATTCTGGAGACAAGTAGAAGCTCAAGGATGGGCAAATCAGGATCCATTTTCTGAACCAATGAATTTAACTGGTAATGTTAATGGAGCTCTAGGAATATGGTCTGGATATGGTGCAAAATATTACAAAGTACCTATTTATGAAAACGCAACCATAACAAATAATTTACCAATAAATTCTCTAAGTGTATTTGATATTCTTTAAATTTGACAATTATGATAGAAAAAGTAAAATGTTTAATAATAGGATCTGGTCCTGCTGGATACACAGCTGCAATATATGCAGCTAGAGCTGACCTAAAACCTATTTTATATGAAGGTTCTCAACCTGGAGGACAATTAACTGAAACTACAGATGTAGATAACTATCCTGGATATCCTAAAGGAATAGATGGGCCAAAAATGATGATAGATTTTAAAGCACAAGCAGAAAGATTTAACACAGATGTTAGAAATGGTTTTATTTTAAAAGTAGATTTTTCAGGAGATATACATAAAGTATGGACAGAGGACAATAAAGAAATTCATTGTGAAAGTGTTATAATATCAACAGGTGCTTCTGCAAAATGGCTAGGAATACCGTCAGAACAAAGATTAAAAGAATCAGGAGGAGGAGTATCTGCATGTGCTGTTTGTGATGGTTTTTTCTACAGAAACCAAGAAGTCGTTGTAGTTGGAGCTGGAGATACAGCTAGCGAAGAAGCTACCTATTTAGCAAAACTTTGTAAAAAAGTAACCATGTTGGTAAGAAAAGACAAAATGAGAGCATCAAAAGCAATGCAAAAAAGAGTTTTTGCATGTGACAACATAGAAGTTTTATTTAATCATGAAACAAAAGAATTAAATGGAGAACAAATGTTAGAAAGTGTTACTGCTGTTAACAATATAACAAATGAAGAGTTAAAAATAAACTGTACAGGTTTTTTTGTAGCTATTGGACACAAACCAAATACTGATATATTCAAAGATTATCTAGAACTAGATGAAACTGGATATATCATAAATAAAGCTGGAACAAGTGAAACCAATATAAAAGGAGTATTTGTCGCAGGTGATGCCGCAGAAAAAATATATAGACAAGCCGTTACCGCAGCAGGAACAGGCTGCATGGCTGCTTTGGATGCGGAAAGATATTTAGCTGAAAAAGAATAAAATGAATTTAAAATACATAATATACTCTTGTATAATTTTTTTTGTAGTTCAAACTATAATTTGGTTTCAATTAAATGGTCAATTCATAAAAGGCTGGGATTGGTTTAAGAACAATCCTTTTTTACTTTCTTTACTAGGTATACCTATAAGTATTTTATTAATATATGGCACAAAAATGGGATATATAGGATTCAATGAATTACTTTGGCCGCAAAGACTAATATTATTTGCTTTAGGAATAATTTCTTTTTCATTTTGTACTTGGTATTTTCTTGGAGAGAATCTATCTACAAAAACTATTATATCAATAAGTATAGCTGTCATATTAGTAGCAATACAAGTTTTTTGGAAAACAAATTAAAAAGGCTACCTTTAAAAGTAGCCTTAATAAGGATGTTAATAAACCGGATTCTGTGTCTTTTAAAAAGTCTTCATCATTTATCTACAATAAAGGTTACCCTTTATCTTTAGCTGCCTACCCCTCAGGAAAACGAGTAGTTTTAAAATCCTGATATACATGACATTTCACCGCATAGAGTTTGCCTGTTTTCACTACAGCCTAACTGTACTTGCTTTCTGTTGCACTTGTCCTCATCTTACGATGGACGGATGTTATCCGCTATGCTTACTCTAGGTGTCCGGATTTTCCTCTTTGAAAATCAAAGCGATGAAGTAAACATCCATTGCAAAAATAATTATTATTTTTATAGTGAAATGACAAAAAAAATTATTTATTCAGAAAAAGCTCCAAAAGCTATAGGACCTTACAGTCAAGCTGTACAAATAGAAAATTTTTTATTTTTATCTGGTCAAATAGGATTAAATCCAAAAACAAATAAACTAGAAAATAAAAACTTACAATCTGAATTAGAACAAATCATGGAAAATATAACAAGCATATTAAATGAAGCTAACATGAAAATTGAAAATATTATAAAAACATCTGTTTTTATGAAAGATTTAAGTTCTTTTTCAGATTTTAATAATATTTATAAAAGTTTTTTTAAAGAAAAATTTCCTGCAAGAGAAACAATAGAGGTAAGTAAATTACCAATGGATGCAAGAATAGAAATATCAATTATAGCATATAAAAAATAAAAGTATTATTTTAATTATTATTTTTTTTAAATTCGTAGCCTAAACAAAAAAATAAAATATGGAATTTGATGTTATAGTTGTTGGTAGTGGTCCCGGAGGATACGTAGCTGCCATAAGAGCAAGTCAATTAGGTTTTAATACTGCTATTGTAGAAAAAGAAGAACTTGGAGGTATATGTTTAAATTGGGGATGTATCCCTACTAAAGCTCTGTTAAAAAGTGCTCAAGTATTCAACTATATAAAACATTCAGAAGATTTTGGAATAGAAATCACTAAAAGTAATCCTAATTTTGACAAAATGATCAAAAGAAGTAGAAATGTTGCTGATAACATGAGCAAAGGCATAGACTTCTTAATGAAAAAAAATAAAATTACCGTAATAAAGGGATTTGGAAAGTTAATGCCAAACAATAAGGTAGAAGTAACAAATGAAAAGAAAGAATCTAACATATATGATGCTAAAAACATCATTATAGCAACAGGTGCGAAATCTAGAGTCCTAGAGAACATAAAACAAGACGGAGAATTTATAATTGGATACAGAAAAGCAATGTCTTTAAAAAAACAACCTAAAACAATGACAATAGTTGGTTCAGGTGCCATAGGAGTTGAATTTGCATATTTTTACAACTCTATAGGAACTGAAGTTACAATTATAGAATATCAGGGTAATATTGTTCCAGCAGAAGACAAAGATATATCAAGGCAGTTAGCAAAAGATTTCAAGAAATCTGGCATAAAAATACTCACAAACACTGGAGTTGAAAAAGTTGAAGTAAAAAATAAAAAATGTAAAATATTACTAAATAATGGGGAAAAAATAGAGTCTGATGTAGTGTTATCTGCTGTTGGTATAGAATCTAATATTTCTAATATAGGATTAGAAGATGTAGGAATTGCTACAGATAATAATAAAATCATTGTAGATGAATTCTATAATACTAATATACCTGGTTATTTTGCTATAGGAGATATAATAAAAGGACCTGCTTTAGCTCATGTTGCTTCAGCAGAAGGAATTACATGTGTAGAAAAAATATCAGGCATGGATGTTCAACCAATTAACTACGATAATATACCTGGATGTACATATTGTTCACCTGAAATAGCTTCTGTAGGCTTAACAGAGGAACAGGCAAAAGAAAAAGGATATGAAATAAAAGTAGGAAAATTTCCTTTTAGTGCTTCAGGGAAGGCAAACGCAGCTGGCCATAAAGAAGGTTTTGTTAAAGTGATTTTTGACTCTAAATATGGTGAATGGCTAGGATGTCATATGATTGGCTACAACGTTACTGAAATGGTTGCTGAAGTAGTTGCAGCAAGAAACCTAGAAACAACTGGGCATGAAATAATAAAATCTATACATCCTCACCCTACAATGAGTGAAGCGATTATGGAAGCTGTTGCCGCTGCATATGACGAAGTCATACACATTTAATATTATTCTTCTATTTTAATTAATTCGACGTCGAAAATCAAAACTACGTTAGGTCCTATTTTAGCACCTGCTCCTCTTTCTCCGTAACCTAAATTTGGATGCACAAAAAACCTAAATTTATCTCCTTCAGACATTAATTGCACACCTTCTGTCCAAGCAGGTATAACTTGATTTAATCCAAAAGTAATAGGCTCTCCCCTATCAACAGAACTATCAAAGACATCGCCATTAGTTAAAGTTCCATGATAATGAACGTTAACTTTACTTGTAGCTGTAGGTTTTTTTGATCCATTTTTATTTAATAAAACTTTATACTGAAGACCTGATTTTGTTGTAATAACACCATCCTTATTTTTATTATCAGCCAAAAACTTTTCACTAATATTTAAATTTTCTTGTTTTTTGATATTCATAAGATTACCGAAAATTTCATTCAAATAAGAATTAGACTCATCAACAGAGATATTATTTTTGTCTTCAAACATATCTGAAAAACCGTCAGATATACTTAAATGGTTAATCTTAGGCAAACCTTGAGATTTAACGTTAGATGCAACAACTATACCAAAAGAATAAAACACTTTAGGCATATCAAAACCTCCTCTATCGTTAGGAGAAGATGTGAAAAACTGATTAACTAAAGCGTTAGCATCTTCAAAAGAAACATCTTTTCCATCATATATATCTTTAAAAGCAATACCAAAAGATTTAGCATCTATTTCAGATAAATTTTGTTTTTTCATAGCGTCTGCTAAATTAACCCCAAGACAATAACTTACTTTATCTACATCAATAGACTGACCATTTATATTATTCATAATTAAATTAAGTGTTAAGAAAATTAGTATTATTAAATTTTTCATATTTTTTTTTTGCAAATATAATTTTTATTATTGTTGTATAGTTGAATATATAACAAAAATATAAAATGAAAATTATAAACACACCAATTGAAGACTTGAAAGTAATAGAGTTAGAAAATTTTGAAGATGAAAGAGGTTCTTTTAAAGAAACATGGAATGAGAAAAAAATAAACTTTATAAAAACAAAATTTGTCCAAGATAACGAGTCATTATCTAAAAAAAATGTAATTAGAGGTCTACACTTTCAAAACCCACCTTACGAACAAGGAAAACTTGTAAGAGTTACTTACGGGTCTGTTATTGATGTTGCTGTTGATTTAAGAAAAAATTCAAAAACATATGGGAAGCATTTTAGTATAGAATTAAATGACAAAAACAATTATTTATTTTGGATACCTCCTGGTTTCGCACATGGTTTTTTATGTTTACAAGACAATACAGTATTTAATTATAAATGTACAAATTACTATAATAAAAATGCAGAGGAATGTCTTATCTGGAATGATCCAGATATAAATATAAAATGGGATACCATAGAACCTATAGTGTCTTCAAAGGATTTACAGGGAATAAGATTAAAGGACTTTAAATCTAGATTTTAATGTTTAAATACTTTATTACTTTTTTAATATTTATAATATTTTTCATAGTATTTAAAAATTATGATAAGAAAAATGAAGACATTCAAGTGAAAAGAAGTAATATAGAACAAGTAAACAAAACATATATACACAAAAAACCAAAAACAATATCATTCTGCGGGGAACAAGCTCCTATAGAAAATCAAGAAATATGGGAAAGACTTGACAAAGAAATACTGAAAAATAGTTTTTTTCATTCAAACACTATACTTTACATAAAAAGAGCAAATAAATATTTCCCCACAATAGAAAAAATATTAAAAGAAAACAACATACCTGACGACTTTAAATACTTATGCTTAATAGAAAGTGGATTAGAAAACGTAGTGTCTCCAAAAGATGCACGTGGTTATTGGCAAATACTAGAAAAAACGGGCAAAGCAGGTGGTTTAGAGATCAATAAATATATTGACGAAAGATATCATTTAGAAAAATCTACTGAATTCGCATGTAAATATCTAAAAGAAAGTTATGAGAGGTTTAACAGTTGGACTTTAGCTGCAGCATCATACAACATGGGGAAAAGAGGTCTTGAAAGACAAATAGAAAAACAAAAAACAAATGACTATTACAAACTACTGCTAAATTCTGAAACAGCAAAATATGTTTTTAGAATAATGGCTGTAAAACACATACTTGAAAATAGAATAGAATTTGGTTTTTTAATAAATGAAAATGATTTGTATTACTTAGAAAATTTTCAAAACATCACAATAGATAGTTCAATAAGTAGTATTGTTTCATTCTCTTTATCACTAAACTCAGATTACAAAACAATCAAGAAGCTAAATCCATGGATAAGACAAAACAGACTACCTAATAAATCTAAAAAAGAATACACTATAAAAATACCTAAATAAACATGAAGTATTTTTAACAAATAAATGTTCAATAAATTAAAACATATTACAATTTGATTAGTTTTTTTTTTTAGTTTTACATTTAAATATANATCAAGTGAAAAAAAANTTACTTTTTACGTTTTTTATTCTTAGTTTTTCTTGTTTACTAGCTCAGGAAAAAGCTCCTGTGGATCAACTAAAATATAGCAACTATGACTACCTAAAAAATAAAGTAAAAGAGCCAAAGTTTACAAATCCTTATCTGAAATTATCTTTTGGAGAAATGTCATTCTTAGGAGATGTAGCAAATGAGACAAAACCTTTTAACGGAAGAAACTCCTATAAAGTAGGATTAAGCTCTCAATACAACAAACAATATATGTTTTCTATTTACTTAGGAAAAGGAACAATGGTTTATAAATCAAATTTTGGACCTAATGGAATAGATTTAGCAGATTTAAATTTCCAATCAACAATTAACTCAATAGGTTTTGGTATAGAAAAAGACATTATAAAAAACAAAAACTTTACACCTACAGCGAATATAGGTTTTGAAATGGTCAAATATAAATCAAAAGCAGACTTAAATTCAGATAATCAATATGAAACACACTTAGGGGAAGGAAACGTGATAAACTTTCCTATAGGATTTGGACTTAAATACAAACTTAACAAAAGATTTATTTTTAACTTCAACGGAAATTATAATATAGTCAACAGTGACGACATAGACTTAAACAATTCATTAGCAGGGAATGATTCATATATATCTATAGAAGCATCAATTAATTATGATCTATTCTGTTCTTCTTGCAAAGAAACAAAAGAAAAACCTGTTTCTAAAATATTTAAAGACACTAATTTTGAAAAACATGATAATAGCGATATTGATAATGATGGAGTAAATAATATAAATGATTATTGCTCAAACACGGCCTCAGGTGTTTCTGTCTATCCTGAAGGACATCATTTTTCTGGATGCCCTACTGACGGTGATAANGACGGTATTGCTGACCATATTGACCAAGAACCGAATACCCCTTTAGGCGCAATTGTTAATAATTTAGGTATACAGATGACAGATGAATTATCTGAACAGATATATTTGAACTATATAAATGCAGAATCTAAATTCAAAGCAAAAAGATATGAAAATAAAATATATCCATCAAAAGAGTATTTAAATAACGTAAAAAAAGCTTTAAACACTGAAAACGAACAAGATATAGTATACTCTAATCTTTTCGAAAGACTAATTCAAAAAGGTGAAGAAATACAAAACTTTGAACAAGCAGTAAACTACAAAATACAAAATCAAGAAAATGAAATTTTTAAAATTAAATTGTCTGAAAGAAATCAACTTTCTTCAAGAGAAACAAATAACTTGCTAAGTATTCCAAATTTAATATCTACATATGACAATAATTCAATATTGTATTTCACTGGAGATTACTCTAACATTTTTAGTGTAGAGAAAAGCAAATCAAACATATCTAATAAAGGATATAACAACACTAAAATAGCAAAAGACAACCAAGGGGAAATAAAATATTTGTCTAAAAATGAAATAGATAATTTGAAAATACAAAACATAAACAAAAAAACAGACGTACTATACAGAGTATTTATAGGTGAAACAGACTCTATAATGTCTGATAGTTTACAAAATGATATAGAAGCTTACAACATAATTACTATACCTAGTAACTCTGGTTTAATCAAATATTACTCTACAGACTTTAATNACTACAAAGATGCTGCTTTGTACAGAAATGATATGCTTACACTAGGGTTTAGTGAATCAAAAATTCAGGCTTTTAAAAATGGAGAACAAATAAAATTAAGTGANATATTACCTAAAAACATAGAAGATNTTAATTTTGACTACTCAGATGGAAAAATAATATTTAAAATACAACTGGGAATATACGCTGAAGATGAATATGATGAAAAATTAGACAAAATTTTCAGCATNGATAATTTTGAAAGCGAACAAATTGACGAAACAGGCACAACAAGATATACTTATGGCAATTATAAATCACTAGAAAAATCTATAAACATAAAAAACACTCTAGAACAAGAAGGTGTCAACGATATATCTATTATTTGCTTTTTAAACAAAAAACAGATCTCAATAAAAAAAGCAAAAGAATTATTAGGTCTTTAATATGTTTCTAAATCCCATATGGATTATAATTACTGCTATACTGACTATAACTTTAATTATAGTATTCTTATTTACAACAGAATGTTTTATTTATGGAAATATATCATTAGGTGTAATTTTATCTTTAATCCCTGTAAAACTGGCAATAGTTTTGATTTTCTTTTGGAATANATTACAGATAAATAATAAATAAATTAAAATATGACAAAGAAATGGTATGAAGAATGGTTTGAAACAAAATATTACGATATTTTGTACAACAAAAGAGATAACAAAGAAGCTGAATTATTCTTAAATAATTTATTTAAATACATAAAACCTAATAAAAAATCAACTTTTATAGATATTGCTTGTGGATCAGGAAGACATACTAACTATATTGGTAAGTTAGGATACCAAATCACAGGATTTGACTTATCCGTTAACAAAATACAAACAGCAAAAAAACAAAAAAACAACAATAGCTCATTTTACGTACATGACATGAAAAAAATTTATAAAGAAAATCATTTTGATTATGTTTTAAATCTATTTACGAGTTTTGGTTATTTCGAAACAAAAAATGAAAACCAAAAAGTTATCAATAATTTTCACAAAACATTAAATGAAAAAGGAAAGTTGATTTTTGACTATATTAACTTNAATCAAATTTTAAATAATTTTAATAAAACAGAAACAAAAGAAATAAACAATGTAAAATTTAAAATTGAAAAAAAGATTGAAGGAAATAAATTAATCAAAAAAATTGAAGTTACAGATGTTAAAAAATACAAATATGAAGAAATACTAATGATATTAAAGTATAATGAAATAAAACAAATGATAGAAAATGAGAAATTCAAAATATCAAAAATATTTGGGGATTACAAACTACAAGATTTCAAAATAAACCAATCTCCTAGACTAATTATAATAGCAGATAAAATATGAAAATAATATTCTTTGGAACTCCTTTTTTTGCGNCAAAATGTTTAGAAAAAATCATAAAAAAACATAATGTTATAGGTATAATTACTGGATTAGATAAAACAAAAGGAAGAGGTAAAAAATTAAAAATTTCTGAAATAAAAAAAACAGCAATAGAAAACAATATAAAATTGTACCAACAAGAAGATTTAAATGATAAAAAATTTATTGATAAAATAACCAAGTTAGAAGCAGATTTATTTGTTGTTGTTGCATTTAAGAAAATACCCAAAGAAATATGGTCTATTCCGTCAAAAGGCACAATAAACCTACATGCATCATTACTACCAGACTACAGAGGGGCTGCACCTATTAACTGGGCTATAATGAATGGAGAAAATAAAACAGGAATAACAACTTTTTTTATTAATGATAAAATTGATTATGGAGATATTATATTAAAAAAAGAAATTCATATAGACAAAACAACAACTGCAGCTCAACTACACAGAGAAATGATAAACAAAGGCAGTAAACTACTTATTGAAACTATAATTAAGATAGAAAAAAACGAAACTAAAACATTTAAACAGGATAATAAAATAAACCAAAAAAAAGCACCTAAATTAACAAAAGAAATATGTAGAATTAATTGGAATGAAGATTGCAAAAAAATACATAACAAAATAAGAGGATTGTCTCCTGTAGTTAATGAATTTGAAATAGAAAAGGACATATCTATATTTCCTGGTGCATGGAGCACAATAAAAACAAATCAGAATGAAATTAAAGTTAAAATATATGAATCTGATTATGAATTACAAAAACATAATTTAGTTTTTGGCGATATTGTTACTGACAATAAAAAAGAATTAAAAATATCCTCAAAAAAAGGATTTTTAATAATCAAAAAAATACAAATAGAATCTAAAAAAATAATGGATATAAAATCTTTTTTAAATGGGAACAAAATAGAAGAAAAAAGTAAATTTATTTAAGGATAAAGTCTCTTAATATTCCAATCATAATTCATCTTTAAATAAACTAATCTATCATGAAACCTGTACTCCCTACCCTGCCAAAATTCAAAATAATCTGGCTTAACTAAATATCCACCCCAATGATCTGGTTTATTTATAATTTGATTTTTCTTTAATTTACTACTAATGTGTTTTTGAAAATCAAAAGAAAAATCTAAATCTTGACTCTGTTTAGAAAAAATAGCAGCATATCTACTATTCTTATCTCTTGAGTTAAAATACTTAGCAGAACTTGATTTATCTAATTTTTCAACCTCTCCACTTATTCTGATTTGNCTTTCAAGAGTATTCCAAAAAAAATTCAAACAAACATTTTTATTTAAACTAATGTCTTGACCTTTTTTACTTTTATAATTAGTAAAAAAAACAAATCCTAGTTTTGAAAAACCTTTAAGAAGAACAACTCTTGAAGTTGGCTTTAAATCAGAACTTACTGTTGACAAAACAAAAGCATTAGGGTCTTTTTGAATATCGTTGCAAGCATCTTTATACCAAGAACTAAACAAAACAAAAGGATCATTGTTTAATTTATCAAATTGAATTTTATTTTTTTTATAATGAGAATTTTTAATCATTTTAAAAAGTATATTCAAATATATTCAAAGTTTTATTTATTTTTATCTATATATGAAAAGTTTTAAAATTCCTAAATATTATAAATCTAATCTGATTAAAGAAATTAAAGAAATAAGAAAAGAACAAGACCCCAGAAGAAAAAACTTTGAACCATCAATTTTAAAACTAAAAAATATTAATATAATATTACCCAGACATTTTGGATTTTGTTATGGAGTAGAAAATGCAGTTGAAATCACGTACAACATAATAGAAAAAAACAAAAACAAAACAATATATCTCTTAAGTGAAATGATTCATAACCCTCAAGTAAATGAAGATTTACAAAAAAGAGGAGTAAAATTTATAAGAACTACAAAAGGAGAACAATTAATACCTTGGTCGAAAATAGAACAAAAAGACATAGTAATTATACCTGCTTTTGGCACAACAAAAGAAATTATGTCCATACTTAAAAATAAAAAGATAAATTATATCAAATATGACACAACATGTCCTTTTGTTAAAAAAGTATGGAAAAAATCTGAAAATTTATCAAAAGATAATCATACTATAATAATTCATGGCAAACACTACCACGAAGAAACACAAGCTACTTTTTCACACACAAAAAAAACACCTTGTGTCATTATAAGAGATATCAAAGAGGCACAAATATTAGCCAAAAAAATAAAAAATGAAATTAGTGACGAATATTTTTTAAATTATTTTAAAAACAAAATGTCTTCAGGATTTAATCCTAAAAAAGATTTGACAAAAATAGGTGTTGTAAACCAAACAACAATGATAGCAGAAGAAACAGAAAAAATATCAAACTTCTTGAAAAAAACTATGCAAGAAAAATATAAAGAAAATATTGAAAATCATTTTGCTGACACAAGAGACACTTTGTGTTACGCAACAAATGAAAATCAAAAAGCAATAAAAGAAGCATTAAAAAAGAACATTGACGTATCTTTCGTAATAGGAGGATTTAATAGTTCTAATACAATTAATATAACAAAATTATGTGAAATAAAATCTCCTGCATTTCTTGTAAAGTCTGAAAAAGACATTTCTGAAAAAGAAATCAAATATTACAATCTTAAAAAAGAAAAAACAGAAAAAGTAAAATTTCCAGACAAAAGAAAAATAAAAAATATAGTAATAACAAGTGGAGCTTCTTGTCCTGACAGTTTGATGGAACTTTTAATTAAAAAAATAGCAAAAATATTTAAAGAGGAAATTGAAGAACAAAAAATATATAATCAAATAACAAAAAACTACAAAAAAGACTTAGCAATATCATAAACTTCATTCAAAACAGAATTAAAATTACTTGTATTGTTAGATATCAAGAAAGCTCCCTTTGGACATCTCAAAGGACTAAGCTCTCTCTCTGAATCAATTTTATCTCTTTTAACAATTCTTTTTTTCAAATCACTGATGTCAACATTAATGTTATTGCTTTTTAGTTGAATAAGTCTTCTTTTTACTCTAGTGTCTATATCTGTTTGAATAAAAAATTTAACATCTGCATTTGGCAAAACAACGGTTCCTATATCTCTACCCTCCATCACAACTCCTTTATCTTTAGCATAATTTCGCTGAATTTCAATTAATTTCAATCTAACATCTTTGATTTTACTAATAAAACTAACATTATCAGTAACATCTATTGTATTAAGGTGCTTAGAAATATCTTTACCATTTATTGTTAAAATAGAACTTTTAATTTCATTGTTATAGGAATAATTTAATTTCATGTTACTTAAAATAATTTTTAATTTATTATAACAGAATTCATTTTCAAACATATTTTCTCTTAAACAAAAATAAGTAACTGCTCTATACATTGAACCTGTATTGACATATTTATAAGATAATAAACCAGCTAAACTTGCAGCTATAGAGCTCTTGCCAGAAGATGAAGGACCGTCAATAGATATGTTAATTTTAACCATTATTTTTATTTTAATATTTTACTTAGATTGGTTGAAATTGTAAAATAATTAGGAGAACCATATACATGATATGTAGATCTTGAATAATCCAACTCAAAATCTTTTATTTTCAAACCTAAACCCCAAGAAAATCCTGAAAACCCAGGATAAATATCCCTCAATTCATATCTTCTTTTAACATTATATCCTGCCCTAATCTTAAATTTATCCTTACCAAACTCTGCCCCCATAATCAAGTGACTGAACAATTTATTTAAAAAATTTACTTCACTGTTTAATTCTGAGTTAAGGTGATTAAAATCTTGAATATTATCGTAAACAAATGAAAATCTTAAAGGCAAATATTTTAACTTATTACTAAAACCTAACTGAACTTTAAAAGGCAAAATATATTTATTACTATTATAACTCTTAATAGTTGCTCCCATATTCCTAAACAACAAAGTAAAATTAGATAAATCTGATTTGTAAAAAAAAGACAAATCTGATGATAATGCTGTTGATGAAATGTTATACAAATTTGAATACAAAAACTTAAAATTAGAACCCAAATATAATTTTTTTAATATTTTTTTACTACTACCTAATGTAAACATATATTCACCCGCTTTGAAAGAACCTATAACATTACCAGTTTCATCTGACTCTATAAAATCACCATAATTAACTCCAAAAAAACCAAAACAAAAAGAACCAAAATCATTAACATCTGTAACAAAAACACTTGAAAAGTAATTTATATCTGTGTAATAATCTATAAAACTAAAAGACAACTTATTGTTCATGTTAGAATTTAAACATGAGGGATTTACAACAGCAATATTGACATCATCATCATATATATTAATCAAATCACCACCCATTGCAGAAGATCTAGAGGAAAAAGACAAATTTGTGAAATCAAAAATATTATTTTGCGGAAAAGCAAAAAAAACAAAAAAAACAAAAAAATATGTTAGTGTAAATCTCATTTAATGAGAATTATTTATTTTCTACTACGATTAAAATCTTTATGTAAGAAACAATCTTCTTTTATAATTGGTGTAAAATAATCAACCTCATCAATTAATATTTGTGCTGTAGTTGACTTTAAAGCAGCTAACTCCAACCTAACTCCTTCTCCTTTAAGATGTCTAACTAATTCTATGTAATCAGAATCTCCAGATAAAATAATTATTGTATCAACTTTCTTTGCTAATTGTGTAGCTTTAATAGTTAATGGTATATCTGCAGATTTATGACAAGGCACAACTGTACCATGATATTTAGAATGTAATCTTTCAGCCAATTTACTTGATATATTCTTACCCTCTCTAAAGTAAACTAATCTATTCAAGCCCCTATTATCTAACAACCTTGGGATTAAAGCATCAAAATTAAGCATCACAGATTTATTTCTATATTCACTATGTAAACTCATCTCTATGTTATTACCATCTATAAGTATGGCTACTGATTGGCTCACGTTAACTATTGTATTGTTATCCATATAAATTAAATTTAAAATATTTTTTTGTAATTACTGACTTTTGTTTTATTTATAGCGACTTTAACAACATCAATCATATTATCAATATAATGAATCTTTAAACCCTTAATATACTGTTTTTTAATTAAACTAATATCATTTTTATTATTACTACAAAGCACAACTTCTTTTATACCAGCCCTTTTAGCTGCCAATATTTTTTCTTTAATACCACCTACAGGTAATATTTTACCTCTTAATGTGATTTCTCCTGTCATAGCTATATTAGATTTTACTTTCCTTTGAGTAAATAAAGAAACTAAAGCTATAAACATTGCTATACCGGCTGAAGGACCATCTTTAGGAGTAGCTCCTTCAGGAACATGTATATGTATGTCCCAATTCTTAAAAATAGAAGGATTTATACCAAACTCATAATAATTAGATTTTAAAAATTCTAATGCTATATTTGCTGACTCTTTCATTATATTACCTAAATTACCAGTTAAAGTTAACTTGCCTTTACCTTTAGATAAAGTTGATTCTATAAATAAAATATCCCCTCCTACTGAAGTCCAAGCTAAACCTACAACTACACCAGGCAAATGATTGTTTAAAATGTACTCATTCTTATACTTTACAGGACCTAAAATATCAACAATATCTTTTTTATTTATTTTTTTGTTAAAATTTTCTTTTAAAACAATTTGCATAGATATATGTCTTAATATACTAGATATTTTTTTTTCTAATTTCCTAACACCAGACTCTCTAGTGTAATCAGTAATTACACACTCAATTATATTATTATCTATTTTAATATCATTATTTTTTAAACCATGCTTTAATAACTGTTTTGGCCATAAATGTTTTTTAAAAATTTGAATTTTCTCTTCAACAGTATAACCATTAATTTCTATAAGTTCCATTCTATCAAGTAAAGCTGGATGTATATTTGAAATATTATTAGCAGTAGCAACAAATAAAACTTTAGATAAATCAAAACCCATTTCTAAATAATTGTCATAAAAACTATTATTTTGTTCAGGATCTAAAACTTCTAAAAGAGCTGAAGAAGGATCTCCTCTAAAATCATTTGCAACTTTATCAATCTCATCTAATACAAATACAGGATTGGAACTACCAGCTCTATTTATAGATTTAACTATTCTTCCAGGCATAGCTCCTATATAAGTTTTTCTATGTCCTCTAATTTCAGCTTCATCTCTCAAACCACCTAAAGACATTCTGATAAAATTTCTACCTAAAGACTCAGCTATAGATTTACCTAAAGAAGTTTTACCAACACCAGGAGGACCATGTAAACATATTATAGGTGAATCCATATCAGACTTAAGCTTTAATACAGCTAAATATTCAAGTATTCTTTTTTTAACATCATCCATTCCATAGTGATCTTTTTCTAAAACTTTTTTAGTAAAAGAAAAATCATACTTATCTTTTGTAAACTCACCCCATGGTAAGTCAAGTATTAATTCCAAATATGTCCTTTGAACAGAATAATCAGCCATAGCTGGATTCATCCTATTCAATTTACCTAATTCTCTATCAAAAAGAGAGGCAACCTCTTTATTCCATTTTTTAGATTTGGATTTATCTCTTAATTCATCTATTTCTTTTTCAGATGAAGAACCTAATTCTTCTTTTATAGTTTTAAGCTGTTGGTTAAGAAAATATTCTCTTTGTTGCTTATCTAAATCTGTTTTAACTTTACTCTGAATCTCATTTTTCATTTCTAGCATCTGTAGTTCTTCCAATAATTTCTCTAAAGTTTTTTTAGCTCTTTTTTCTACATTTTTTTCTTCTAATAAAATCTGTTTATTACTAACATTTAAATTCATGTTAGAACAAACAAAATTTATTAAAAAAACGTTATTATCTATATTATCTATAGCAAGCTGAGCTTCAGATGGTATTTCAGGTGAAAATCTTATAATTTTAAGACAAACTTCTTTTATAGATTCTATAATAGCCTTAAATTTTTTAGTTTTTACATTTGGAACATCTTCTCTGTACTCAATAACTGTAGCTTGAATATAGGGTTCTTTTGTTAACAAATTTTTCATTTTAAAAGCCCTCTTACCTTGTATAATAGCGGTAAGCTTTCCATTGGGCATTTTAATAGTCTTTATAATTTTAGCTACGGTTCCAACCTTGTGTAAGTCTTCAAATTCAATATTACTAGACTTATCATTCTTTTGAGCAACAACTCCTATAATTTTAGATTTCTCATTTATATCTTTAACAAGTTTTAAAGATTTAGCTCTACCTATTGTTATTGGTATAACGACACCTGGAAATAAAACTGTATTACGTAAAGGTAAAATAGGAAGACTTTTAGGTAATTTTTTATCAATAAAATCTTCTTTGTCGTCCATTAAAGGTATGGCGTCTATATCATCATTAAGGAATTCTGCAAAATTATAAAACATATTAATTATTTTTTTCTATACTTCTTTGTTTCGTTAAAAATATTTTTAAAAATATCTATTTCATGAACACTAAGTTCACAACCTCTTCTTAAAAGAACTTTACTAGCTGTATTTAAAGCCTCTTCTATCTTGTGTTCTTTAAAACCGTGAGCACCGCCCCAAGAAAAAGAAGGGATAAAATTTCTTGGATAACCTGAACCAAATATATTACAAAAAACACCTACAACAGTACCTGTATTAAACATAGTATTAATTCCACATTTTGAATGATCACCCATAAACAAACCACAAAACTGCATACCTGTATCAATAAATCTTCCTTCTAAATAATTCCACAGTTTAATATTAGAATAATTGTTTTTTAAATTAGAAATATTTGTACCTGCTCCTAAATTACACCACTCTCCTATGTAAGAATCACCTAAAAATCCATCATGAGCTTTATTTGTATAACCTAAAATAATACTATTTGAGACCTCTCCCCCAACCTTACAATAAGCTCCTATTGTTGTTCCAGGGTATATTTTAGCTCCCATTTTAATTACTGAACCTTCTAGAATAGCAACTGGACCTTTAATAACAGAACCATCCATAACAGTAACATTATCACCTATCCAAACAGGACCTTCAGATGCATTAATTGATATATGATTTAATTTAACATTTTTACCTATGTAAATTTGATTTCCAATCATATTTACATTAGATTCTTCTTCTAATTCAGAATTAATAACACGTTTGTTTCTAGAACCAATCAAACAACCATAATCACTGATTATTTCTTGTTTATTTAGTCTAATTAAATCATAAATGTTATTAATATTTTTATTATTAAAATTTGATTTGTTTTTAATTTTCGAAATACCAAATATTAAATCATCAAATGATCTATTTATAGTTAAAGGCCAAAAATTATGATTTAATATATTCATTGTTTTTTGTGACTCCGGCAGGATTCAAACCTGCAACCTCCAGAGCCGTAATCTGGTGCTCTATTCAGTTAAGCTACGGAGCCAAATTTATAAGACAAAAATATTAAAAAGACTACAACTTGTTCAATTTATCTTCAAATATTTCTTTTTCATTTTCAGATTGAAAAAGATCATAAAAGTAAATTATTTTTTTCTTATGCTTTTCCTGTCTTTTTGACTTCTTAATATCTCCGATGTGATTCATTAGATCTGTGTTTTGAGAGAACAAACTAAGTTTCTTGTTTTTATTATTGTAATTGAAAAAATAAAAATCATAACTTTCATATTCACTTTTAACTAAAACATCAAAAGAGTTATTTAACTTATCCAGAATCACACCTCCTTTTAAATTTTTATTTATTTGATAACCTTTAATGTTTCCTAAGTCAAGATTATTTATAGAGTATAAGAGATTATCTTCATCATCCCATTTTAATTCCACATTGTAAAAAAATAAACTTTTATTTAATATAGACGGTATTTGTTTGAATTCACCATATAAATCATAATCATAAACTTCATCTTCATTTAAGAATAAATTGAAAACAGGGACATAAAAAGTTTCTTCTATGTCCAATTCTTCTAGCATAATATCATCTTGGATTGATTCGCCAATCATAGAAAATGATTTTTTCTTATCTAATTCAAAATCAAGACCTAACATACATTTAGAAGAGAACGTATTTTTATTAACGTCAAATTCAAATTGCCCAACAATAATTTCATCACAAACCCCAAAATCAAACCCAAAATCAAAAACACCGTGCCCCTTAACAATACATTGAGATTCTTCAATGTAAAAAGAAGACTTTAAGTCACCTATGTAAAAAGTATTATTTTTACTTGACAAATAACCTTTGTATTCCGAAACCTCATGAATATTAAAATCTAAATAATCAAAAACAGCAAAACCTAAATCAAGTTCATTAAAATACAAACCTGTTATAATGATTACTAAAAATGAAGAAGAAAGTATAATGGAGGATGCAATAGGTTCTAAAATATCTGATTATTTAATTAAACCTGTAAATCCAAATCAAATTCTTCTTTCTATTAAGAAAAATTTAAACATAACAGATTTAATAAGTTCAAAAACTGTTTCGATGTACAATCAGGGTTTTCGTGATATATATTCTTTAATAAATCAAAATCTAGATTTCAATGGTTGGATAGAATTATATAAGAAAATAGTTTTTTGGGAGTTAGAATTAATAGAAACAAATAATTTAGAGTTAATAAATACTTTATATGATCAGTATGATAAGGCGAATGATTTATTCTTTAAGTATATAAAATTAAATTATGAAGGTTGGTTCAAAGGACAAGATTCTCCAGTTATGTCTCATAATATTTTCAAAAGGTTAATTTCTCCTTTAATAAAAGATTCAGAAGATTTATTTGTTATAGTTGTTGATAATTTAAGATATGATCAGTGGAAATTAATTGAAAAATATATTGCAGAGGATTTTAACATAAAAGAAGATTTATACTTTAGCATATTGCCAACTTCCACGGAATTTTCTCGTAATTCTTTTTTTGCAGGTTTAACTCCTTTAGAAATATCACAAAAATTTCCTCAATTCTGGTCTCCAGATGACACTAAGAGTAAAAATAAATTTGAATCAGATTTATTAAAAAATCAATTAT
>PALO01000029.1 GCA_002706465.1 Flavobacteriales bacterium
AAAAAAAAGTTTTTGAAATCTTCTTTTTTTTAAGCTGAATTTTTCTTTAATAAATTTTAACATGAAGATTTTTTTTGTTATTCTGTTTTTAACAAATAATTTAATTTTATTTTCTCAATGGGAGCCAAGTGATTTGGTTTTAAGTAAAAAAATAAAAGAATTAGACAAAATATATGATTCTAATTATGATATCATAAAAACAGATTTTAATTCAAATTATTTTAATATAATTATTGATAACAAACAAACAGGATACTTGTGCTTAAGGCAAGCTCCTAGTAAACACGATGTATTTGATTATATGTTGATTTTTGATAACGATTTAAATATTGATCACATAAAAATATTAGCTTATAGAGAAGATTGGGGAGGAGAAATAAGGTCAAAAAGGTGGTTAAAGCAATTTTCTAATAGAGAAATAGAAGACGTACAAGCTATATCTGGAGCCACTATATCTGTGAATTCTTTAAAAACAGATATTTCTAAGTTAAAATCAGAAATGTCAAAATGGTTAAAATAAAATTCAGTAACGCGTCTATAAATATAAATATCAAAAAAAGAAAAAACCACACTTTGTCTGAAGTAAATAAAAATGTTTCTAAATTAGAATCACAAAACAAAAATGAACAAAGAAAGAAAAAAATTAAAAACAAGTAACATATACATAAGTCTTGGGTCTATTAGCCTGAGGATCAAGATATTTTTATCATGTTTTTTATTTGTGTTAACATTAGGTTATCTTTCAGGCTTAGACTTATTAAACTTTACTACAAATTTTTCTGTATCAGGAATAGAAAGAAATATTTTAGGTGCTGATGAAAACACTGATCAAGATGTTCTTTATTTTAAAATGCCAAAAGCAGAATTAAACACTATAGTACATACACACTTAATCAGCTTGTCATGTGTTTTTTTATTATTAGGCTTAATTTTTAATTGTACTAATTATAATTTGTTTTTGAAAAAGTTTTTTATGGTAGAGCCCATGATATGTTTGGTTACAACTTTCGGNAGTATGTGGCTTTTATGGCATGGNTTTATTTGGACAAAATATTTAATCATGATATCAGGGTTAATCATGCACTCTTCTTTTATTATAATGNTATTTTTAATTTACAAAGACATGTTTTTTCAAAAAAACTAATTAAGCATTAGGNCAAGAAACACATTCTGTATAAAAATTNAGCGAATAGCTTTTTACTTGCTGTTCTTTAAAATCTTTTTTCACTAATTCTAGTATAGATGAAATTTTTTTATTTTGNAATTCCTGTATTTTNCCACATTTACATATTAAATGATACGTGTTTTGNAANTTGTTTTTTTCATATAATGATTCTCGGTTGGAAAAAGAATGTTTCACCAAAAGTTTACATTCGATAAAGATATTTATGTTATTGTATATNGTAGCTTTAGATATTTTGTNTTTTTTATTTAATANATTAAATAANTCTTGTATAGTGAAATGAGAATTCATTTCGTGTATTAGTTCTAATATTTTAACTCTTTCAGGGGTAGACCTAAGANNTTGTTTTTTAATGTAANTATTAAGTATTTGTTTTCGCCAGANAAAACAAATAGTTTCGTGTTTNTTNCCATGCATAACATAAATATATTAAATTTTTATGTTTTATTCATGTATGATTCTATTTCTGATATTTCTATTGGTATTTCAGACATTAAGTCTATGTTNCCAGATTNTGTGATTAANATNTCATTTTCTAGTCTTATNCCCAAGTTTTCTTCGGGTATATATATACCAGGTTCACAAGTAAAAATCATTCCTGGCTTTATTGTTTGATTCATGTCTCCNACATCATGNACATCAAGACCTAAATAATGAGAAACNCCATGCATAAAATATTTTCTGTAAGCAGGGTTTTTAGGNTTTTGTTTTTTAANATCAATCATNCTAATTAGACCAATATTAATTAGCTCNTCTTCCATTATTTTATTNACCTCTTCTCNGTAAATANTTAGATNTAAATTAGGTTGTAAGATTTTTATGCTTTTTTTCATAACATTTAAAACAGCATTATAAACTTGTTTTTGTCTCTTTGAAAAAGAACCATTTACAGGAACACATCTTGTCATATCTGCACAATAATTTGCATATTCAGCACCTACATCCATTAAAATTATATCATCTTTAAAACATTCTTTATTGTTAGCCACATAGTGTAGAACGCAAGAGTTCTTCCCTGAAGCTATAATTGGCTCATAAGCGAAGCCCGTTGCTTTGTTTTTCAAAAAGCAACTAATAAACTCAGCTTCTATTTCATATTCTTTTGTTCCAGGTTTTATGCTTTTTAGAACTTTTATAAATCCTTTTTTAGTTATTTCACAAGCAGTTTTTATCAGCTTAATTTCTGTTTCAGACTTTATTGTTCTTAATTCGTCTATTATTTCAGAAGACTTAAATTGTGATAGTTCAGAGTAATTTTTGTTTAATCTTTTTATAAATCTTTGATTTTTTGTTTCAACCTTATTGCTGTTTCTGCTATGCTCGTTAGTATTTATATAGATTTTATCTATTTTGTTTTTTGAGACAGTTTCTTTTAAAAAAGACTCAAACTCTTGAACCCATTCAACTTTTTTTATTCCAGATAATTTTTCTACTTTTTGTTTAGATAATTTTTCTCCTTCCCATATAGCAATTAAACTATTAGTTTCTTTTACAAACATCACTTCTTCAAAAGAATCACTACCAACATTATAATAAATCACTAAAACACTCTCTTCTTGATCTATTCCACACAGGTAAAACAAATTACTATTTTGTTTAAATTTCATAGACCCATCAGCGTTTGTTGGCATTATATCGTTAGAATGAAATACAGCTATAGAGTGTTTATTTAGTTTTTGTATAAAATTCTTTCTATTTTGTATAAAAAGAGAAGAATTTATTTCATCATATTTCATAATATAGTTTATTTATTAACTTTAGCTTTTATGAATTCTTGATTCATTCTAGCTATATTTTTTATTGATATTTCTTTTGGACAACTAATTTCACAGGCGCCTGTGTTTGAGCAATTACCAAAACCCTCTTTATCCATTTGTTTTACCATATTAAGCACTCTTTCTTTTCTCTCTACTTGACCTTGAGGTAAAAGTGAGTATTGTGATACTTTTGCGGAAGTAAACAGCATTGCTGAAGAGTTTTTGCAAGTAGCAACACAAGCTCCACATCCTATACAAGCTGCTGCATTAAAAGCCTCTTCTGCTTTTGGTTTTTCTATTTTTATGTTNTTCGCATCTTGGGTGTTTCCTGATGTATTTACAGAAANATACCCGCCNGCTTGTTGTATTCTGTCAAAGGCAGACCTGTCAACTACTAAATCTTTTATAATAGGGAAAGAGTTTGCTCTAAAAGGTTCTATAAAAATAGTATCACCATCTTTAAATTTTCTCATGTGAAGCTGACATGTTGTTGTGCCCTTTTCCGGACCGTGAGGCTTACCATTTATAAATAATGAGCAAGACCCGCATATTCCTTCTCTACAATCATGNTCAAAAGCAACCGGTTCTTCTTTTTGTTCTATTAGTTGCATGTTTAATATATCAAGCATTTCAAGAAAAGACATATCTCCATCCACATCTGTAATACTATAGTCTTTCATTTTTCCTTTGCTCGATTTATTTTTTTGTCTCCAAATTTTAAGTTTTAATTTCATATTATTTATAGCTTCTAGATTTTAATTCAACAAATTCAAACTTTAAGTACTCTTTGTAAAGTTTTGGTTCTTTTTCAGAATATTTCCAACAACTAACAAAATTATATTTTTCGTCATCTCTTAAGGCTTCTCCTTCAGGAGTTTGATACTCTTCTCTAAAATGTCCACCACATGATTCATTTCTTGATAAAGCGTCTTTTGCAAACAACTCACCGAGTTCTAAAAAATCTGCTACCCTTCCCGCTTTGCAAAGTTCCTCGTTGTATTCATTTAAATCACCAGGNACGTAAACGTTTTTGTAAAATTCTTTTCTTAGTTTTTTTATTTTTTCTATTGCCTTTAAAAGGTCTTCTTTGTTNCTTGACATCCCGCAATCATTCCATATTATTTTACCTAATTCTTTATGAAAATAATCTACAGGTTTTGATCCTTTTATAGATATTATTTTATTTAAAAAACTAGTAACTTTTTTTTCAGCTTCTTCGAACTCTTTGCAATCAGTGTTTATTTTTCCTGTTCTTATATCATTAGACAAGTAATCACCTATTGTATATGGAAGTATAAAATAACCATCAGCAAGACCTTGCATTAGCGCTGAAGCTCCTAACCTGTTTGCTCCGTGATCTGAAAAGTTAGCTTCACCGACAACATAGCATCCAGGGATTGATGACATTAAGTTATAATCCACCCAGACTCCACCCATTGTGTAGTGTGTTGCTGGATAAATCATCATTGGAGTTTTGTAAGGATTTTGGTCAGTTATTTTTTCATACATTGCAAAAAGATTTCCATATTTTGATTGTATTATTTCTTCACCTAATTTTTTTATCAAATTAATATCTTCTGTGTTTTCTCTTAGAGATAAAGCTTTCTCTTTCCCATATCTTATTATGGCGGATGAAAAATCTAAATAAACAGCTTCTCCTGTTTTGTTTATACCGTAACCAGCATCACATCTTTCTTTTGCAGCTCTTGAAGCTACGTCTCTTGGCACAAGATTACCGAAAGCAGGATACCTTCTTTCTAGATAGTAGTCTCGGTCTTCTTCTTTAATTTCAGTTGGCTTCAACTCTCCTTTTCTTATTTTATCTGAGTCTTTTTTATTTTTTGGAACCCAAATTCTTCCATCATTTCTTAACGATTCAGACATCAAGGTTAATTTGGATTGGTTTTCACCAGATACAGGTATACATGTAGGGTGTATTTGAGTAAAACAAGGATTAGAAAACAGAGCACCTTTTTTGTATAATTTCCAGGAAGCAGTCACATTGCTTCCCATAGCGTTTGTAGATAGATAAAACACATTACCATAACCACCACTAGCAACAACTACAGCATGAGCTCCGTGTCTTTCGATTTCACCAGTTACTAGATTTCGAGCTATTATACCTCTAGCTTTTCCTTTTATTAAAACAAGTTCTAACATTTCATGTCTTGAGTACATTTTAATTTTCCCTTTGTTTATTTGTCTGTTCATTGCCGAATAAGCTCCCAATAAAAGCTGTTGTCCTGTTTGTCCTTTAGCGTAGAATGTTCTTGAAACAAGTACTCCTCCAAAAGATCTATTGTCAAGTGTTCCTCCATATTCTCTTGCAAAAGGCACTCCTTGAGCAACACACTGGTCTATTATATTGGATGAAACTTCAGCTAAACGATGAACATTTGCCTCCCTTGACCTATAGTCACCACCTTTTATTGTGTCGTAAAAAAGTCTATAAACAGAATCCCCGTCACCTTGATAATTTTTTGCTGCATTTATTCCGCCCTGCGCGGCTATAGAGTGAGCTCTTCTGGGAGAGTCTTGAAAACAAAAACATTTTACATTATATCCCAATTCAGCCAAGGTTGCAGCAGCGGAACCTCCAGCTAAACCGCTGCCAATAACTATTATATCTATAAGTCTTTTATTAGCAGGACTAACTAAGTTTATTTTTTGTTTATGATTAGACCACTTTTTTTCTAAAACACCTTCAGGTATTTTTGAGTCATAAGGGAAAAAATTATCTTTTTTCTTTAAAGGTTCTTTTTCGTTATAATCAATAAACTTTTTTAAATCAGATTCATATATTCTATGAACACCACCAATTTTTGTAGATTGTATTTTACCGTCTTTTATATATCTTCTTATTGTTTTGACAGAAACCTTAAGTAGTGAAGATAACTCACTTATACTAAAAAGATGTCCTTTATTGTCCATGTTGTCTACTTTTATTTAAAGTTATTTTTATTATCATTTTTTAATAAAATTACAGAAAATGAATTACAGCAATTAATATAAATCCGGCAGGAACAATTACAGAGTATAATTCGCATATTTTTTTTATCATTTTATAATACTTGTGGTCAAAACCTATAGACTTTAAAGANGACGCAAAACCGTGATACAAATGAAAGCCCAAGAAAACAAAAGAAATACAGTATAAAAAAAGTTTTATATTATCACCGTGAAACTTATGTATTAATTCATCATAATANCTTAAACTATCAGGTTCATTTAAGCTTATATACTTGTAATCTATTTCAGGCACCCAAAAATCGTAAAAGTGTAAAACTAAAAAAGACAAAATAACAAGCCCGCTAAAAATCATATTTCTTGAAAACCAAGAAGAGTTGTTTTGGTTGTAAAATTTGTATTTTTCACTTCTAGATTTATTGTTTTTAATCTCTATTATAAACCCCATCAAGAAATGAAAGATAACACCAACTATAAGTATGGGTTGTATTATAAATTGAACAATAGGGTTGTATCCCATAAAATGAGCTATCTTATTAAATGTTTTCCCCTCATCAGGTAATATTGAAGTTAGATTTATAGCAAGATGTTGTGTTAAAAATAATATTAAAAACAACCCCGAAAGAGCCATAGTTATTTTTCTCACTATAGAAGAACTTATCATTTTGTGTCTTTTTTTGTCAGCATGTCCATTATTGTCCATAATGTCCAATCGACAAACAAATATATATAATTTTTAAATAAATGTTATAAATTAATTAAAATTTGATGATCCCAATTTGATCTTATTTCAGTAGAACCTTGGTGTAATATCTTTTCTGGCAACACTTTATTAATAAAGTTTCCCATGTCAAGTTTTTTGTTTTTGTTCACATCTTCAAACACAAAGATCTTATACTTGCCAGGATATAGGTTNTTTATAATTAAAGTNTCATTTTTGTTTTTTATACTTTGATCAATTGTGAAAGAATAAGATTCTTCATGTTTTTCATTGTACAGCTTTATTATTTTTATACTTTCTTTTTTTGAATTAATATAAACATTTAAACTGTTTTCGTAATGAATACTATCATGTTTTAATGTGTCTGTTTTAAATATTTTTTTGTTACTTTCTTTAAAAGGAAATATAGTATCGTTTCTTTCAAAGCCTACAACTTCACCTAAATCATATTGTAAGTTTTTATTATCGTCAATTAAAAAGTATATTTCGTATTCTTTTTTTGCAACATTTTCTATTTTATATTCATTTTTGTTATTCATTTTGATAATATATTTTGCTTCAGTTACTCTTATAGTAGAATCAGGTTTTTTATCATAAATTAAAACATACAT
This sequence comes from Flavobacteriales bacterium, assembly GCA_002706465.1. Lineage (GTDB taxonomy): Bacteria > Bacteroidota > Bacteroidia > Flavobacteriales > SAT41. The sequence continues at coordinate 7,240 of PALO01000029.1, forward strand.
TTTGTCAGAAAAAATTAAGGGTTCAATATAGCTAGGAGTTTCTTTAATAAATCCAGACAAAACATAACTATCAATATTTTCTCCTGTNGCAAAAACATATTTTAAGTTTTTTAAAACATTACCTTCATTTAAATCTTTAAAGCAGTTGTCAAGATTAAAAATATATGTTTGATTAGGCTCCAAATCATTATTCAATTCTATATATGCTTTTTTNCCTTTTGTTGTTATTATAGGATTGTTTTTTAAACTAGGAGAAGAAAAGAATTCTTTNGTTATGTTATTTTTAACGATGTATTCATCGAATTCAATAATTATTTTTTCTTGATTAAAATTGCAAGATTTTGTTTTAGGTTCAAAAGATATAATTTCAGGAGGTGTAATGTCTTTTTCTCCTCCACTAAGAGGCATTATATTAGCACAGGATATAATAAAGAATAAAGAAACTATTGAAAATAAATATAACTTAAACATATTTTACAAATATATTTCAATTTCATTTTTTATTTGCAACATAATTAAATTAATATTCGTATTTATACTTGAGTCCTAATTTTGTATTAAGTATTAAAAATTGTTTTAAATTTAGTTATTAGCTATAATTAACAGAATCAATTGTTTATAATATTCAAAATAATTTGACAATATGTTAAATTATTGTTAAATTTCAGGACTTTTTGCGCAAGAAAAGTAAAGTACTATGAAGAACATTTCGGAATTTCTAAGTCCAGACATATGTCTATATGTGTCAATTTTTTTGTATAAATCTTTACTTTTATTTAAAAACAAATTACTAACCTAAACAATTAAGTTATGGAAAAATTTTCTACTAAGCATAGTTGGACTAAAATTTTTATGTCTATATTATGTGTCTTTCTTTTTTCTACTTCATCATTGTTTTCACAAACTGTAGTGTACTCGGAGGATTTCACTACTTGGGGTCAAGATGCTAACGGCAATACTACCCTAGGTAACTGGACTTTTGAAAGTTATGATCCATTAACAGGCTTGGCTATTACGCCACCAGCAGGTTCTTGGAGTTATAACGGGATAGCAGTATCTCCTCCATCTAGTGCGTTTCATAATTGGAATAACGCAACTTTTTGTACAGGAACGTCTTGTCCCGCTTTTAATGATTGGATGATAAGCCCTGAAATAGATCTTTCAGCAGCTTCATCAAACATTTATTTACAATGGTGGAACTTTACGACCTATGCACAAACTTATTCTCATTATCATGACGTGTTAGTCTCTACAGTAGATCCAGCAACTGGCTTAGCCAACTGGTCTTCTGTTTTCACTCAGTTTGATCCAACCTTAGCCAATGACAATGTATGGGATTCAATTTCGGTTGACATTTCTACATTCTCAGGAAGCAGTATATGGGTTGCTTTTAACTACCAAGGACAAGACGGATCTGAATGGCGTGTTGACGATATGGTCATTACTGACTATGCGACAACTGTTATAGGATGTACGGATGCAAATGCTGCAAACTATGACCCTGCTGCAAATTCAGATGACGGTTCTTGTATTTATGCTGGTTTAGACTGTAGTGCTGCTGTTATCGCCTTAGATGGTGTTAATTCAGCTCCAAGTCAACCACATTGGTATGTTTATACAGCTACTGCTGATGGACAATTAAATGTTTCATCTATAGGGTCTGGAGTGGACACTTATCTTGGTCTGTTTTCTAACTGTGCCGTTTCTAACGGAACAGCTGCGTCAGCAGATTTAGGATACAATGATGATTATGGTAGTTGGCTATTTAATGAATTTGAATCAGATTTAACTATATCTGTTTTTGCAGGTATGAACGTTTACATTTTCTGGGATGATACATGGTCAACATCTAATTTTGATTTTACAGTTACTTTTACAGCAGGTACTGGTGGATGTACTGATGCAACAGCATTGAACTATGATCCAACAGCTACTTTTGATGACGGAAGCTGTATCCCTTTCGTTTATGGTTGTACAGACCCTACAGCTATGAATTTCGATCCTTTAGCAAACTCGGACGATGGTACTTGTGCTTTTTGTCTGGATAACATGCTAACTCTTGTTATGAATGATGCTTATGGTGACGGTTGGAACGGTAACGCTTTTGTTATCTTCGGACCTTCAGGTTCTGTTTTAGAAACAGCAACAATAACAACAGGAGCTACAGGGACAGCACTTTTCTGTCTTCCTGATAGCTGTGCTTACTCTATTACTTGTGATGGAGGTTCATGGCAATCAGAAGTTTCTTGGACATTATCAGATGCAAGTGGATCTGTTATTGCAAGTGGAGGCGCACCAGTTAACAACTTAAGTTTCAACTTAGGTCCTGGTTGTGATATACTTGGATGTACAGATGCAACAGCTTCAAACTACGATCCATTAGCTACTATAGATGATGGTTCTTGTTGTTTATTTGACCAAGCTACTTTGAATCTTTATGATTCATGGGGTGACGGCTGGAGCTGGGCAGGCACGTTTAATAATGTTGTTATAGGTACTGATACATTTACTATAGACCAAGGAGCTTCTGCTTCTTTTAGTCTTTGTGTAGATTTATCAACTTGTGATAGCATATTTTATAACGAAAATGCTTTATACGCAACTGAAAACTCATGGGAGATAGTTGATGCTTCTGGAGCAATTCTTGCTTCTGGAGGTAACGCAAGCGGAAACTTTGGTGCTTCTGGAGTATGTCCTGTTTTTGGATGTATAGATGCAACTGCTTGTAACTTTGATCCTAACGCAAACACAGATGACGGTTCTTGTGATTATACTGGAACATACGCTCCAATATGTGAGAATTTTGATGCTGCTGGAACAGGTTTCTTTACTCAAGTCACAACTGATGACTTTGATTGGACTCAAGGAACTTCTACTCCATCATTGCAAACAGGACCTCCTTCTGGAGACGTAACAGGTGGATCTTTTATGTTCACTGAGTCTTCTGGTAACAATTACAATACAGGAACATTAATTAGTGGATGCATTAATCTTGACAATTTAACATCACCTGCTTTTAACTTCTGGTACAATATGTACGGGTTAGATATGGGTAGTTTATCTGTTGAGGTAATTAGTCCAACAAATGGTGATACAACTCAAGTATTCTTTGTATTTGGTGACCAAGGTTGGGATTGGAATTTTGCAAGTCTTGATTTATCTCAATGGGCAGGATCTGATCCAATTAGAATCCAAGTTACTAGTGTAACTGGAGGTGGATGGACTTCTGATTTGGCTATTGATGGTTTATGTATTGACGAATTAGTTCCAGTGGGATGTACAGATGCAGCTGCTTGTAACTATGACGCTACAGCTACTTTTGATGACGGATCATGTGAATTTGTATCTTGTTGTACTGACAACGTTGTTGCAGTCAACATGTATGATCAATGGTCAGATGGATGGAATCAAGGAAGCTATACAATTACTGATACTTTAGGTAATACTTGGGCTAACGGTACAATTCACGCTGGTTCATTTGGAACAGACTCTGTTTGTTTACCAGAAGGATGTGCTTACATAGTAACAGTAGGTGTTGACAGTAATGGCGCTACAGCAGGCTTATTTGCAGGCGAGATGGCATTTGACATTACTGATTCACAAGGAACTATCCTTTTAAGTGGAGGAAGTGCTGCTAATGGTTCAGGTGCAGGTGTATATTCTTTAGGTATTGGCGCTTCTTGTCAGATCTGGGGTTGTACAGATGCAACTGCTTCTAACTATAACGCCTTGGCAACCGACGATGACGGTTCTTGTTGTTTTGAAAATAGTGTAAGTGTAACTATTCAACTTGATCTTTATGCAAGTGAAGCTTCTTGGGACATTACTGACTCACAAGGGAATGTGATGGTTTCAGGAGGAGGATACACAGCTGCAGATAACGGCTTTAATACTACTTTAGGTCCTTTCTGTTGGCCAGATGACTGTTATACAGTGAATCTTTATGATACATGGGGTGACGGTTGGAATTTTGGCTATGGTGGAAGTGTTAAGCTTGTAGATGGTAATGGAGGTTTCTTATATGAAACACCGGTATTTAATGCTGGTAACTCACTTACTAGTGGTTTTATAGCAGGTCAATTCGGATGTGCACCAGGCTGTACAGACGCAACTGCTTCTAACTACGATCCTGCAGCTACTTTTGATGATGGTTCATGTACTTATCCTTGTTTGGATAACGAACTTACTCTGAACATGTCTGACTCTTATGGTGATGGTTGGAATGGAGCTTCATTTAGATTGTATGACTCTAACGGTACGTTAGTAGACACACAAACTTTAAGTGGCTACTCTGTGCCGAATCCTCTTACGGGTTCAGTTGAATGGTGTTTACCAGATGACTGTTATTCGTATGCTGTAGGAGGAGGTACATGGGATAATGAAATCTCATGGGCTTTAGTAGGTTCTAACATAACCATGTCAGGTATTGCTCCTGATTCAGGAATCTTCTCTTTAGGTAGTGCAGTTTGTACAATCGAAGGTTGTACAGATCCTAGTGCATTGAACTATGATCCTGCAGCTAATATAGATGATGGTTCTTGTTCTTTTGCTTGTGCTTCTTCATATTATGAAGATTTTGATGCTGGATTTGGTAGTTGGGTTCAATCACCTACTATATCATTAGGAGGCACAGACGGTACAAACTGGAGTATTGGAAACAGTACGCCAACAAGTTGTACAGGTCCAAGCGCAGACGTTACAGGAGGTGACTTCATTTTTATGGAAGCATCATTTGTTGCTGATGGAGCTGTTGCTACATTAACAAGCGAGTGTATGGATTTATCTGCTTTAAGTTGTCCAGAACTTTCTTTTTGGTACCATATGTCAGACCTAGCGAATGCTGGTTGTATGGGAACATTAGAAATGTTTGTAAACGGTACTTCTGTATGGTTAACATCTGGTAATCAAGGCGATCAGTGGAATTTAGCAGTAGTAGATTTATCTGCTTTTGCTAGTGAAACAAACGCTACGATAACTATAGTAGGTACGTTAGCTACTCCTAACTGTGGATGTGGTGACATATCTATTGACGCTTTTAGTGTTAACGAATGTCAGACTTACGGATGTACAGATGCAACTGCTTGTAACTATGACCCTACAGCTACTGTAGATGATGGTTCATGTGATCTTGTATCATGTTACGGATGTACAGACGCTACAGCTAATAACTATGACCCTACAGCTACTGTAGATGATGGTTCT
>PALO01000030.1 GCA_002706465.1 Flavobacteriales bacterium
CCTTGATAATCTATATGTGGACCTATCTCTCCATCATCTTGCATCATAATACTTATACCTTCTCCGTCTAATACAGATCCGGAAATATTAATATTTGGATTTAATGTGTTTGCTCTATGTAATGTTCTTGCTGTATAATTTTCAGGCTTAGGAGTAGGTGGAATAACTTGAACAGAAGAAATAAAAGAATATTCTGACAATTCATTAATTCTATTTATATCTATCTGAATAAAAATTTTAGAATAATGTTTATTATTAAAATAAACATTATACTTATTAGATATTAAAGATACTGCTTTTTCAAAATTAACTCCATCATAAAAATCAACAACTATTTTGACTAAATCACCATCAATTGACCAAACTGGAAAATCTTTATTTTTAACACTATAATCTAATTTTTGATCATATGGTATTTTATTAACACTAGAAATACCATTATTTATTAATACTGATTCTGTTAAATTTTTTGAGACAGACACATAATAAGTATTATCAGGTATATAATCTATAAAAACAATACCTAATTCATTAATTTTTTGTCTTGTAGACAAATCTGGTATTTCTTTGAAGCTTAAGTACCTATAGTATTTATTATCAAAAATTTCATCCGATTTTGAATATATATCTAATAAATCAAATTCTTGTTCAAGTGTTACATCACCTCCATTTAATCTAATTTCAGTTTGACTATAAGAATTACAAAAAACAAAAAAAGAAAATAAAAAAAACAAATATTTCATATAACAAATCTAATTATTTTAATTTAGTCCTAAAATACTAGCTATTTCAATGTTTGGAAGTCTTACACTATATGATAAAGAACCAAAAAAATCTGTAAAACTATTAAAGCCATTTTGATTGTAAACAGGTACATAAAACTGCAAAGCCCCAATAGGAATCGATAAACCAAAAGAATAATATAAATTTGTTTTCTGTCCATCATCCCAAATATTATCAGAGATTGTATTTGGCATAAAAGCAAAATCTGCATAAGTACTAATATTAGGTAATAATTTACTCTTAGTATAAATCAAAGGAAACAAAGTGTTACAAGAAATAATTAAATCATTAGTAAAGACATTATCTATATTATTAAAATCTTTAAAACCCCCTTGTTCCAAAATAATGTGTCTAGTAAAAAGACCACTAGTTTCACTCCTACCTAAAAAATCATAATCATATAAATAATCTGAACCACTATCATATCTTAAATTTAAAGGATAATTAGAATTATCTTTCTTTAAAAATATACTAGCAAAAAACCTAAAATGTATTTTACTTTTGAATTTAGAAATCTTAATTGGGTTAAACACAGTTAAATTCGAAACTATATCTGTTCTTAAAAAATCTGGACCAAAATTTAAAGATAATTCATAATCATAATTATTTATTGGATGATCATAATGATAGTTAAACTTTAAATCAGCAAATATTTTATTTTTTTTAAGATCAAAATTGGTCTCTCCATGTCCAACATATTGCTCATTAATAACCATTAATCTAAAATCTATACTCTTATTTATAAAACTATTTTTATCTTTTTTATAAAAATCAATATGTAAATGATCATAATATTTATTATAATAATAATCATCACCAAAAGCAAAGCGCTCAAGATTGCTAGAGTATATAAAAGAATCAAATATTTTCGCATTTGATTCAGAAGGAAAATGCTTATATCCAAAAGTAAAATCTCCTGATATATTATTCATGCCAAAGCTGTAAAGAGGGTTTATTTTAAAATAAAAACCTTTTTTAGGCATAACTTGATTATATATACTAACACCTAATCCTAATTCATCATATTTATTCCACCATCTAAATCTAGGTGCGTAAAATAACTGTGTTTTATCTGGATTATAATAACTACCTAACAACTGTAATTGAAGGGGTTCTATTTTTGGCAAAAATGATTTTCTATATGTATTGTTATTTCTGTTTATTTCAGGAACAACCTCAAAATAATCAATCTTAATTTTATCATAATCTAAAATATCCAATTGGATATTTTTTACTCCAGAAAAACCTTCAACCCAAAAAGTGCTTTTTTCATTAGATTTTTTAATTACAGTAATAGGAAAAGGAGAATTAACTTGACCCATATTCTTGATTTTAACAGTGTTTTGACTTTTATTTAAACCTAAAATTTTATAATCTATTTTATCTGTTGTTTTAATTAAATTGTCAAAAAACCAATCTAAATCTTTACCTGTNACATCNTGAAAAANATCTCTTANATCTTTAGGTTGAGGATGTTTATATTTCCAAGTTTCATAATATTCCTTCATNCACTTNTCAAACAAATCTTCACCTAAATAAGAATATAAATAATAAAAAATAATAGCTGATTTCTCATAAACCATACCCCAATAATTAAATTCAGAATAATCTTCAGAAGTTAATTCAAGAGGTTGATCTTTGTTAGTATAAGAATTAAAAAAGTAACCTAATTCATATTGTGCTTTAGGAGTTAATTCCTCTGTTCCTAAAATTCTATTCAGAATATCAACTAAACCCTCTCCCTCTAATAGTGATCTTTCTGGNTATTTAGTCAAAATATATCTTAATTCATTAAAAGAATTAATTCCTTCATCCATCCAAGCGTGATTTCTTTCGTTAGTNCCTAAAACACCATAAAACCAGTTATGACCTACTTCATGCATAATAACTGTTTCTAATGCAAAAGGCATCATAGATTCTCCAATTATTGTAACGTTAGGGTACTCCATACCTCCACCTGCAGCAATAGTGCCGTCAACAGCTGTCATATGATTATAAGGATAATCTCCATTCCATAAAGAATAATAAAAAGTAGCATCATTTAAATATTCTATACTCCTAAGCCATAAATCTGCCTCATTATTAGTAAACATTGCCCAAGTATTAACTTTTCNTTTTGAATGAGGTAATTCTATTTCTCCTTTTAGAACGTGGTATCTTTTGTCTGCAAACCAAGCAAAATCATGAATATTATTCTGAATGTATCTTAAAGTTTTAAAATCATCAGATGATTTAGGAAAAGACATGTCATCAGAAAAATCTTTAATTTTACTAGTTTTTTCTGCTAGCGTATTCAAAAAATCTTTTTCATCCTNATTTTGCAAATCACCTGTAGAACCTACAACATAATTTTTAGGCAAAGTGATGCTAACATCAAATGAACCAAACTCTGAATAAAATTCTCCTTGATCTAAATAAGGCATAACATTCCATCCGTTATTATCGAAAACAGCAGGTTTAGGATACCATTGTGTAATATAGTAAGCCTGTCCTGTGTGTCCTAATCTTGAAAATTTAGCATCTGGTATTTTAACACGAAAATCAGTAGTTATTTTAATGGTATCTCCTGATTGAACAATCCCATTTAAGATAAGTTTACATATATCTTTATTGTTTTCATCTAATTCATATTTAATAGGATCACCATTGACTTTAAAATTTAAATTATCTATAAAACCTCTGTCAATTTTACTTGCATAGTATAAATCTATTTTTTTATTTCTAATCTTTTGTTTACACAATGCTGTACAATGATCTTGATAAGCATTAGGCCAAAGATGAAAAAATATTTCTTTTAAATTATTTGGAGAATTGTTTATGTACTCTATTTCTATATTTCCGTTCAATTCATGTTTTTTATCATCTAAAACCACATCAATGACATAATTAACTTCCTGCTGGAAATATTTTAAATTACCCGCAAAAATAAAGTTTGAAATAAATAAAAATGATAACAAAAAATAATACATAAAATCAATTTATTAACTTAACAAAACTAATAATCTTATTATATTTGAAAAGAATATTTTACGATAAAATAAAAAAAAACATTTTTTTTTTGCAAAAAAAAAAACTTAAAGTTTTTTTTCACAAAAAAAATACAAAATGCTGAAAAACAAAACATTATAAATACTAAATTGACAAAATGTCATACCTAAAAAAATGAGAATAGATATAATAACAACACACCCTAAAATGTTTTCAGGAGCATTTGCACACTCAATACTAAAAAGAGCTCAGGANAAAAAAATAGTCAAAATAGAAATACATGATTTNCGTGATTTTAGTNNTAAAAAAAGCAAATCNATTGACGATTATCAATACGGAGGAGGAGCTGGAATGGTGATAAATATNGAACCTATAGACAAGTGCATTAGTAAATTAAAAAAAGAAAGAGACTATGACGAGATCATCTATTTTGCACCTGACGGCGAAAATCTATCTCAAGCGACATGCAATATGATGTCAAGTNTGAAAAATATAATATTATTATGCGGACACTATAAAGGAGTAGATCAAAGAGTAAGAGACCATTTAATAACAAAAGAAATATCAATAGGAGACTATGTGCTAACTGGAGGAGAAATACCGGCAATGGTTTTATGCGATAGCATAATAAGACTTATACCTGGNGTTATATCAGATGAAACTTCTGCTCTTTTTGACTCATTTCAAGACAANATAATATCACATCCNGTNTACACAAGACCAGAAGAATACAAGGGNATAAAGGTACCTGAAATACTATTATCTGGTCATAAAAAAAGAATAGAGGAATGGAGAATGGAGCAATCAATAAAGAATACAAAAGAAAAAAGACCAAATTTATTTAATAACAATCAATAATAATAAAAAAATAATTTGTAATATTGCTGACATTTTACAATATAAAAAATGGACAAAAAAATTCAAGACATAGAAGCAATCACCATAAATCAACACGAGACAATAGATTTCAAATCAGGTGATAGAGTAATAGTTAATTATAAAATTAAAGAGGGAAATAAAGAAAGAATTCAGAAATTTGAAGGAGACGTTATACAAATTAAAGGACATAAAGGCACAAGAACCTTTACGGTTAGAAAAATGTCNGGTGAATACGCAACAGAAAGAATATTTCCTTTAAATTCTCCGAAAATAGAAAAGATAGAAATAAAAAGAAGAGGAAAAGTAAAACAATCAAGAATATACTATCTAAGACAACTAAAAGGAAAGAAAGCTAAAATAAAGGAACAAAGAAGGTAATATTTAATCAATTTATTTTCCTATAATCATAAACTCAGTCCTACGATTNAAAGACCTACCCTCTTCTGATTTATTACTACTTACAGGATCAGACTCACCAAAACCCTTATAACTTAATCTATTTTCATTAATACCTTTATCTACTAAAAAATAGTAAGAAGCTTGAGCTCTTTTTNCTGAAAGAGTATAATTNAAATCACCTCCCCCTACATTATCAGTATGGCCATTTATAGAAACTTTTAAAGNAGAATTATNTTTAAGATACTCNGCAAACTCACCTAAAATAAATTGAGATTTTTNATTCAAAACAAAAGAATTATGCTCAAAATGAACATCATTAATCCTATAAGATGAATTTAATTTTATATCNTCTATATGAAAGTCTATATCTGTTGGAGCTGAATATTTTTTATCATCACCATCTATGTACAAAGAATTAAAAGAATAACCTTTTTTACTCAAACTAACAAAAACATCTTCATTAGCTTCTAANGTCATTAAAGCAACATACCTACCTGTAATAGAATCTACAGGTATTGTTTGCATCTTTCCTGTACTAACATTTTTTAAATTAACAGAAACACCACTAAAGACACTATCATTTNNAGAAACATAACCCTTAATAAATAAAACTTTTTTAGGTTGAGCTCCAGAGTAAAGAGGAAAAGAATACAAATCCCATCCACCTGCTCCTCCTTTTATAATATTAGAAGAAAAGTAAGCCTTTTCTCCATCTGTACTAACAAAAAAACCAACCTCTTGATTAAGTGAATTAATAGGATAACCAATATTAACAGGCTTGCTCCAAACTTTATCATCATCCATTCTTGAAAAATAAATATCCAACCCACCCATACCTAATCTACCATTACTAGAAAAATATAAAGTTTTATTATCAGGATGTAAAAAAGGTGANTTCTCAGAACCTTTTGTGTTAATGTTTTTACCCATATTGTAAGGTCTACTCCATCCATTATCTAATCTTATACAATAATACAAATCTGATTTACCGAAACCTCCATCCCTATTAGAAGCAAAAATCAACATATTACCATCTGAAGATATAGAAGGCTGAGACTCCCAGGTATAAAGCCCATTAATATGATTACCTATTGATTCCAAATCAGTCCAATTTTCATTTTTGAACTCAGAAAAAAATATATCACAGTTTCTGTAATTATTAGGACCAGATTTAACACAAACTGTTAAATANAACTCNGTATTATATATAGAAATAGAACCTCCCCCCTCATTTTCATTTATATTAAAAGGAGAAGGTAAAGGCTCACCAACTCCAAATTCTCCATCATAAATAACACTTTTCGTTAACTCTTCAACAACCTTCTCATAAATATCCCCCTTGTTCTTAATTTTTTTCCTTCTAGTGAAAAACATCAACTCGTTATCAGGAGANAGGATAGGCAAAACTTCATCAAATTTAGTTGAAACACCTTTAACTGAAGATATATCAAAAGGAACAGGATTTCTAAGCAAGGAATCCCTAAAATGAACATTTTTTAANGANANCAAAGCCCTATCTCTTTCATCTTNATCTAAATCTAAAAATTTTAAATAAATCAATAAATTATCTTTTGCTTTATCATATTTATTNTTTTTAATGTTAATATCATAAAGCATAAAATAAACAGAAGAACTATAAGAAGGACACAAATCTACGCCTTTTAGAAAGAAATACTCTGATTTATCAAACTGCTCTCTCTCATAATATATTTGACCTAGCAAAAAATAAGCATTTGCATTGTTTTTATCGTAGTTTATAGATTTATGAAGAAAACTTAAAGACTCTTTTATATTTCTTTTTTTATAAAACTTTTCTCCTTTAATATATGTTTTTTTAGAATCAGAAGCCACTTCTTGATTACACTGAGAATAAGAAAACAAGTAAGATAAAATAAATAAGATAAAAAAAACTAATCTCATTTTAAAGAATCAATAATTTTAGCTATCGCAGAATCTCCTGTTACATTAACTACTGTTCTTATCATATCAAGCAATCTGTCAACCGCAAAAATTAAAGCAATTTTATCAGCACCAATACCAATAGAACTAAGAACAATCACCAACATAACCATACCTGCTCCAGGAACAGCAGCAGAACCAATAGAAGCTAGTGTAGCTGTCAAAACTATCGTAAGCTGTTGAGATATATCTAGATCCATACCTAAAACCTGAGCTATAAACACAGCAGCAATAGCTTGATACATACTTGTACCATCCATATTAATTGTAGCACCTAAAGGCAAAACAAAAGAACTGACCTCTTTCTTAACACCTAAATTCTTTTCACAACAATCTATTGTGACCGGCAAAGTAGCCGCACTTGAACTAGTTGAGAAAGCTAACATCTGAGCAGGCAAAATACCCTTAAAAAAAACAACTATATCTGTTTTGGTGAATATCTTTAAAAACATAGGATAAACAAAAAATATCATGATAAGCAGACCTAAGATAACTGTCAAAGAATAATAAGTTAAACCAACAAATAAACTAGAACTTGCTCCAAATTCAACTATTAAACCTGCAATTAAAGCAAAAACTCCATAAGGAGAATAATCCATAATAAATTCTACCATTTTTAAAACCACTTCATTCAATCCATCAAAAAAACCTTTCACATAATTAACTTTGTCTTTAGGCAAAACAACTAAAGATATTCCAAACAAAATTGAAAAAAATATTATTTGCAACATTTTAGAATTATCTGTTGCAGATAAAAAAATATTACTAGGAACTATATCAACAAGAAACTGTAAAGGAGATTGATTTTTAACCTCTTCAGCTATTTTTGACTTCTCTAAAACAATCGACTGAGAAGATTGACTCTGAAAGAAATCTGCAGACAAACTATTAGAAAGAGTCTCACCAGGATTAATCACATTAACCAAAATCAAACCAATAGTTACTGCTAAAAAAGTTGAAGACAGATATAATAATATTGAACGAAAACCTATTTTAGATAATTTGGCTATGTCATTTAAACTGGATATACCTTTTATTAAAGAAACAAAAACTATTGGAACAGCTATTAATTTAAGCAGATTAATAAAAATCGTACCGAAAGGCTTTATCCAATCTGTAATAAATTGATTAAAATTTAACTTTACAGCAACAATACCTACAATAACACCGAAAAGCATTCCTAATAAAATTTTTACATGTAAGCTCAACTTAGACATAAACTTAAAATACAAAACTATTGACAATAAAAAAAATAGTATTAAAACAATAAAATTAAAATCTGAAGCATAACCTACGCCTAAAAGGCTATTCATCTTAATNTATTTTACAANATTTGTTTCTNAAATAATGNTCAAATAACACNATTGANGTCATAGCTTCAACTATAGGTACAGCTCTTGGNACAACGCATACATCATGACGCCCCTTGCCTTTAATAATNANTTTNTTNCCATTTTTATCAANAGATNCTTGATCTTTCATTATAGTTGAAACAGGTTTAAATTTAACTCTAAAATAAATGTCATTACCGTTAGAAATACCTCCTTGAATTCCTCCAGAATTATTACTTTTTGTTTTACCATCANCGTTAATAATAATATCATTAACTTCACTACCTAAAGAAGACACGATATCTTTATCTTTGAAACCATACTCAAACCCCTTTACTGAATTCACAGAAAGCATAGCTTTACCTAAATCAGCATGCAACTTATCAAATACAGGTTCACCTAAACCTACAGGAACACTTAAAGCTAATCCTGTAATTTGCCCACCTAAAGTGTCACCATCTTGTTTAATTTTTTTAATATGTTTTATCATTTCACTTGAACAATAATCATCAGGACACCTTACAAGACTNNTATCTNTATTATTCAAATCTAAATCATCATAATTTCTTTGAAGCTTTATTTTACCAATCTGAGAAACATAAGCCTTAACAGACACACCTTTTTGAGATAAAAATTGCTGAGCGATAGAACCAGCCACAACTCTACAAGCAGTTTCACGAGCAGAAGAACGGCCACCTCCCCTATAATCTCTTATGCCATATTTTTTATAATAAGTNAAATCAGCATGAGAAGGTCTAAAAGAATCTTTAATATGATCATAGTCATCTGAAATATAATCTTTNTTCTTAATCACAAAACCTATAGGAGTCCCTATAGTTTTATTTTTAAAAATACCTGATAGAAACTCTACCTCATCATCTTCTTTACGCTTACTAACTATATCAGACTGACCTGGCCTCCTTCTTGCAAGTTGTTTNTNTATAAATTTAAAATCAATTTTAAAACCAGCTGGAACTCCTTCAATAATACCACCTATANATGATCCATGAGATTCCCCAAAAGTTGTTAATTTAAATATTTTACCAAAAGAATTACCTGACATAGGACAACAAATATAACAATTAGTAACCTTTACATAAGCTTTAAAAAATAGTTTTTATAAATTCGCTATAATTATGAATACCATTATAAAAAACATAAAAGAACTAATATACTTTGAAGACAAATGTTTGTATGGTGAAGAAATGAAAATAAAAGTAATTAAAGATGCTTTTATAAAAATTCAAAATGACATAATTCAAGATTTTGGTTCTATGGAAACATGGGAAGGTATTAGCGACTGGAATAATGTTGAAATTATAGATGCTGAAAACGGNACAGTAATGCCNTGTTATTGTGACAGCCACACACATTTAGTTTTCGCTAAAACAAGAGAAAATGAATTTGTAGATAGAATAAAAGGATTGACTTATGAAGAAATAGCTGCAAAAGGAGGAGGTATTTTAAATTCAGCTAAAGCTATAAACGAAATTACAGAAGAAGAACTATATAAAATATCACAACAAAGATTATTGAAATGTATAAAACAAGGCACAGGCTCAATAGAAATAAAAAGCGGCTATGGATTGACTTTAGAAAATGAACTTAAAATACTAAGAGTAATAAATAGACTAAAACAAGAATCTGAAATTATTATAAAATCTACTTTTTTAGGAGCTCACGCAATACCAAAAGATTACAAAAAAGACAGAAAAAAATACATTGACTTAATAATTAATGAAATGATACCAGAAGTAGCAAAAGAAAATTTAGCAGATTTTATTGATGTTTTTTGCGAAAAAAATTACTTCTCGACTGAAGAAACAAAAAAAATAATTAAAGCTGGAGAAAAACACGGAATGATATCAAAAATACATGTTAATCAATTTAATGTAATAGGTGGAGTTAAATTGGGGGTAGAAGAAAATTCTATATCTGTTGATCATTTAGAAAATATCACCGATGAAGAAATACAACTACTATCTCAATCTAATACTATAGCAACACTACTTCCTGGATGTTCTTTTTTCTTAAATATAAAATACGCAAATGCTAAAAAAATGATTAAAGAAAATGTAAAAATAGCTTTATCTACTGACTACAACCCAGGGTCTTCNCCTACACATAATATGAATTTTATTGTNTCTTTAGCTTGCATTAAAATGGGAATCACTCCAGAACAAGCTATTATAGCTTCAACTATTAATTCTGCATACGCAATGGGTATTGGTCAANTAACAGGAAGTATCAAAAAAGGAAAAAAAGCTAACTTAATTATAACTAAAGACATACCATCTTACAAATATATACCTTACTCATTCTCTGAAGAGATAATCAATAAAGTATTAATCAACGGCAAAACAATATGAATAAAATAATTGAATGTGTACCTAACATTAGTGAAGGAAGAGATCCTGTCATAATAAACAAAGTAATAGAAACTATCAATTCAAACAAAAATGTAAAATTATTGAATTCAGACCCTGGATCATCTACAAATAGAACAGTAATAACGTTTGTAGGAGATCCAGAAAATGTTATAGATGTAGCTTTTGAAATAATAAAAAAGACAAAAGAACTAATAGACATGAGAAATCACAAAGGAGAACATCCTAGAATGGGAGCAACTGATGTATGCCCACTAATACCAATATCAGGGATTAGCATGGAAGAAACAGTTAAATTTGCACATAAATTATCAAAAAGAGTTGGCGAGCAGTTAAATATACCTGTTTACTGTTATGAGAATGCTGCAACTAAAAAAGACAGGAAAAACTTAGCTAATTGCAGAAAAGGAGAATACGAAGGGTTGCAGAAAAAATTACTTGACAAAAATTGGAAACCTGATTACGGCCCATCTGAATACAACGATTCTATAGCAAAATCAGGAGCTACAGCAATCAGTGCAAGAGATTTCTTAGTAGCTTATAATATAAATCTAAACACCACTTCTACTAGAAGAGCAAATGCTATTGCTTTCGATATTAGAGAAGCCGGTAGGATAAAGAGAGAAAAAAACAAAATAAATGGTAAAATATTAAAAGATAAAAAAGGAAATCCTTTAAGAAAACCTGGCTTGTTTAAACATGTTAAAGGAATAGGTTGGTTTATAGAAGAATATGGAGTAGCTCAAATATCCTACAATTTAACAAACATAAATATATCTCCTTTACATGAAGTTTTTGATAAAACTTGTGAAAGGGCACAAAAAAGAGGAATAAGGGTAACAGGGTCAGAACTAATAGGACTTGTACCAAAAAAAGTATTAGTGAAAGCAGGAATATATTTTTTAAAAAAACAACAGAGATCTATTGGTATTAGTGAAAAAGAAATAATAAAAATAGCAGTAAAAAGCCTAGGACTAGATGAATTATCTCCTTTCAAAACAGAAGAAAGAGTAATAGAGTATATGCTAGAAGATCAAAGCAAAACAAAATTAATAAATATGAATTTAGAAGATTTTGCTAATGAAACATCTAGCGAGAGCCCAGCTCCTGGAGGAGGATCTATCTCAGCATACGTGGGAGCATTAGGCGTTTCTCTAGGAACGATGGTTGCTAATCTTTCTTCACATAAAAGAGGATGGGATGATAAATGGGAAATCTTTTCTAATTGGGCAGTTAAAGGAATGGAATATCAAAAAAAGCTAATAACACTAGTTGATGAAGATACAAACGCATTCAATAAAATAATAAAATCATTCAGGATGCCAAAAGACAATAAAGAAGATCAAATAAAAAGAAAACAAGCTATACAAGATGCAACAAAAAATGCAATAGAAGTACCTTTATCTATTATGAAAATTTCTTTTAAATCTATGGATATAATGAAAAAAATGGCACAAATAGGTAATCCTAATTCTATTAGTGATGCTGGAGTAGGAGCTTTATGTGCAAGAACAGCTGTTATAGGAGGATATTTAAATGTGAAAATTAATTGCAAAGATTGTGAAGACAAAGCTTTTGTTAAAAAAATCACTCAAGAATGTAATTCTATATTAAGAAAAACTAAAAAATTAGAAAAAGAAATAATAAGCCTAACTGAAAAATCTATTTCAAAAAAATAATTAATTATTTTTTTAAAATATCACTAATAACAGATGCTGTTTTCTTGGTTGCCCCCCCTGAACCCAACAATTTAATTAAATTATCATAATCTAAAATAATTTTATCTCGATTTGATTTTTCTAAAATAGAATCTAATTCTTTTTTAAGATTTAGTGTGTTAAAATCAAACTGAATTAATTCTTTAACAGCTTCTTTTTTAAGCACAATATTAACTAATGAAATAAAAGGAACCTTTATTAAAAATTTAGCTAAATAATAAGTTATGATATTTGTTTTATAACAAACAATTTGAGGTGTTTTAAAAATAGCCGTCTCTAAAGTAGCTGTACCAGAAGCAACTAAAGCTACTGAACTTTTGTTCAAAATGTTATTCTTATTTTCAAAAACAACTTCAATATTATGATTTTTCACAATCTTTTTGTAAAAATATTCACCTAAAGAATGTATTCCTAAAATATAAAATTTATAATCTGGATAATATTTAATAATTGACAACATAATAGGTAATATTTTTTTTATTTCCTGTTTTCTGCTACCAGGCATAAAAGAAATATTTTTACTTGCAGAATCAGCATTCTTTTTAGAATCAAAAATATCCAATAAGGGATGACCTACAAAACTTACATTAAAATCGTAAGAATTATAAAATTTTTTTTCAAAAGGCAATATAACACACATGTCATTAATATATTTTTTAATCTTAAATATTCTAGATTTATGCCAAGCCCAAATTTGCGGAGAAACATAATAAAGTGATTTAATTTTATGCTTATTTAAAAATTTAGCTATTCTTAAATTAAAGCCAGGATAATCTATTAGAATAACTATATCTGGATTAAATAATAAAATTTCTTTTTTACATAAACTTAAATTTTTAAGAACCTTTCCTAGTTTACTAAGAACCTCAACAAATCCCATAATAGCTAAGTCATTAATATGTATAATGGGTTTAAGGCCTAAAATATTTTTCGTCTTATCTCCTCCTAAATATTTAAAAACAGCATTAGGGTCATTTTTTTTTATTTCAGAAACTAATAAACTAGAGTATAAATCTCCTGAAGCCTCTCCAGATATTATGAAATATTTCATGAGGAAAATTTTATAATAAAAACAATAAAAGCGTATATAAAAGTAGACATTAGAACACCCCTTGAAAAATACTCTCTTCTGTTTATAAAAAAGAAAAACAAAACAGCATTAAACAAAACCATCAAACTTAAATAATGAGTAAAAATATCACCAAATAAAAGATAATCGATAAAATCTGAAAGAGTTTTTTTAAAAACAAATAAAGAACTAAACAAAAACATTAAAAAAGGTATGATCAAACCTACTATTAAACCTTTAAAAACATCCAACTTATAACTCTTCATCAAATATTTCTTGTAATGATTTATAATTAGAACTATCTGTAAAGTCTGTTTTCAAAGGAACAACAGAAACAAAATTATTAGCAATGGCAAATTCATCAGTATCGTTACTTTTATCATTATTAAAAAAAATTCCTTTCATAATGAAATACTTTTTACCATTATCATCTATATTTTCTTCAAAATCTTCCTTCCAACCAGAATTAGCCTGCCTGCATAACTTTATTCCTTTTATATCATCTATTTTTATATTTGGTATATTAACGTTTAAAGAAATACTTTTATCATATTTTACTGACAAAAATTTATTAATAATATTACGACAAATAATTTTAGAAGCATCAAAATCAGCATCTAAAGAATAATCTAACAAAGAAAAAGCTATTGATGGAACTTTATTAATATAAGCTTCTAATGCAGCAGCTACTGTGCCAGAATATATAGTATTAATTGATGTATTTGAGCCATGATTAATACCTGAAAAACAAAAGTCAGGTCTTTTATAAGACAATTTATCTAAAGCTAATTTCACACAGTCAACTGGAGTACCTGAACATGAATATTTTTTTAATTCAGGATGATCACTTAATTTATTAATGTATATTTTTTTTTCTAAAGTAATAGCATGACTCATACCTGACATGTGTTTATCCGGAGCAACAATTATCAAATCTCCAAATTCAGACACAACTTCAATTAAACTATTTAAGCCTTTAGAAAAAAAACCATCATCATTAGTCAATAAAATTAAAGGTCTATTTGTCATATATAGTAAATATAATTACAAATTATGTGAAAATTTTATAAACAAAAATTAAATTTGCTAGAAAAATAAAAAGTATGACACTAAATACAATTCCAGAAGCAATAGAAGAAATAAAAAAAGGCAAAATAGTTATTGTAGTAGATGATGAAAATCGTGAAAATGAAGGAGACTTCGTTGTTGCTGCTGAAAAAATAACACCTGAAATAATAAATTTTATGGCTACAAAAGGAAAGGGATTAATATGTGCACCAATATCTGAAGAAAGATGTAAAGAATTAGACTTAGAATTAATGACTGGTAAAAATACAGCGCTACACCAAACAGCTTTCACTATATCTGTTGATTTAATAGGTGAAAATTGCACTACAGGAATATCTTCAGAAGACAGATCTAAAACTATAAAAGCACTAGTTAATGATAAAAGTAAACCCGAAGATTTTGCAAGACCAGGACATATATTTCCGTTAAAATCGCTAAAAGGAGGAGTTTTAAGAAGAGCTGGACATACAGAAGCAGGAACAGACTTAGCAAAATTGGCTGGTTTAAAACCTGCTGCAGTAATTGTAGAAATAATCAATCCAGATGGAAAAATGGCAAGGCTACCTGATTTAATCAAAATAGCAAAAAAATTAAATATCAAGATTATATCTATAGAAGATTTAATAAAATACAGGATTCAGAAAGAATCATTAATTGAAAAAACATGTGAAGTCAAATTACCAACTAAATATGGTGATTTTAGATTATTATCATATAAACAAACAACAACAAACAAAGAACACTTAGCATTAGTTAAAGGTAATTGGGAAGAAAATGAAGAAGTACTAGTAAGAGTACATTCATCTTGTTTCACTGGAGACGTATTAGGCTCTTTAAGATGTGACTGTGGAGATCAATTACAAAATTCATTAGAAATGATTCAAAAAAAAGGCAAAGGAGTTGTAGTGTATATGAACCAAGAAGGTAGAGGTATTGGTCTGTCAAATAAAATTAAAGCTTATGAATTACAAGAAAAAGGCATGGACACTGTTGACGCTAATATAGCTTTAGGATTTAAAGCAGATAAAAGAGATTATGGTATTGGTGCTCAAATATTAAGAGACCTAAATATTAAAAAAATTAATCTAATATCAAATAACCCAAAAAAAAGAGCTGGATTAAAAGGTTATGGTATAAAAATCATAAAAAACATACCAATAAATACATGTTCAAACGAACATAATGATTTTTATTTAAAAACTAAAAGAGACAAAATGGGTCACGATTTGAAGTTAAAAAATGAGTAACATAAATATACTAGGAATAGAATCTTCTTGTGATGATACTTCTGCAGCAGTAATACAGAATGGCGTATTAAAATCAAACCTTATAGCTAATCAAAAAATACATGAAAAATATGGGGGAGTAATTCCAGAAATAGCGTCTAGAGAACATCAAAAAAACATAATACCTGTTGTAGATCAAGCAATAAAAGAAGCAGATATAAAAAAAGAAGATTTATCAGCAGTAGCATTTACACAAGGACCAGGGCTAAAAGGGTCTTTATTAGTAGGTAATTCTTTTGCCAAAGGACTTTCTTTAGGATTAAAAATACCACTGATTCAAGTAAATCACATACATGGTCATATTTTATCAAGCTTTATAATAGAAAAAGAAAAAGAAACTATACCTAATTTCCCTTTCATATGCTTAGTTGTTTCTGGTGGACATACACAATTTTTTTATGTTAAAAATTACTTTAAAATTGAATTAATTGGCACAACTTTGGATGATGCTGCAGGTGAAACATACGATAAAGCTGCAAAAATGTTAGGACTAGAATACCCTGGAGGACCAATTATAGATAATTTAGCAAAAAAGGGAAACTGCAATAAATTTAAATTCACTACACCAAATGTTAAAAATTTTGATTTTAGCTTTAGTGGAATAAAAACAAATATTTTATACTTTATAAATAAAGAAAAAAAACAAAATAAAAATTTTGTTGATGAAAATATTCATGATTTATGTTCTTCAATACAAGAGACAATAAATAAATACCTAATAATGAAATTAGAAAAAGCTATGAAAGAATACAAAACAAATGAAGTTTGTGTTACTGGTGGAGTAGCAGCTAATTCAAACTTAAGGTCACATCTAAAAAGAATATGTGAAACAAACAAATACAAACTTCATTTGCCACCAATCAAATTCTGTACAGATAATGCTGCTATGATTGCAAATATAGGATATCATAAATTTTTAAATAAAAAATTCACAAATCAAGAAACAAAAGCAAAATCAAGACAAAGCATCCAAGAAATATAGTTATTCTAAAAAACGAGTACCAAAAATAAACTTATCACCCCAATAATATTTATCATAAATACTACTCACTACTACTCCTTTACTAGAAGAAGAATGAATAAATTTACCATCACCTAAAAAAATACCAACGTGACTAACAAGCCTAGAAGTAGAAGTGGTACCTGTAAAAAACACCAAATCACCTATATTCAATTTTTTTTTCTCTATTATAATATCACCGTATCTTGCAAAATCTTGTGCTGTTCTAGCAAATTTTAAGTTTTGTTTTTTTAAACACTCGTAAACTAAACCTGAACAATCTATACCGGAGCTACTTTTTGAAGAATGTGGTTTACCTAAAAAATCTTTCGCGTTTTGAATAAAAAGACTTAAGTCAAAATCATTGTATTTTACTTCAAAACCTATTCCTTCTTTTTTGAAATTATTATATTTATCAAGAACACCTTTTGAGCTAGCAATATCATTTAAACTGTCTAGAACTAGATAGTTAACTTGAGAAAAAACACAATTAAAAGAAAATATGAAAGAAAACAAACAAATAATTTTCATTAAATTTTAATTATCTAAAATTTCAAACTCAGTTCTTCTATTTTTGCTTCTACCTTCTTCAGAATCATTTGAATCAATAGGACGATCTGAACCGTATCCTTTAGATTTAACTTGACCTTTATCAACGCCCTTATCTATTAAATATTTTTTAACTTCATCTGATCTTTTTTGAGAAAGTCTTTTGTTATACTTTTCACTACCTATATTATCTGTATGTCCTGATAATTCTACTTTTATATTCACAAACTCTAATAATAAGTCAGATAATCTATCCAATTCAGGATATGATTCAGGTTTAATACTATGCTTGTCAAAATCAAAAAATACATTCTTTAATGTGATTTTACTACCCTTTTTGATTTTCATCATTTTAATGTTTTTTTCAACAATATTAAATTCACTTTCTTGAGGTAAATTAAAATTTTCTGAATAGAATAAATAATCATCTAATTCAACTGATATTCCATAATTAAAACCAGAAGGCAAAGACAATAAAAACTTACCTGTGGAACTATTTGAGTTAAAACGAGATATTAATTCGCCTGTTTTGTTATTGTATATTTGTATTAAAGCCTCTACAGGCTCGTTTGTTACAGCATCAAATATTTTTCCCTTAAAAACTGTTAAATTGTTATTACTAACAGAAACTTGTTTTGGCACATATTGTTCCTTTACAGGATCTTCTAAAGAAGAAATCAATTGATCTTCAAAAGAATTAAACATATTTTTAGGTTCTCCAAAAAAAGTGACTTTATAAATATCTAAATTACCTTTACACAAAGAATCCTTCCTATTAGAAGATATAAAAGCATACTTGCCACTTGCAGTAGAACTAAAGAAAAGATCGTCGTAAGGAGTATTAACAGGATATCCCAAATTTACAGGTCTAGACCATTTATTATTTTCATCTAAGTAAGAAATAAAAATATCATAACCACCCATGGAATCATGACCTTCTGAAGAGAAATACATTTTTTTACCATCCTGAGAAACAAAAACAGAACCCTCATTAAATTTAGTATTAATCAAATTACTAACAGTTTGACCTAATCTCCAGGAAAACTCATCTATATCTTTTGCAGCACTAAAAGTAATATCTTTATGTTTATTTACATCAATTAAGTAGTATATAGTTCTATCACCAGGAGTATAACAAGAAAAAGTTTCATTATACACAGTATTAATATTTTTTGACATCTTCAAAACAGGTTCACTCCAAATATTCCCTCTTAATTTACTTTGAAAAATATCTGTATTATTTTCAGAGACATCTTTAAAAAACAAAAGCCTTTGACCGTCATAAGAAATATTAGAAATAACTTCATCATTATTAGAAGTATTAAAGTTAGATAAACTTTTAATATTAGTCCATTTACGACTATTTATTGAAGCTGACATAATATCATAATCACAATCTAAACATATTAAACTATCAGAAATAAAATCAGATTGAAAAGAAAAAAACATATTTTCCCCGTCAGCTGTAATGCAAGGATTTATTTCATTACCTTCTGTATTGACATCTTCTACATTATCAACCCAAGCCTTAGCGTGATTTTTAACCAATTTTTTTCCACTTTCACATTCATCAATATATTTAAATATAAGAGAGCGAAATCTCTGTAATTCATCTGCAGAAACTTTACTTCTAAAAATATTATAATTATCTATAGCTGAATCAAAATACATATTCAATTGTTTATTTCTAGCTAATACAAAAAAATATTCTGGAGGTTGATTTTTATTCAAATCATAAGCTTTGTTTAAAAAAAACTCTGACATTTGTTTATTATTTGTAAAAAGAAAAGAAAAAGCTATTCTAAGACATAAATCAGAGGAAGAGTCGTTAAATCTACTACTAACATCTAAATAATCTTTTAACGCTAACAAGAAAAGATCTTCTCTGTGAACAAATAACAACTCACTTGAGATAGCTTGATAAAAAATATTATCAGCATTTTCTAACTTTTTCTTAGTATTACGAAAATCTTTTTTGTCATCAAAAATATTTTTATCAAACTTATCTAAGTTTAGATTTTGAGAAACAACATCAAAAGAAAATAAAACAAAAAAACTAAATAATAAAAATCTAATACTTGCAATCATATAAAATGTATTTTTTGGCATCACTAACACCTAAACTAAAAGCCTTATTCCAATCAGAACAAGCCCCATCAACATCTCTTATCATCT
>PALO01000031.1 GCA_002706465.1 Flavobacteriales bacterium
GGTTTGTTATGGTGGGCGATACTGGATTCGAACCAGTGACCCCCTGCTTGTAAGGCAGGTGCTCTAAACCAACTGAGCTAATCGCCCTTAAAGGAATGCAAATATATATTTTAACCTAGATATCACAAAATTTTTCTAAAACTTCTCCAACTAAAAATATGCTACCTGTTACTATTATTAAGTCATCTTGTTTTGCTTGTGCTTGCGCTGTTTGTAAAGCTTGTAAAGGACTTTTAATTAAAGTGTAATTAATATTTAAATCATCACCTATGTTTTTGAACGTCAGGTAGTCTTTTGACCTTATTACATTCGCTTGACAGAAGTAGTATTTGCCTTTTTTAGGAAAAAAATTTAAATTTTCTTTTACTTTTTTGTCGTTAGAGCATCCAAAAACAATGTGTGTTTTTCTGTGTTCAATTTCTTTTATCTCTTTATTTATTTTTATAAAACCATCTGTGTTGTGGGCGCTGTCTATTATAGTTAAAGGTTTTTTATTTATTATATTCCATCTACCCATCACTTCAATTTCTTGATTTATATTTTTTATTATTTTATTTAAATTTATTTTGTATCCTTTTTCAATCATTAATTTTAGGATACTAATAACAGTGTTTGCGTTTTCTTTTTGATATTTTGGTGTTATTTTGATATTATATTTTTTAGCAAAAATTAATTTAGATTTTTCTTTTTTGGCTTTATTAATAAAAATATTTTTTATTTCTTTCTGTTCTCTTCCTATAATTATAGGAGTCTCTTTTTTGATAATGCCAGCTTTTTCAGTAGCTATCTTTTTCACACTATTTCCTAATAAATTCGTATGATCTAAACTCACATTTGTTATTACTGATATTATAGGTTTTATTATATTAGTTGAGTCCAGTCTACCTCCTAGTCCTACTTCAATAATAGCTAAATCTACTTTTTTCTTGTAAAAGTAATACAAAGACAAAGCTACTGTAACTTCAAAAAAAGAAGGTTGTATTTTATTTATGATAGGTAATATTTTAGCTATGAATTTAGTTATAAAAACTTTTTCTATTTTATTGTTGTTTATCTGTATTCTTTCTCTAAAGTCAAAATAATGAGGAGATGTGTATAGGCCAACTTTTAATTTTTGTTTTTGTAAAACATTACAAAGTATTTTTGCTGTAGAACCTTTTCCATTTGTTCCTCCTATGTGAATGAATTTTAATTTATTTTGAGGGTTGTTTATGTACTTACATAAATGTTTTATATTATTTATGTCTTTTTTGTAAGCCTCGACACCTTGCCTTTGATATACAGGTAATTTAGAATAAAGAAAGTTTAAAGTTTCTTTATATGTCATTTTAATTTAAAATGATATATTATCGTTCCTGTTTGATCTTCTTTGTTTTCATCTATGGCAACATATGTTGTTTTTTGAGCTGCTTTTTCTGCCTGTTTGATAAGGCAATCGTCATATATTGTACTTCCTGCAATACCTCCACTTGCCCAGTAAACTTTACCTTTTGTGTCTACTTTTATTTCTACCACTACTATGCCTTCTTTTTTACATGGATTATTTGGTTTAGGCATGTATAATGGTTGTCTATTGCCTATGTTTATATTTTTACCTCCAGATCCATCTTTACCTATTATGTCTTTTGTGTTTATTTTACCATCTTTTGATCCTTTGTCTTGATCAAGCGATTCATCTCCTTCGCTTTTTGAATTATTTTTTTCTCTTTTTGAATAATCATAAAGAGGGTTTTCCTTTTTTTCTTCTTTTATTTTTGTTTTACTTTCATCTTCTATTATTATGTCTTCATTTTGAGTTGTTTGTTCCTCTTTTTTTATTTCTCTTTTTTCTTTTTCTTCTTTTAATTCTATTGTTTCATCTTCTTCCTGTGTGATGATTTTTTTTGAAACATCATCTTTTAATTNTNTTTTTTTGTTTTTNACAACTTTTGCTTTTGTCTCTGGTTGGGGATTAGGTTTTCCCATATTTGAATTTCCAAAATTAATGCTTATTCCTTTTGGAGGAGGTGGGGGAGAAGTATATTTAAGACCAAATACCCCAAATATTATAATTAATATTACATGTATTAATATCGTATATCTTAAAGATGATTTTTTTACATCATCATTCATTTTATTTTATTTTTGACTTGTAGCTAGTACTATTTTGTAATTATTTTGATATGCTATATCCATTATCATAACGGCCTTTTCAATGGGTATATTTTTATGTGCATTTAAAATAATGCCAGGATCTTCCTTGTTTGATAATCTTTTGATTATTTCTTGTTCTATGTTTTCTTCTTCAATTTTTTCTTTTTCAATGTAAAAGTTTAATAAGGAATCTATTGAGACTGAAGTTGTCGTTTTTTCTATTGTCTTTGATGCACTTTTTGGTAGTAATAGTTTTAATGCGTTTGGGGTGACTAATGTTGAAGTTAACATAAAGAAAATTAACAATAGAAAAACAATATCCGTCATTGAAGACATATTAAAGTTAGGGTCTATCTTATTTTTTCTTTTGACTTTCATTTCTTTTGTCTATTATGTTTTCTATAAATCCAATTGTTTTAGTTTCAGTGTCTAAAACTATTTTACTGACTTTTGAAACTAAAATATTATAACTTATATAAGCTCCAATACCAACTATTAGTCCAGCAACTGTAGTGATCATTGCTGTATAAATACCTGTTGATAGTAATTTAACATCAACATTACTTCCCCCTGCATTTGCCATTTCATGAAAAGCTAGTATCATTCCTATAACAGTTCCTAAAAAACCAATCATTGGTGCTGCTCCTGATATTGTGGCTAAGTAAGATAAATTTCTTTCAATTTTACTAATCTCAACATTAGCTTGACTTTCTATTACCGATTCTATTTCAATTAAAGGTCTATGAGCTCTTTTTAATCCTTTTTTTATTAGTCTAGATATNACACTATCATTATTTAAACATAAGTCTTCTGCTTCTTGTAGTTTGTTTTCTTTTGTTAGTTGGTTTATTTCCTCTATAAAATCTTGATCATTTTTATCAATTTTNTTAATGGTTAAAAATCTTTCACAGAAGATATAAAAAGATATTAGTGAAAGTACAAATAGAAATGATATTATTATAATACCTGCAGTTCCTGTACTTTTTATTAATTCAATAATAGTTAAAGTTTCCTCGGTATAAACAACGCTATTTTGAGATATTGAGTCTAGTAAAATCATATTATAATGGGTTTAAAGCTATATATGTTAATGCTCCTGCTATGTATCCTGCAAAAGCAAGTAATGCTATTTTCTTTAAATACCATATAAAATCAATTTTCAGTATACCCATTATTGCAACTCCTGCAGCTGAACCTATTATAAGCATACTTCCTCCTGTCCCTGCGCAATAAGCTAAAAACTCCCAAAAATTATGGTCAGTTGGGAAAGTTTCTAATGAGTACATCCCCATTGCTCCTGCAACTAAAGGAACATTGTCCACTATAGCAGATAGAATTCCTATAACTATATTTATATAGTAAATATTACCTTTAAAAAAGTTATCTAAAAAAACAGCTACTATATCCAAGTGTCCAGCTGTTTGTAAAGCAGAAACTGCTAATAGTATTCCTAAAAAAAAGAAAATAGTAGGTGTGTCAATTTTCTTTAATACATGTATTACAGTAAGTTTTGACTTTTCTTCGTANTTTTTACTTCTATGTATTATTTCAGTCGTTAGCCATAAAATACTTAATGACAATAACATTCCTATGTATGGAGGCAGGTGAGTTACAGTTTTAAATATAGGTACAAAAAGAAGACCTAAAACACCCATAATAAATATCAAGTTTCTTTCAAAACTAGAATTAGGGTTCTTTATATGTTCAATTGACACATTATTTTCTGCTGTTTTTATTTCTCCTTTTAGAATAAAACTTACAATTATTAATGGGACAAGTGTACAAACTATACTAGGTAATATAATTGAAGTTATAATATTTAATGCAGTAACTTGTCCTCCAATCCAAAGCATAATTGTTGTTACGTCACCTATTGGGGACCATGCTCCACCAGCATTTGCTGAAATAACAATCATTCCTCCAAAAAACCATAAATCCTTTTTTTCTTTTATTATTTTAGTTAATAAAGCTCCCATCACTATTGCTGCTGTTAGATTATCTAATGTTGCTGAAAAAATAAAACTTATAGCGCATAATATCCACATTAATTTTATTTTATTTTTTGTTGTTATTTTGTCAGTAACTATTTTGAATCCTTGATGAGCATCAACTAATTCTACTATTGTCATAGCTCCTAAAAGAAAAAATAATATTTCTGAAATATCACCTAGGTGATGTTTAAGTTCTTTGATGACNAAATAATATTCTTTGTCAGGCATTATTACATCAATACCTAACATTAAAACAGTCCACGTAAGAGCTCCTATTATTAAAGCTGGAGCAGCTTTGTCTATTTTTAGAGGATGTTCAAATGCAATTGCTAAGTATCCAGCTATAAATATTATTACCATCAATGCGAACATATTTAATCTTGTTTTTGTATGTTAACAGTTGTTGTGGGGAAAGCAAAGTCACTTTTATGCTTTGTCACTATATTCATTATCTCAAAATTTATTTCTTGTTTTATGTTTACAAATTCATTCCATTCGGGGTTTTTTATATAATATAAAACCATAACGTCTAATGAGCTAGGTCCAAAATCCATAAATCTGACTTTTGTTTCTTCATTAGTTTTTNCATGTTTATCTAAAAAATCCTGCAAATCTTCAGTTATTTTTTTTATTTGCTCTACTGAAGTATCATATGTTAATCCTATGTTGAATTTTACTCTTCTTACTGGTCTTAAGCCTAAGTTGTTAAGTTCTGCGTCTATCATTTTTTTGTTAGGTACAGTTACTAAGCTTTTGTCAAAAGTTCTTATCCTTGTGCTTCTAAAACCTACTTTCTCAACACAACCAGTTACACTTCCTATATTTACAACATCACCAACAGTAAATGGTTTGTCTAAAAATATTGTAAATGAACCAAATAAATTNTCAAGACTTTCTTTTGATGCCATCGCTATAGCTATTCCTCCGACTCCTAGACCAGCAGCTAGTGCAGTAATGTTTACACCAAATACTTTGCCTACAATTGTGATTACGCCTAATAAAACTATTATGACTTTAATAGAATCTATTGCGAATGGTATTATTTGGTCATCTAGTTTGCTTTCAGTTTTCTCTGCTCTTTTTTTAAATATTACACCTATATAGTCAGATAATTTAATTAAAATCCAAAATATTGAAAAAATAAATATTAAAGAAAATGACTTGTCTAAAATCATGTTAATTCCAAATTCTTCTTTTGATAGTAATCCCCATGATTCTGGGAATTGTAATCTAGGAGACGCGCAATAAAAAGACACCATCATTATAAACAAACCCATAGGTTTTTTAATTAACTCATTAAGTTCATTTGTTGAGTCTTTGCTCTGTCTAGATAGTTTGATTATAATTTTAGAAAAACCATTTACAATTGTATTTTTTAATATTAATCCAGTAATTACAATTAAAATAAATATAGAATAATCTTGTATGCTGTTTTCTAATATTATTTTATTTAGATATTCCATATATAGCACAATATTAATTATTTTTTTAAAAAAATACTTACAAATACTTATTAATTACACCTACTATGCTATTTTCTTTAGCTCCTGTTACAGAATTATAACAATTAATTTCATTTCTAAACTTTAAAACACCTATAAATCCAAATATCATTGCTTCTTTATAATTGATAGTTTTTACATCAGGAATAACAATTTTCGAATTACTTTCTTTTTTTATCATATTAATAACATGATCGTTGAAACACCCCCCTCCTGAAATAATAGTTTCTTCTTTATTAATTTTTTCTCCTATTTTTTGAGCTATGTGTTTTGATATAGTAGCTAAATTATTTTGAGCTGTCAATTTATATTTATTAACTGTAGGTATAAACTTATCTCTTACCCAAGACACATCAAGAGATTTTGGTCCATCTATCTTGTAGTAGTTTAAATTATTTAATTCATTTAATAATACTTCGTTGATATTGCCTTTTGATGACAAAGCGCCTTTATTGTCAAATAAAAATCCCATTTTCTTGCTGTAGTAATTTAAAACTATATTGCAAGGACAGATGTCATATCCTATTATCTTATTATTTTTTTTCTCTGAAATATTTGCAAAACCACCAAGATTTAGGCAATATTTATATTTTTTAAATAATAAATTATCTCCTATTGGGACCAAAGGGGCACCTTGTCCACCCATTTTAATATCTTTTATTCTAAAATCAGTTATGGTTGTTGTTTTAGTTATATTTCTTATTGTTTTTCCACATCCTATTTGGAAAGATATTTTTTTTTCAGGATTATGTATCGCTGTATGTCCGTGAGAGCATATAAGGTCTATTTTTAGTTTATGTTTTTTTATAAATTTGTTTATTTCTAATCCTATAAATTTTCCAAAAAAACAATCAAGCTCAGTTAAGTTTTTATTTATTTTTGAAAATTTTTTGGATATTTTGTCAATAAAATTTTGATTGTATTTTATAGTTTGACATTTTATTATTTTATAACTCCAGTTATTTTGTTTGTAAAATTCACAATAAGCTATATCCAGACCATCACATGATGTTCCAGACATTATACCAATAACTTTGTATTTTTTCATATAGTAAATTTAATTAAAAACCTTATTTTTGCTTTTATATTTGTAAAAATGAATTTAGGTTTATCAGAAGAGCATAATATTATTAGACAAGCAGCAAGAGATTTTGCAAGAACTCACTTGTTACCAGGTGTTATAGAAAGAGATGAATTGCAGAAATTTCCTGAAGAACAAGTAAAGAAATTGGGAGAGCTTGGTTTTATGGGTTTAATGGTTAGTCCGGATTACGGAGGAGCAGGATTAGACACAGTTGCTTATGTGCTAGCTATTGAAGAAATAGCTAAAATAGATGCTTCTACAGCTGTTATTATGTCGGTTAACAACTCTCTTGTTTGTTCTGTAATTGAGTCACATGGAGATGATTTACAAAAAAAAGAATATTTAACTTCACTTGCTAGAGGAGAAAAATTAGGCGGTTTTTGTTTATCAGAACCAGAAGCAGGCTCTGATGCAACATCTCAAAAAACTTCCGCTATAGATAAGGGTGATTACTTTTTGTTAAATGGAACAAAAAATTGGATTACAAATGCGCAAACTGCAGATGTGTTCATAGTGATAGCTCAATCTGATTATGAACTCGGTCACAAAGGTATTAATGCTTTTATAGTCGAAAGAAAATGGAATTGAGTAGAGGTGGGCCCAAAAGAAAATAAGTTAGGGATTAGAGGTTCAGACACGAATTCTGTAATGTTTAACGATGTTAAAGTTCCAAAAAAAAATATGTTGGGTAAAAATGGTGAAGGTTTTAAAATAGCAATGAAGACTTTATCTGGAGGTAGAATAGGTATAGCTGCACAAGCCTTAGGTATTGCTTCAGGGGCATATGATCTTGCTTTAAATTATTCAAAAGAGAGAAAAGCTTTTGGTAAGCCTATATCTAATCACCAAGCAGTTGCTTTTAAATTAAGTGACATGATTACAGGTATAGAAGCAGGTAGATTATTATGTCTTAAGGCTGCTTGGAATAAAGATAATAATTTGTCTTATGATATAGAAAGCGCAATGGCAAAGGTTTTTTGTTCAGAGTTGTCTATGAAAGTTTCAAGTGAAGCTATTCAGATTCACGGAGGATACGGTTATGTTAAAGAATACCATGTTGAAAGAATGTTAAGAGATGCTAAAATAACTGAAATATATGAAGGAACTTCTGAAATTCAGAGAATAGTTATATCTAGAGGTGTAATAAAAAAATCATAAAAATTTAGTTAACGTTTCTAATTCCATTTTACGAGAACCTTTTATTAGGACAGAGTTGTCTTTTATTTTTTCTTTTTCTAAGAATATTTCTAAGTCTTTTTTGTTCTTGAAATATTTAATTTTTTCATTTTTCAATAAATCATCTTTTGAGTTATAAAATATATATCCACACAAAATAATATTCTCAAACTCACTATCTTTTATTTTTCTGACTATCTCCATGTGTTCTTTTTCTGCAAACATACCTAGCTCCATCATGTCTCCAATAATTATTGTTTTTTTGTTCTGTGTTCGCATTCTTGAAAAAGAATCAATAGATTTTTGCATGCTTGTAGGATTTGCGTTGTAAGCATCTAGTATGATAGTATTATTTTTTTTTATTAATTGAGATCTATTTATTTCAGGTTTGTATTTTTCTATACTTCTTATTATGTCATCTGCACTTATTTTTAAAAAAAGTCCCACAGAGATGCCAGCTAAAATATTATTTATGTTGTAGTCACCTATAAAATTTGTTTTTAATTTATATGATTTACCATTTATATTGATTTTCATTTGTAAAAAAGGATTGCTTTTATGTTTTTCGCAATTTACAATTTCATCGTTATAGTATATTTTGTTTATTTTTTTCGCAGCTTTATTTAGCTTAACGTCATCTTTGTTTATAAATATACTTCCGTTTTGAGAATATATATAATCATATAATTCTGTTTTTGTTTTTAGTATATTTTCTTCTTTTTTAAATCCTTCTAAGTGTGCTTTGCCTATGTTTGTTATTATGCCGTATTTTGGCTTTGATATTTCACAAAGCTTCTTTATGTCATTTTTTTTATTTGCACCCATTTCTAATACTAGAAATCTTGTGTTTTTGTCTACGCAAGATAAGATTGTCAAGGGGACTCCTATGTGGTTATTGAAATTACCTTTTGTGTATTCAGTTTTGAATTTAGATTTTAATATATTATATATTATTTCTTTTGTTGTTGTTTTACCGTTAGTTCCTGTTATTGCTATTATTTCAAAATTAGATTTATTTTTATGTTTTTCTGCTATTTTTTGTAGCGTTCTTAAGGAATTTCTAACCACAATATACTTGTCATTTTTTTTGTATTTTGCATCATCTACAATAGCCATCAAAGCTCCTTTCTGTATAGCTTCTTCTGCGTAAATATTACCGTTAAAATTTTCCCCTTTTATTGCAAAGAATATAGAATTACTACAATCTTTTCTAGAATCAATACTTATTTTTTTTGATTCTAAAAATTTTTTATAAATTAATTCTAGGTGTTTCATGAAAAAACCCCTTTCGGGGCTTTTTTTAATAAGGAATATTAAGTCCTTGTTTTCTTTTGTTAACTCTACGATACTTTTTTATTTGGCTATCGTTTCTTCTTTTAGTTTTTTCAGTAGCCTTAATAGGTTTCGTTCTGTCTAAATCAGAGTTTTTTCTTTGAAAAGATTTAGATGTATTTGTAGAAGGACCAACTCTGTCCATTACACATCTGAAACCAACATAATCAGCGGCTTGTTCTTCGTTTAAGTATCTTCTTGAACCAGGAGCCATCCAATAAGCTCTGTCTTTCCAAGAACCTCCTTTCAAAACACGAGTATCGTCATTAATTAGAGAAGATTTATCTCCTTTATCCATTGTGATAGTTTTTTCGTACATTCTGTCAGTACTAAAGGTTTTGTTGTTCTTGTTGTCTTTAGATTTTTTCCAATCAGATCCATCTTCCTTGTTTTTAGGTGTCTGTAGTAAACTAGGCTCTTCTCCATCTAAATAATTTACATTATAAGATTCGCTATAATTTCTTCTTTGGTTTAGATTGTCTACTTTTTTCTTGTTTCCTCCCCATACAGTATTATTATCAACATTCCTCCAAACCATATTACCAAGACTGTCTTTTTCAACCTTAAATCTATCAACGTCCTCATCCCAAGTTTGATATACGTTTCCTCTGAAGTAGTTAAAATCAGAAACGTCTGATTCAAGCATAGGTCTATATACGTCTAAACACCATTCAGAAACATTCCCAGCCATATTATATAATCCATAGTCGTTTGGCCAATAAGTACCAACAGGAGCAGGTATATCAGAGTGATCATTTAAATCTCCAGCTATTCCCATCATGTCTCCTTTTCCTCTTTTGAAATTAGCCATATTTTCACCTCTATTTGTTTTTTCTCTATTTCTTGTACTAGAGCCATCCCAAGGATATATTCTCCTTTCATCTATATTTGCTCCATCAGTGTTACCTATTAATCCTAAAGCAGCGTATTCCCATTCAGCTTCAGTAGGTAGTCTTAGCCTGTTAATTAAAATACCATCTTTTAGTTGAACTCTTCTTGCAGCAGCCTTGTCTCTTCCTGGTCTTCTGTCAGAGTTATGTATTTCTGGAGACTTAAGGTTAGGGACATCCCTTCTTACTCTACCTTCATATTGACCCCAAAGATAAGCGTCTGTGTCAAATATCATTTCATCAACTTGGTCATGATCTTCCCATAAATATCCGTTATCTATTAATATTCTTTCATTAACTCTGTTTGTTCTCCAATCACAATAAGCCATTGCTTGATCCCAACTTACTCCAACTACTGGATAGTTTTTGTATGCAGGATGTCTTAAATAATATTCTACTAAAGGTTCGTTATAAGCTAATTTATTTCTCCAAACTAAAGTGTCAGGTAAAGCAGCCCAATAAACTTCAGGATAAGAACCATTGTCATAATTTGAACCATAAACTCTTTTTAGCCAATGTAGATATTCTAAATAATCTATATTCCTAACTTCAGTAGCGTCCATATAGAAAGAAGAAATAGTAACTGTTTTAGGCATATTATTCCATTCATGCATTACATCTTGTTCTGTCCTCCCCATTGTAAAAGTACCTCCTTCTATAAAAACCATACCAGGAGGAGCTGGTTGTTCTTTATAGTTGTCAGAAACTTCAAAACCGCCTTGTTTTGGGTCGTTATAATTCCAGCCTGTTGTAGAAGATTTTTCATATTTATTACAAGACATAAATACAAGTACAAAAGCTATAAAAAGATTTTTCAAATATTTTATTTTCATAATTTTTAATATTTAATTATACAAATTTAACTAAAAAGATGGACAATTTATTGTTTCATATCCTCTTGTTTTAGACCTACAAGGAAGTCTAAGAGCAAATGAAAGTTCATGTGCACCTTGTGTATTACTATTATTTAATTCAGAAATAGTTATGTCATAGCTATAACCTATCTTCCAATTATCTCCTTCAAAACCCACTAACACTATAAAGGCGTCAAAGTTTTCTTTACTTTGACGTAACCATAATCCTCCAACTAAAGGTCCTTTTATTGCGTATACTCCATAGTTTAGTTGCAGAAAATCTTGTTGTTTTTGTAAAAGAAAGTTTGGAGAAATCCATACTCCATTTTGAGACCTCATAGAACTGTTAGTTCTGTATACTCCAAATTGGTTAACTGGGACAACAGCTCCAATATTGAAAGTAAACTTTGTTGGCAGATAACTGTCATCACTTATAAAACCTTGATCGGGTTTTGTTATATGATGAGCTGCAAAACCAAAATAATAGTTAGTTTTTTTTGTCCTACCATACCCTATAAGACCTGTAGAAAAATCCACATAACCTTTTGTCGAAGCGTAATTAACTATATCTTCTTGTGTAGGATATATAAAACCATATCTTGGGTCTATCATGTCTCCAAAAGTTAGTTGAGACCAATCTAAGCTTAATTGTCTGTAAGATGCTTCAAGTCCAGCATTCATAGAGAACCTTTTTGATACAGGTATCCTGTAAGAGTATATTCCGCTTACTTGTAAAATATTTAAATCACCTGCTCCTGCTCTGTCGTTCATAACAAAAAGGCCTAAACCTCCACCTATTTTGTCAACATAAGCATCATAATTTGCCGTATAAGTAACATAAGATTGTCCAATTCCAGGCCACTGGTTTCTGTAGTTCAAGTTTACTCTTGGACAAACAGCTGTGCCGGCGAAAGCAGGATTTAGATATAATGGATTACCAAAATACTGACTAAAAGCAGGGTCTTGTCCATAAGTTTCTAAAGATATAAAAACAGAAAAAATAGAAAAAACAAATACTTTGATTATATTCATATATATTATAATTAAACCACAAAAATAATAATTTTAAGCATATCTATTACGAATAAAATAAATTTGTAATATTATACGTTTAGATATCAATTAAATAAAATTATGTTTATAAACATTTCAAAATACAAAATTTTATATTTTTTAATCAGTTTTTTGTTGTTTTTTTTAGATTGTTATTCTAGTAAAAAACCTAACAAAAACATCTTTTTAGACTGGACCACAAATGAAGGTGTTTTAAAAATTGATGGTAAATTATATGATTTTGACAAAAAACAATCAATTAATAAAATATTATTTTTAGATGTTCTTGCGGAAGAAATTTCTATAGTAGATACTTTATATGTGGATTTGTCTGATGAAGAAAAATCATATTTCAAAAAAGATATACAAGATAGTGAGTTNTTAATAAAAAAAGAAACAGGTATTAACAGAAACAAAACTNGTGTTGTTTTTGATATTATACCTATTAGAANGAATAAAAAAACAGGAAAATTACAGAAGTTGTTTTCATTTAATATTGATTATAGAGATAAAAAAATTGAAAATGCTAAAAAAGACGTTAATTCTATATTTCATACAGGTTCTTGGTATAAAATTTCTACATCTAAGGATGGTGTTTATATAATTGATTATCAAGATTTGTTAGATTTTGGTATAGATGTTAATAATTTGGATCCAAGAAATATTCGAATATATGGTAATGGAGGGACTATGCTGCCAAAGTTAAACCAAGAAGAAGTGTTTATGTCTCCTCAACAAAAATCAATTTTTGTTTACGGTGAATCTGACGGAGTTTTTAATCAAACGGATTATATTTTGTTTTTTGGTCAATCTCCAACAGATTGGATATATGGTGACAACTTTTTTATGCATAAAAAAAATCTTTACGATGATTATTCATATTATTTCTTGAATTATGACTTGGGTCCTGGAGATAGAATTGCAGATAATTACAGTTTGAATAANCCAGATCACACAACAAATACTTTTGATAATTTTTTATTTTTAGAAAACGACTTAGTTAATTTTATTAAATCAGGAGAAAAATGGTACGGAGAATCCTTTGGTNTTAATCAGCAAAATAATTTTGATTTTGATTTGCATAATTTAAATATTTCAGATTCTATTAGCTATAAANTTAAATTAGCCGCTAGAGCAGTGACACCTAATAGTTGTTTTTTTTCTGTTAACNTAAATGGTTCAAATCAGCAGAATACCCCAGTGTCTTCAGTAGGTAGTGATTATTTAGATCCTTATGTTAATCTTTATAGTATTGAAAATAAATTTTTGTCTAGTCAAGAAAATGTAACTTTTAATATTTCGTTAAATAATCTAGGTGGTAATAATGATGGTTGGCTGGATTATATAGTCTTAAATTATAGAGCAAAATTAAACCACGATAATAGACAGCTTTTATTCAGAGATTCACATACGGTAGATTCTATTANCTTAAATAATATTACTCAATTTAATATTAACAGCTATAATAGTCAGATTTTTATTTGGGATATTACAAACCCCATTATNCCAAAAAACCAAGTATATAACAATCAATCCAATGGTGTTTTAGATTTTTCTGTTCAAACAAATTTTTTAAAAGAATTTGTATGTTTTGATTTATCTCAATGTCACTCTCCTATTTATCATGGAATTGTTGACAACCAAAATTTATCATCTTTTAAAGATATTGACTTTGTGATAATATCTTCAGAAAACCTTATTTCAGAAGCACAAAGGTTAGCGGATTTTCACACAAAACAAGATAATTTAATTGTTGAAGTAGTATCAGATAGACAAATATTCAATGANTTTTCTTCTGGGTCTAATGACGTTAGTGCGATTAGGAATTTTGTAAAGAATATATATCATAATTCTTCTTCTAATTTATTGAAATACTTGTTGATTTTTGGTGATGGGTCTTATGACCCTAAAAANAGATATAGCGGTAATGATAATTANATCTTGACTTATCAATCCTCTAACTCAATAGATCCTATTAGTTCATATGTTTCTGATGATTTCTTTGGTCTTTTAGATGATAATGAAAATTTGCAAAGCTCAGGTAATTTGAATTTTATTGATATAGGCGTAGGGCGCATGCCAGTTACTTCATTACAAGATGCAACTNATGCAGTTGATAAGATAATCAAATTTTATGATTATCAAAGTGCAGGTTCATGGAAAAACGATATTTGCTTTGTTGGTGATGACAAGGATGAATCTTGGGACACCAATCACTCAATGCAAGCGGAATCAATAGCAGATTTTGTTTTCGACAATCACCTTAGAATGAATGTTGATAAGATCTTTTTAGATTCATACACACAAGAAGTNACATCAGGAGGTCAAAGATGTCCAGATGTTAATAATGCAATAAATCGCAAAGTGGAGAAAGGAGCCTTGTTAATTAATTATACAGGTCATGGCGGGGAACTAGGATGGGCTCATGAAAGAATTTTAGGCATTGATGATATAAATTCATGGAATAATAAAGATAAATTTCCNTTTTTTGTAACAGCTACTTGTGAGTTTAGTAGATTTGATGACCCTGATCGTTTATCAGCNGGAGAACATGTTTTTCTAAAACAAGAGTCGGGTTCAATCGCTTTATTTTCAACAACAAGAGTTGTCTATTCTGCTCCAAATTATGATCTTAATTATTCNTTTATTGAAAATCTTTTTGATTATTCAAATATAGATGCTACTGTTGGTGATTTAATTAGGATAACAAAGAATAATGTTTTGAATAAATTAAACCCTAATCATAGGAATTTTACGTTGTTNGGAGACCCAGCTTTATCATTTAATTTACCTAAAAACAATGTTGTTTTAGACAGTTATCCTGATACTATAAAAGCTTATGGAGAGTATATTTTTTCTGGTCATATAAAAAATAATCAAAAAAATATTATTTCTGATTTTAATGGCGAATTGTTTGTTACTTGTTTTGACAAAAAAAGGACCTTGTNAACTTTAGGTCAAGATGCATCAAATATTTTTTCNTATGAAATTCAAGATAATGTTATTTTTAAAGGTGTAGCTTCNGTTGTTAATGGTTATTTTAATTTTAGATTTATAGTCCCTAGAGATATTAATTATAGTTTTGACTCAGGTAAATTTAGCTTTTATGCTAAAGGTAATAATANTAATGGTTTTATNGANGCTGCTGGATTTAATGATAATATAGTAATAGGAGGAACTCATGACTCTATTGTTNATCAATTAGATAACATAGCTCCCTCAATAGACTTGTTTATGAATGACACAAATTTCATTTCAGGAGGAATCACAAATGAATCTCCTTTGTTTATTGCTCATCTCTTTGACAGTCATGGCATTAATACAACAGGTAATGGTATAGGTCATGATATAGTAGTTGTTCTTGATGATGACAATTTAAATCCAATCATATTAAACGACTATTATATTGCTAATATAGATGATTATAAGTCAGGCAAAGTTAATTATCAGTTTTATGATTTGTCACCTGGACAACATAAGTTNACTTTTAAGGTTTGGGATGTATTTAATGTCTCTTCTGAAAAAGAAATTTTATTTAATGTAGTAAATTCAGAAAATATTCTTACAGAAACTCATGTTTATCCCAATCCTGCTAAGAGTAGTTTGTATTTTTATTTTGACAACAATCAGAATACCGATGAGGTCGAATTAGAGATAAGTATATTTGATTATTCTGGAAACCTTGTGAAAACTTTATTTTATAACACAAATGTAAACTCATATAAAATAGGTCCTGTTTATTGGAATTGTAGAAGTGAGTATAATAATAATTTGTCAGCAGGTATATACATATATAGAGCAAAAATCAATTACATAAAAGATGACAAAAGTAAGATAGATTTTGTTTCTGGTAAAATTGTAATAATTAATTGAAAATGTCGTTATACTTCAAAATAAATTATATTTGCCAACTTATTATGATTAAAAAATATGTTTTAATTCTGTCTTTTTTAATGTTTTTCCATTTTGGAAAATCACAATCAGAATCACTTTCTGTTTTACAACTTAACACTATCACAACAGCGGTTCCTTTTTTAATTATTGGTCCAGATGCACGTGCAGGGGGAATGGGTGACTTGGGTGTAGCCACTGACCCTGATGCTTCTTCTATGCATTGGAATCCTTCTAAATATTCTTTTAGTGAAGATGATTTTGGGATTTGTGTTTCATATACTCCTTGGTTAAGAGCCTTAATACCAGATATTAATTTATCGTATTTAAGTGGTTATTTTAAAAGAAGCGAAAATGAAGCGATAGGATTTTCTATTAGACATTTTTCTTTAGGTGATATTACTTTTACAAATAATAACGGAGATGTTGTTGGTCAGTTTAATCCAAATGAGTTCTCTATTTCATCAGCTTATTCAAGAAAGTTGTCAGATAAATTTTCTACTAGTATTTCTCTTAGGTATATATACTCTAATTTAACTGGAGGTCAGTCTGCTGGAGAACAATCTACAAAAGCAGGACAGTCAGTTGCTGCTGACTTTTCTTTTTATTATAAAATGAAAAGTTTTTCTTTTTTAAACAAAAAGTCTTATTTGTCTTTTGGTTCAAATATTTCAAATATAGGTAGTAAAATATCTTATACTGAAACCTCTGTGAAAGATTTTATACCAATTAATTTAAGGATAGGGTCTTCTTTAAAGACGGAAATAGACAATTACAATCAAATATCTTTTTCATTTGATATTAATAAGCTATTAGTACCTACTCCTCCTCAGTATCATGATTCTATAGTGGGTGTTATAGTTGCTGGAATGGATCCAAATGTTTCTGTCGTTTCAGGTATTTTTCAATCTTTTTATGATGCNCCTCANGGTTTTAAGGAAGAATTAGCAGAGTTTAATTATTCTATAGGTACAGAATTTTTATATACTGACCAATTTGCTTTTAGATTGGGGTATTTTCATGAAGCACCATCTAAAGGAGATAGAACATATTTTACTTTGGGAGCAGGCTTGAAATATAGTGTTTTTGGTTTAGATTTTTCTTATTTAATACCTGTAAGAAGAAGAGATGAGGCAGGAGCTATAAATCCTTTGGCTAACACTTTGAGGTTTTCATTGACTTTTGATTTCGGAGCTTTTGAGGCTAACAAGTAATTTGTAATTCTTATATTTATAATTAATTTAATTTTTATATTTTATGAAAAAAATAATAATATTTTATTTCTTTTTACTTCCATTTATATCTTTTGGTCAGAGCTGGAAGGATTCTAAGTATTCAAAGTGGACAACTGAAGTTAAATCGGAATTCCTTGAAAACTGTATAGATGGAGCAGGTGATGAGTTCACGCAAGATGACAGAGAGAATTATTGTATTTGCTCATTGGGGAGATTGATGGAACAACATTCTGACCCAGAATTAGCAGGCAAAATGTTATTAGGAATGACAATGGAAGAACTGGTGGAGTATATTGAACCTTGTTTATTCTTACTTCAAGAATAAGTTTATGGATTTTAAAATAGGTTTTGGGTATGATGTACATCAACTTGTTGATAATAGAGATTTTGTTTTAGGAGGAATAAAAATAGATTTTGANAAAGGTCTTTTGGGGCATTCTGATGCAGATGTTGTAATTCATGCAATTTGTGACTCTATCTTGGGAGCTCTGAATATGGGGGATATTGGCTCCAATTTCCCTGACAATGACTCTAAATACAAGGATATAGATAGTAAAATATTATTAGGAAAAGTAAAAAAATTAATGTTTTTAAAAGGATACAATATTAATAATATAGATGTTACGATTTGTTTACAATCTCCAAAAATAAATCAATATATATTAAAGATGAAATCTTGTTTGTCTAAAATTCTTGAAATAGAAAATAGTCAATTATCTTTAAAAGCAACTACAACTGAGAAGCTTGGTTTTGTAGGTAGAGGGGAAGGAGTTTCATGTTATAGTGTTGTTTTAATAAAAAAGAGGTAATAATTTATTAGTTTTGTTTAAACAACAAAAATTTGCATGTTAAGAGTCTTATTTTTTTCTTTTTTTTTGATATTTAATTTTTCTTTAAAATCACAATGNACACCAGATACTTCTATTTCTAATTCTACTTGGGGTTTGTGGCCTGATACTATTCAAAATTTACCGAATGCAATTATAACTTTAAATTATAATACAGTATTACAGTTGAAAACACCTATAACTGTAGATGAGGTTGTTGATCAACCTGTAGATGTTGGTGGTTTGACTCTTGATTTGACAGGGTGGCCTGTTGATAGTTTGCAACTTGTAAATGTTATCGGTTTGCCAAGTGGAATTACCTGGTCTTGTGATAACTCTAACTGTTCTTGGTTGGGTGATGATGTAGGTTGTATAGAACTATTTGGTGCNCCAACAGTAGGAGGTGTATACGATTTAATATTTCAAATTGACGGTTTTATAACTTTGGGAACTATGGGCGTAATGAGTGTTTCTGGAGCTACAGGTGGTTATTTAGATTACACAGGTTATNAGATTAATGTAAGTACCTGTATACCTAACTCTTCTGTTAATACAGCTACGGCTTGTGATACTTATGATTGGAATGGNACTACTTANACTGCTAGTGGTTCTTATGATTATGTAACTCAAAATGCTGCGGGTTGTGATAGTACAGCTACATTAAATTTAACTATTAACAGTACTTCTT
>PALO01000032.1 GCA_002706465.1 Flavobacteriales bacterium
GTCTATTATATATATGTGATCTAATATTTTATTTTTATTTTTTATTGGTTTGTATTTTATTTTGGAATTTAAACTATTTTTTATTTTTTCCTTAAATCTCCATCCTGTAACAATTTTTCCTTCTTTTGAATAATTATTTATTTTATTGTTTTCTTCTATTAGTATTCTATAAAACTGGTCACGATACATATTCCAATTATTATCTTTATAGTTTATTAGAGTATGACCGTATTTTGTGTTTGAGTTTAGTTTTTTCGGATAATTTTCTATATAGTTTCCGTGTACATCTATAATATATAATGAATCTTTTGTGTTAAATAATATTTGTCTGTTTGTATTTTGATAGTATTTTATTACACTTATATTGCCTAGTATTTTTGATTCAATTCTTCTAGGCCATTTTCCGAATATAGTTCCATCATCTTGATACAAAGAGATATAATTATTCACATCTTGTATTAATACGTAATTTGATTTTTGTTCTGGGTTGTGAAATGAAAACATTTTCCATATTGTAGTATCATGTTTAGTTTGCCATGTCATTGTGTTAGTTTCATTATAATCAGGTTGATATTGAATTGACATAGTGTTATATATTATGTCATTGTCATAATTGTAAGAGTAATTAAAACCAGTTAATTTGTTTAATTCTGAAGATTGATAAAAAAAATCTTCTCTTATATTGTGATTTAAATATTCTTTTATTTTCATAGGATTTGTGTAAAAAAATATATTTGATTTACCTATTGAACTTGTTTTGTATTTGAAATATTCTTTTTTATTTATAAGTTTTTCGTTGTTTGTGTATACATTTATAAAATCTTGTATAGCAGATTTATTTACCCCAAAAACAATATAACTATTTATGTTTGTGTAGTATTTAAAATTATTTTTATTTATACTATTTTCTAGTATCATTTGAACTATATTTTTATTTTTAATTTCCTCTATGGTGTAGCTTTTTTGTTTTTCTTTTTGGTTCAGGTCACTTGTGTTATTTTTATTTTTAGCTATATAGAATATATTTTCTTTATTATTATGATTATTATTGAGAATTATTTTTGCTATTTGATTCCCTATATTGTTATTA
The DNA here is from genome assembly GCA_002706465.1 of Flavobacteriales bacterium. Taxonomy (GTDB): domain Bacteria; phylum Bacteroidota; class Bacteroidia; order Flavobacteriales; family SAT41. The sequence goes on from PALO01000032.1 coordinate 1,091, forward strand.
AAAAACACTTCGTCTTCTTCTTTTATTATTTTATTGTAACTGAACATTACGTCATTATTTTTTAGAAATTTTTTGTAGTTAATTAGTAAAGACTCAAAATTATTAAAGCATATAGCTTTATAGTTTATTGTTTCGCTTGGAAAAAACTCATCAATTAATATATTTTGAGCTGATTGGTTTTTTATGATATTCACATAATTTTTATTTTTCGTATTTGTTGATGAAAGTCCATAAAAATTTATATTGTTTTTTGTCGTTTTAAAATCTAGAACAGACCATTTTGCTATTTCATTAGTTGTTTTTTTTGTAACATTTAAAACTTCTTTTTTGAAATCACTTATTTCATCATGATTTAAAATCAGTATGTTTTCATTTGTTTGATTAGTGTTTTTGTATATTTTTTTTAATTCTGTTTCATCTAGTATGCTAATATTTTTTTTGTACTGATTTATACTTGTTTCTATCAGTATTTTAGAAGAACTTATAATTAAAGTTTTATTAATTATTGTAAAGAATATTTCGTTATTTAAATTATTTATATAGTAGTCTTCGAAATTTTCAAATTGAATGTTTTTATATTTATTTTTTATACTGTTTTTTATTTTGTGAGTTTCTTCAATATTAAATGCCATGAATATATTGGCTTTTTTAGCTTTATTATATAATGATACTGAAAATTTATTTTTAGATTGTATTATAGAGTCAATTAAAAAAAGATGATTTGTAATATTATGTAGTTTTTTGTTTTTTGTTATTTCCTTAAAAACATTTGAATTGTTTTTTATTTCTTTTAAGAATTCATTTAAGTTATTGCCTTCAAAAATTAATGTAGGGTTTTTTGGATTATACTTTATTATATTATTTTCTAAAGGGGTGTCTTTTTTTATTATAAATATAAATATTAGTATTAACACAAAAACAGTTAAAAAATAGTATGTTTTTTTCATAGTTCTAATTTATATTGCCTTTCAAATAAATTAAAACTTTTTCTGTGATATTTGCACACACCATCTTTGTTAATAACTTCTTTGTGTTCTTTTGTAGGGTATCCTTTATTCTTGTTCCATTTGTACTTTGGGAATTCTGAGTTTAGTTTGTTCATTATCCTGTCTCTGTGATTTTTAGCTAATATTGAAGCAGCAGCAATAGATGTATATTTTGAATCTCCTTTTATTATGCATATGTGTTTTTCATTTTTAAACTTTTTAAATCTGTTTCCATCTATTAATAATAAATCAATTGGTGATGTTATTTTTTCTATTGCTTTGTGCATTGCCAGAAAAGAAGCGTTTAATATATTTATTTTGTCAATTTCTTTATTTGACACAATTCCTACTCTCCACTCAATTGATTTTTTTATTATTATCGGTTCAATATATTCACGTTGCTTTTTACTTAATTTTTTAGAGTCATTTAGTAGTTCATGATTAAAGTCACAAGGTAATATTACAGCACATGCAACCACAGGCCCTGCAAGAGAACCTCTTCCAGCTTCATCACATCCAACTTCTATTTTGTTTTTAATATGGTAAGTTTTGAGCATTTATAATTTTACTCTTTCTGAATAAGATCCTTTCCTGGTGTCTATTTTAATTACATCTCCTATATTAATAAATAAAGGAACATTGACGCTAGCATCTGTTTCAACTTTGGCTGGTTTTAAAGTGTTTGTAGCTGTATCACCTTTTATTCCAGGTTCAGTGTAAGTTACCTCTAATGTAACATAAGCTGGCAAATCGCAACTTAAAGGTTTTTCTTCATCAGCATGAAATAGGATGTCAACCATTTCTCCTTCTTTTAGAAATTGAGAAGCATTTATTAAGTTTTTATTTAAAAATATTTGTTCATAGTTTTCTGTATTCATGAAATGATAAGTTTCTCCGTCAGAATAAAGAAATTGATATTTTCTATTCTCAATTCTAACAATATCAATTTTAACTCCTGCTGTAAATGTATTATCAACTCTTCTTCCGTTAGTTAGATTTTTAAGTTTGGTTCTTACAAAAGCAGGACCTTTGCCAGGTTTAACATGTTGAAATTCTACAATTTGCCATAAGTCATTGTTGTATTTTATACAAAGGCCGTTTCTAAAATCAGATGTTGTTGCCATAATTACCTTTTTAATATTCCATTTTTAGAGTTTGAGATAAAATTTATTATAACTTCTTTTTCTTTTGACTCTTTAAATTCTTTATTTATTTTTTTGATAGCTTGTGTTACATTTAAATTTGATTGAAACATTACTCTGTATATATTATTAATTTCATTTATTTTATTATTATCAAATTTTTTTCTTGACAAACCAATCGAGTTAACCCCATAATAAGAAAGAGGTGATCCGGCTGCTTTTATGAAAGGAGGTATGTCTTTTCTAACTAAAGATCCTCCAGATACATAGGCGTATGGTCCTATTTTCACAAACTGCTGTATTGCTGTTATCCCTCCAATAATTGCATGTTCACATATTTCTACATGACCACTTAAAGAAGAATTATTCACAAGTATAACATTGTCATGTATTATACAATCATGTGCTATATGAGAATAAGCCATTACAAGAACATTACTTCCTATTATAGTTTCTATATTAGATTTAGTGCCTTTGTTTATTGTTACATATTCCCTTATTGTTGTATTATCTTTTATAATTGTTTTGGTTTTTTCTCCATCATATTTTAAATCTTGAGGATCAGAAGATATTATTGCTCCTTGATATATTTTACAATTTTTACCTATTCTAGCTCCGTTACAAATACTAACGTTAGGTCCTATCCAAGTACCTTCTCCTATTTTCACATCTTTTTCTATTGTACAAAAACTACTTATTTTAACGTTTTCTGCTATTTCAGCTTCTGTATGTACATTCGATTTTATCATTTAACTTTTTCTATTTTTGCCATTAATTCTGCTTCTATAACTTCTTTATTATTTACTGAACCTGTACCAAACATATGACAAATACCTCTTCTTATAGGATGTAGAAGTTTTAAATTAAAAGTTATAGTATCTCCAGGTATAACTTTATCTTTAAATTTCACTTTATCTATTTTGGCAAAATAAGTTAAATAATTTTCAGGATCAGGTACAGAATTTAGACATAGTACTCCACCAACTTGAGCCATTGTTTCAATCTGTAAAACTCCTGGCATTATTGGTTCTGATGGGAAATGACCTTTAAAATAGAAGTCATCATGTTTCACTAATTTTAATCCAGTTATGGACTTTTCCTTTAAATCTGTTATGTAATCAACGAAAAGAAAAGGTTCTCTGTGTGGTAGTATACTTTTTATTTGTTCTTTATCATATATGTATGTTTCAGGAATTTTCATGTTTTTCTAATAAATGGTTTACTAATTTTATGTTTGTTTTGTGACTAGGTTTTACAGCAATAATTCTGCCTTTTAATGTCTTGTTTAAAAAAGACAAATCACCTATTAAGTCAAGTAATTTGTGTCTTGCTGGTTCGTTTTTAAACCTCAGCTTTTTATTATTTACTATTTTAAAATTATCAATTTTTGGGTTTATTGAAAACCTTTTCTTGAGATAATTTAAATCTTTTTCTGATAATTTTATGTCATTGAATACAATAGCGTTATCTATATTGCCCCCTTTAATAAGATTTGCTTTGTCCATTTTTATTATGTCACTTAACATACAAAATGTTCTAGCTGAAGAAATTTCATCTTTATATTTTGATATTTCTCTTAGATAAGAAGTTTCACTTATTATATTATTGTAATTTAAAATAACTTCTATTTTTAACTCAGAATCAGGCATAATATAATATGTTGATTTTTCAAATTTAACTACTTCTATTCTTTTTATTTTTAGTTTATTTTTTAGTGATTTTAATTTTTTTATTCCATTTTTCAATATCTTTTCTGTAAATATTTTTGAACTACCATCGTATATTGGTATTTCATCACCAAAAATTTGTATTAATACATTATCTATTCCAAGTGCGTAAATTGATGACAAAATATGTTCTACTGTGGAAATTTCAAAATTATTTTTTTTAATACTTGTAGATCTGTTAGTGTTATTTACATATTTTGTGTGTAGCTCTAATAATTCTTTTGATTCTTCTTTTTGAAACTTTATACCGTAATCATCACCTTTAGGAAATAATTTTACAATGTTTTCATAACCATTATGTATACCTATTCCTGAAAATGATATTTCTTTTTTAATTGTTCTTTGATGCTTCAATTTTTTTAATTTGAGTTGTTTTTAAAATTAACGTAAGCTTTGTTATATTTTTTGATCTCAAAAGCAGGAGATCCTTGAACTATTAAACCTTTTTTTAATATACTTTTAGATATCCCAGATTGTGCTGCTATTTTTACATTATCTGCTATTTCTATGTGTCCAACTATTCCAACTTGACCTCCTATCATGCAGTTTTCACCAATCTTAGTAGATCCAGCGACACCTGTTTGCGCTGCTATAACAGTGTTTTGGCCTATAATCACGTTATGAGCAATATGTATTAAATTGTCTAATTTTACACCTTCACTTATTTTTGTTGAACCTATTGTGCCTCTGTCTATAGTTGTGTTTGCTCCTATCTCAACATTGTTTTGTATAACTACATTGCCGTTTTGAGGTATTTTTTTGTNTTTATTTTTATTTGGTAAAAATCCAAAACCATCACTACCTATAATAGCTCCTGAGTGTATTATGCAATTTTCACCAATTTGAGTATTATCATATATTACGACTCCNGGGTATATTTTGCAATTTTTGCCAATTTGGACATTTTCACCTATTATACAATTTTCTTTTATTTGAACTTTTGANTCTATTTTACTTTTATNCCCAATGAANGTGTTCTCTCCTATGTATACGTTTTTGTGAATTGATGNAGATTCTTGAATTTTACANGATTCCGCTATACCTGTTTTGTTTTCTCTTTTNGATGTATGTTCAAGTACAGTTATCAAAGAGTAATAGATGTTTTCAACAACTATATAGTTATTTTTTTCGTTTAATTCAGATAAACTTTTATCATCAATAATTATAGTTGAATTTTTTATTTTTTGAATTTTGTTTTTATGTTTCTTGTTTAAGATAAAGTAAAGAGAGTGCTCTTTTATATTATAAATATCTGATATAGACTTTATTTCAAGTGTTTTGTTTTTTATTAAAACTCCTTTTAAAATTATCTTTAATCCTTCTGTAGTTAAATTCATATTTGAAATTTACAAAATTACTTCTATTTCTTTTGGGTAACAAACATAATAAGTGTTTCGGGTAGATTTCTCTATATTGCTAAATATTTTTTTTCTTTCATAAGTATTTACATTCTCTATTTTATTTGACTTATTTATTATTTGTATTTTTTTATTTACACTTTTGTTTTTAATGGTACCTTTAAATAACAAGTAACTTGATTCTTTTTCAGATATTTTAAACTTTTTACATATTGTGTTTTTTATTTTTGTTATTTCTTTATCTTTAAATGGTTTGTTTTGTGTGTTTATTTTAAATAATTCTCTTTTNATCAAAGAGTTGCATAAAAAAGATAAAATATTATCTTNACTTTCAATCATCTGTTTAATGTGATATATTATATCTGAATCATCTATTTTGGAAAAATTCTCTATTATCTTTTTGTTTTCTTTTTTATTGTATTTATTATCAATAAAAAAACTTATATATTGAGGTAGATTATTTTTAGATTTTGTGTTTTTGATTCTTTTCAATATGCTTATTAGCATTTTTTCNGCAACAAGTACATTTTTGTGATAATATACTTGCCAGTACATTATTTCTCTGGATTTCAAAAACTTATCAATTGAATAAATTCCTTTTTCTTCAACAACTAGATTGTTGTTATGGATATTTAACATTTTTATTATCCTATCTACATTAATATTACCTTCTATCACGCCAGTATAAAAACTGTCTCTTTTCAAATAATCCATTCTGTCTAAATCAATTACCCCTGATATTAATTGATGTAAAAATTTTTTTTTGTATTTGTTTTCAAAAATTTTTATTGCTAAATCTAATTTGTTCGCAAATTGATTGTTAAGTTCTTTCATGTACATTAAAGAGAGTTCTTCATGTGTTATTTGCTGTAGTATTGAATATTCAAGAGCATGAGAAAAAGGACCATGTCCAATATCATGTAATAGTATAGCTAGCATGCTAGCTATTTCTTCATTATACGTTATTTTTATGTTTTTGCTTTTTAAAAGATCTATGCTTTTTTTCATTAAATGCATACACCCTATGGCATGATTAAACCTTGTATGGTATGCTCCTGGAAAAACAAGATATGCTAAACCTAATTGAGATATTCTTCTTAATCTTTGAAAATATTTGTGATTTATAATTTCTAGTATTTCGTTATCAGGTATATCTACAAAACCATATATAGGGTCATTAATAATTTTATTATTTTTTATATTTTTTGNTTTCAAAAGGGTAAATTTATTTTTTATTATATATAATTATAATAAATATATTTAAAATGGATTTAAATAAAAAAATAAAAATACTTTGGATAGATGATGAAATAGATCTTTTGAAATCTCATATTTTTTTTCTTGAGAGTAAAGGTTATTCTATTTCAACTTCTACAAATGGTTTGTCTGCNATAGANATGATAACTTCTTCAAGTTATGATTTAGTTTTTCTTGATGAGAATATGACNGGNTTAACNGGTTTAGAGACTCTTGTTAAAATAAAAGAAATTAACAACAATTTACCTGTTATAATGATNACTAAAAATGAAGAAGAAAGTATAATGGAGGACGCAATAGGTTCTAAAATATCTGATTATTTAATTAAACCTGTAAATCCAAATCAAATTCTTCTTTCTATTAAGAAAAATTTAAACATAACAGATTTAATAAGTTCAAAAACTGTTTCTATGTACAATCAGGGTTTTCGTGATATATATTCTTTAATAAATCAAAATCTAGATTTCAATGGTTGGGTAGAATTATATAAGAAAATAGTTTTTTGGGAGTTAGAATTAATAGAAACAAATAATTTAGAGTTAATAAATACTTTATATGATCAGTATGATAAGGCGAATGATTTATTCTTTAAGTATATAAAATTAAATTATGAAGGTTGGTTCAAAGGACAAGATTCTCCAGTTATGTCTCATAATATTTTCAAAAGGTTAATTTCTCCTTTAATAAAAGATTCAGAAGATTTATTTGTTATAGTTGTTGATAATTTAAGATATGATCAGTGGAAATTAATTGAAAAATATATTGCAGAGGATTTTAACATAAAAGAAGATTTATACTTTAGCATATTGCCAACTTCCACGGAATTTTCTCGTAATTCTTTTTTTGCAGGTTTAACTCCTTTAGAAATATCACAAAAATTTCCTCAATTCTGGTCTCCAGATGACACTAAGAGTAAAAATAAATTTGAATCAGATTTATTAAAAAATCAATTATCGCCAGATAAGGATTTTAATTACTATAAAATAACAAATTATAATTTTGGAAAAAAGATTTTAGATATGTTGCCTAATTTAACAAACAAAAAACTTAATTTTTTAGTTTTTAATTTTATAGACATATTATCTCATGCTAAATCAGAAATTTCTTTTATTAAAGAGTTAACCGTAACAGATTCTGCTTATCGTTCTTTGACAGAATCTTGGTATAAGAATTCTTATTTGTCAGATATTGTTAAATATATAGCAAGTAAAAAAATAAAAATATTTTTAACTACAGATCATGGCACAATTAATGTTAATAATCCAATTAAAGTGCTTGCGGACAAGCAGACTAATAATAATTTAAGGTTCAAGTACGGTAAAAATATAAATACAAAAGATAAAGATGTTTTTTTTGTAAATAATCCTGAGTTAATTAGTTTACCTAAATATAATTTATCTTCTAAATATATTTTTACTCATGGTCATAATTTTTTTGTTTATCCTAATAATTATAATTATTATGTAAATTTATACAAGAATACTTTTCAGCATGGTGGTATTTCACTACAAGAGATGATAGTACCTTATGCTGTTTTAGAACCGAAATAAATATGTGGCAAGATTATTTTTTAAAAGATATTGATAATGTTGCTTTAAATATTTTAAAATACAGTGATTCTAAAAAATTTGCTTTTTACGGAGATTTAGGTGCAGGTAAAACAACATTAATTACATGTTTGTGTAATAAAATTAAAGTTATAGACAAAGTTGTTAGTCCTACTTTTACATTTATAAATGAATATTTAACAAAAGACAATAAAAAGGTTTATCATTTTGATTTTTACAGAATGGAAAAAAAAGAAGAATTATATAATATAGGTTGCTTAGATTATTTTTATTCTGATTATTTTTGTTTTATTGAATGGCCTGAAAAAATAGGTGACTTTTTACCTTCAGGTTTTGTAAAAATTTATTTAAAGTTACATGGTGATTATAGGAAAATAAAAATAATAAAATGAAAAAAGAAAAATTAACAAAAGAAGAAGAAGTTGTATTGAAATTAAATAAAAATAAAATTATTATAGGTATACCAAAAGAAACTTCTTTTCAAGAGGACAGGATATGTTTAAGTCCGGAGTCTGTAGGAGTTCTAACAAGTGATAACATAACGGTATTTATTGAAGAAGGAGCAGGATTAGGAGCGAATTTTTCAGATAGTGATTATTCTGAGAATGGTGCTGTCATAGTATCTTCTAGTGATGTTTATAAAAAATCAAATTTAATTCTAAAGGTAGAACCTCCAACTATTGAGGAAGTTAAATTAATGAAAGAAAATCAAATTTTAATTTCAGCTCTTCAAATAAAAGCTATTAATAAAAATTATTTACAAAAACTTTTAGATAAAAAAATAACAGCTATCGCTTTTGAATACATGGAAGATGAAGTAGGGGAGATATCAATTGTTAGAGCTATGAGTGAAATAGCTGGTAATACATCAATTCTTATAGCATCAGAATACTTAAGTAATGTTAATGAAGGCAAAGGTTTAATGTTAGGTGGAATTTCAGGAGTTCCTTCTGCAGAGATTGTTGTTTTAGGTGCTGGTACAGTTGGAGAGTTTGCTTCTAGAGCGGCAATAGGGTTAGGGGCTTCAGTTAAAGTTTTTGATAATCATTTATATAAATTAAGAAGATTAAAAAACAATTTAAATAGCAACATATATACTTCTACTTTACAGCCTAAACTTTTATCTAAATGTTTAAGAAGAGCAGATGTTGTGATAGGAGCGTTGAGAGGTGATTTTGGAAGAACTCCTTGTGTTGTATTTGAAGATATGATTAAACAAATGAAAGAAAGATCAGTTATAATTGATGTAAGTATAGATCAAGGAGGATGTTTTGAGACTTCAAGATTAACAACCCACTCTAATCCTGTTTTTATAAATAATGAAGTAATTCATTATTGTGTCCCTAATATAACCTCAAGAGTAGCAAGAACGGCATCGAATGCTTTGAGTAACATACTTTTACCAGTGGTTCTCAATATTTTAAAGTTTAATAATTTTGAATCTTGTCTTAAAGAATTTAAAGGTCTTAAAAAGGGTGTTTATATTTATAATGGAATGTTGTCAAACAAAAACGTAAGTGATTGGTATGATATTGATTGTTATGATATAAATTCTTTATTAGATTAATTTATGTTAAATAGATTTTTGCTTTACTTTTTTGGTGTAGCTTTTGGTTTAATTTTTGTTGATTTTATGTTTCCTGGGAAAATAAAAGATAATTTGAATTATTTTAGTATTCATAAAAGAGTCACTTACCAGATAATTAACTCTGAACTAGATNAGGANAAAATATTATTCTTGTATAANACTAATATTGAAGATTTNAAAAGAGTTTTGTCTAAATCTAAAGTAGATTTTAAGAANAGTAATATAGATCCTAANAGAAAATGTAATTTTTATATATTGAATCATATTGATTATTTAATTAATGTGAAATTGTGTTCAGATAGCACAGGTGGATATTCCTCTGAATTTTATATGCCTTCTATAAACATGAAAAGAGGCGATTGACAATTTATTTCCTTGATTTTATTTCTTTATATATAAGTTGTAATTCTTTTTTAGAATGTTCTGAAACAGAAGAATTTTCGTTTAGCCTTCTAATTAAATAAGGTATAGATTCTATAATAGGTCCATAAGGAAGGTATTTAGCAACATTAAAATTATCTTCTTTTAAAGCATAGCTTATATTATCACTCATTCCGTATAGTTGAGAAAAAAATATTTTTTTACTATTATTTTGTATTTTATTTTTAAGCATCAAATCTACTAATAGCTTTGTGCTTTTTTCGTTGTGTGTTCCGCAAAATAAATATATATTTTTTATATTTTTTATAATCAATTCAATAGCTGTGTCAAAATCTCTATCAGTTTCTGATTTAGTTTTGTGTATTGGGCACTCATACTGTTTTTTTATAGCTCGGTTTCTTTCTTTTTCTAAGTAAGCTCCTCTTACAAGTTTAATGCCAAGCATAAAATTCTTTTCTTTTGATTCATTAATTATGTTTTTAAGATAAGCTAATCGGTCCCATCTATACATTTGTATTGTGTTATAAACCCAACAACCTTTAATGTTGCATTCTCTCATTAATTCCATTACTATTTCATCTATTGTATTTTGAATCCAGCTTTCTTCTGCGTCAAATAAAGTTTTTATCTCGTTGTTTTTAGCATAAACACATATTTCTTTTACTTGTGATTTAATTTGTTTTAACCTTATAGTTTCTTTTTTGTTTAATATCTCGTTATTATTTATTTTTTCTAAAAATTTATTGTTTGCGATCCCACTTATTTTAATTACTATAAAATCTATTTTTTTTTGTTTTGCAAACTGTATCATTAATTTTAGCTCTTTTAAATAATTTTGAAAATCTTTTATGTTTTTTTTATTTTCTGAAACAAAATCTAGTGATGTGTTTATTTTGTTTGATTGCAAATTATTTATACTTTTTTTTGTTTGGTAGATATTTTCTCCTCCACAAAACTGTTTATAAACAGTTTTTTTTATAATATATTTTAAAAAAGGAAATCTTATTTTAATAAATAATATCAATAAAAATGACATTACTTTAAATAAAGTTTTGTTTTTAATCATTTTAAATAAAAGTAAAGACTGTATTAGTTCAGATTTGCTTTTATTTTTTAAACTTTTATTTTCGTAAAAATCAATCATTTAATTTTTTTTGCTATCATCAAACCATCTCTTATAGGTAAAAGTATGTTTTGGTAATTTGTGCTTTTGTTTATTGTGTTTGATAATTTTTTTATTCCTTTTGTGTCTTTATCTGAAATTGTTTTCAAAACTTTACCACTCCAAAGCATGTTGTCAGATATTATATATCCTCCAATATTTATTTTACCATCTATTAATTCAAAATATTTATCATAGTTTTTCTTATCTGCATCTATAAAAACTAAATCAAATTTTTTATTTAAGGCAGGTATTATTTTTGTAGCACATCCTAAGTGAGATTTGATTTTGTTTTTGTGTTTTGACTTTTTAAAGTATTTACTAAAAAAGCTTTGCAATTCTTCGTTTTTTTCTATTGTGTCTATTTCACCTTCTTTACGTAAGCCTTCACATAGGCACAGTGTGCCGTATCCAGTGAAAGTCCCAATTTCTAGTATGTTTTTTGGTTTTATCATTTGACTTATTAAGCTCAGAAATCTTCCTTGGAAGAATCCAGATATCATTCTAGGCTGTATAGTTGTCAGGTAAGTTTCTCTTTCTATTTCCTCAAGAATATCTTCTGTTTTTGTTGTCAAAGAGTTGCAGTATTCTTGTATTTCTTTATCTATAAAATCCATTTTTTGTTATATGTTTTTTCAAATATATTTATTATAATAATTTATTAAAAAATAAGTATAAAAATATTACAGGTATTGATAACAATGAGCTGTCAAATCTATCTATCATGCCTCCATGAAGCCACATTACTTTTCCAGAATCTTTTACATTAGCTAGTCTTTTTATATATGAAAATAGTAAATCACCAGCATTTCCAAACATCCATATTATTGAGATTACAACAATATTGAAATTTGAAATAAAATTTTTTTGATCATGTGAGATTACTTCTAATCCAATAATCATTAAAATTAATGATCCTATGTATCCCTCTAATGTTTTATTAGGTGAAATTTTGTTAAATATTTTTTTTCTCCCTAATAATTTTCCAATTAAATATCCTCCCGAGTCATTTAGCCATATGGTTATAAACAACAAAAGTATTAAATCAGGTTTGTATTCTTTTTGGATTATGCTTATATCATAAATAGTATAAAAAAAGAATAAAACGTAAGATGTAAATGATATTAATAATAATTTTTTATTTTTTATTTTTATTTTATTCATTAGATTAAAAAACTCAATTATTATAAAAGCACTTATTGCAAATAACATGATTAAAAATAAAACAAGACTGTTGTTGGTAATTGTAATGAATAATATTGCTATTGATATACTAAATATTATCCTTTGATAAGATAATTTGTTTTTATTCAAGTCTATATTTTTAATAATTTAATAATAGTATTAATCCTGATATTAGAATAAAAGAAGAAAAAAACATATTAGAAGAAACACCATCTACAAAAAACATAAAAAAAGATAACATGCAAAAAATTATACCTAAACTTGTGTTCAGTGTTTTCCTTTTCTTAAGTTTTGGTCTTTTAACAACTGATTTTTTAATAAAATTTACAGCTTTTTCAAAATCTTTATTCAAAACATATAACTCTATTGTTTCTCCAGCAAAACTTATAGAGTTAAAAGAAGAATCCATTTTATTTAAAATATGACACTTTATGTCATTATTTTCTAGTGTTTTTTTTTTTAATTCAATGTCAACAGGATTCTGGCTTTTAAATAATAATTTCCAATTATTCTTTTGATTCATCTGCTTTTCTTTTGCCAAATATTTTTTCTAAATCTTCTTTAAATAAAACTTCTTTTTTTAGAAGTAACTCAGATAGAGTGACTAAATCTTTTTTATGTTTTGTTAGTATGTTTTTGGCTTTTTGATATGCTTTTTCTATTATTTTACTTACTTCCTCATCTATAATTTGAGCAGTTTTTTCACTGTAAGGTTTAGTAAAATTGTATTCAGATCTCCCAGAAGAATCATAAAAGCTTAAGTTGCCTATCTTCTTATTTAAACCATATACACTTACCATAGCGTAAGCTTGTTTTGTTACCTTTTCTAAATCATTTAATGCCCCTGTTGATATTTTGCCAAACATTATTTCTTCAGCAGCTCTACCCCCTAAAGTTGCACATAATTCATCATCTATTTGCTCTGTGTTTGTTATTTGTCTTTCTTCTGGTAGATACCAAGCAGCTCCTAAAGATTTACCTCTAGGAACGATTGTAACTTTAACTAAAGGAGAAGCATATTTTAACATCCAACTTACTATTGCATGTCCTGCTTCATGAAAAGCTATAACCTTTTTTTCATTTTTGCTTATTATTTTATTTTTTTTCTCAAGTCCACCTATAACTCTGTCTACAGCATCTAAAAAATCTTGTTTTTGTATAATTTTTTTATTTTTTCTAGCAGCTATTAAAGCAGATTCATTACATACATTTGCGATATCTGCTCCAGAGAAACCAGGTGTTTGTTTTGATAAAAAATTAATATCAACACTTTTATCTGTTTTTAAAGGTTTCATATGCACTTTAAAAATAGCTTCTCTTTCTTTTAAGTCTGGTAAATCAACAAATATTTGTCTGTCAAATCTTCCAGGTCTTAGTAAAGCTTTATCTAGAACATCTACTCTGTTAGTAGCGGCTATAATAATCACTCCAGAATTTGATTCAAATCCATCCATTTCTGATAAAAGTTGATTTAGTGTGTTTTCTCTTTCATCATTTGATCCAGGTATATTTTGTTTTGCTCTAGATCTACCTATAGCGTCTATTTCATCAATAAATACAATACAAGGAGATTTCATTTTAGCTTGTTTAAATAAATCACGAACCCTTGAAGCGCCTACTCCGACAAACATTTCAACAAAGTCTGAACCCGACAAAGAGAAAAAAGGAACTTGAGCTTCTCCAGCCATAGCTTTAGCCATTAAAGTTTTACCAGTGCCAGGAGAGCCTATTAGAAGAGCTCCTCTTGGTATTTTTCCACCTAAAGAAGTATATTTTTTTGGATTTTTCAAAAAGTTAATAATCTCTTGTACCTCTTCTTTTGCTTCATCCAATCCAGCAACATCTTTGAAAGTTATATTTACTTTATTTTTATCAAATAAAGATGCTTTTGATTTTCCAATATTAAATATTTGAGACCCTGATCCACTTCCTCCTCCGCTCATTTTTCGCATAATAAAAAGCCATATTCCAATCATTATTAAAAGAGGTATTATCCAAGAAAGTAATTCGCCAAAGACATCTTTTTTATTTATGTATTCAACGTTTATTTCATTTATATTTAGATTTTCACATGTTGTTTTAATTTCATTTTCAAAATTCTCAACGGAACCAATTATAAAATAATAATGAGGTCCTCTAATTTCTCCTCCTATAGGGTTTTTGTTGATGTTTTTGTAAATGTCTTTGCTTTTTATTGCCTCTTGTTTTACATAAACATTAGCTTTTTCGCGATTCATAATGACAATTTTTTCAATATCATTATTTTTTATCATGTTCTCTTTTACATTTTGCCAATTAGTTTTTTTACCATTACTACTGTTGTTGCTAAATTGAATTCCTATAAAAAAGATCCCAATTAACAAGTAAATCCAATATATATTGAATTTCATTTTGTTATTTGATTTTTGCTTATTCATATTAATATTCTGTTAAAATTGTATCATACCAAATATCTTCAATATTATATAATTTTCTAGTGTTTTTGTGAAAAATATGTATTATTATATTAAAATAATCTAATAATATCCATGTTTTATTTTCTAAGCCTTCTTTAGAGTTAGGTTTTATTTTATTTTTAATTATGATGTTTTCTATAATTGATTCTGATATAGAGTTCACATGAGTTGTTGAATTTCCTTCACATATAACAAAAAAGTCATAATTTACATTGTGTTTTTTGCTGAATTCTAAAGACAGAATATTTTCAGCTTTTTTATTTTTCATTCCTTCAATGATTGATTTTATTATTTTTTTTTCGTCTTTTTTTTGTACATTATTCATATTATAAAATTAACATAAAAATTGTTTATATATAGTTTAGTTTATGAACAAATTTTCAATATTTAAAAAAGTAATTTATTGTGAAAATATTTCTTCTACAAATGATTATGCAAAACAATTAATAAAAGAAAACACAATAAAAGAAAATTGTGTTGTTTTTGCTGAAAATCAAATACAAGGGAGAGGCCGTTACAGTCATAGATGGTATTCTGAAAAAAATAAAAGTTTGACTTTTTCTTTTGTTTTGTTTTTAAATTTAGATTTGAATAAAATAAAATATTTAGAAAGTTTAATTTTAAAGACAATTATTGTTGCACTAAATAAAAAAGGAGTAAAAGCTGTTATTAAAAGACCAAATGACATATATTTTGAAGGAAGAAAAATAGGAGGTATTTTATTAGAAAACACATCCCACAATAATGTAGTGAAACATTCAGTTATCGGTATAGGTTTAAATATTAATAATACAAAATATCCTTATTGGGTTCCAAAGCCAATTTCAGTAATGGAGATTTTAGGCAAAGAAGTAAATATAGAGATTTTTTTTACAGATTTTTGTTTGTTGTTTGAAGAAAAAATTAAGTCTTTTTTTATCCAAAATTAATTGATTTCCATTTTTCAATCATGGTTACTTCTTCTTTTGTGATATAATTTTCATTAACACCTATTTTCATAGTTGTTTCAAGGTCTGTTAGAGATAAATAATTTAATTTATTTTCTTGCATATTGTTTTTGCTTATGTTAAATCCATAATCAAAAACAGATAATATTGATAAAACATTGCAATTATTATCCCTTATTTGTAAAGCTCCTTTTATTGAGCTACCACCTGTGCTGATTAAATCTTCAATCACTATAACATTCTGGTTATTTTCTGTTTTACCTTCTACTGAGTTTTTTCTTCCATGTTTTTTTGATGCAGGTCTTACGTATATTAGTGGAAGATTCATTTTGTCTGCAATTAAACTAGCTTGAGGTATACCACCTGTAGCTACTCCACAGATTATATTTGTTTCTGGATATTTGTTTGCTATTATTTCACAAAAAATATTTTTTATTTCAATTCGGTAGTCTGTAAATGACAAAAGTATTCTGTTGTCACAATATATAGGAGAAGTTATTCCAGAGCTCCAAGTAAATGGATTTTTTGGATTTAAAATAATTGCTTTACTTTGTAATAAGAATTTAGATATTTTTTCAGCTGTTTTTTTATTATATAACACATTGACAAATGTATAAAGTTTTTCTTAATGATAAGATTTTTTATGTGTCTAATAATTTAGATTCATATGATTTTACAAATGTTTCAGATTTTATGTCATCCTTAAAAAAGGATAAGCTAAAAAAAAAAAAATACAATATTATGTCGCAATCATTTGATTTTTTTTCTTCTCATTTTGAAACAATTGACGCGGCAGGAGGCTTAGTAGTTAATAATAATAAATTTTTATTTATATATAAAAATAATAAATGGGATTTACCTAAAGGTAAAATAGAGGAGAAAGAAAATTCAGAAAAAGCTGCATTAAGAGAAGTAGCAGAAGAGACGGGTTTGGTTAATATTCGTTTAAAAAAATTTTTAACAAAAACATTTCATATTTATTTTGACAAAATTTGGTTTCTCAAGACAACTTTTTGGTTTTTAATGGACACAGAAGATATTGATTTGAATCCTCAGGAAAATGAAGGAATAACAAAGGCCCATTGGTTTTCTAAATCAGAATCAGAACAAGTTGTTGGAAGTTCTTATTTAAACATAAGGAATGTTTTTGATAATTTTTCAAGAAGATGATCTGATTTCAGATTTGTCTTCATCAGATATAAAATATATTGTTTCTATGTTTTTGTTGATTGATTTATTTGTATTGTATATATATTTTTCAAATTCAAAGTCTTTTTTATCTCTTAATCCTCTAATCATAAATTGTATTTTGTGTTTTATGCAAAAGTCAATAGTTAAGCCTTCATATGATGATATTTTAATATTTTTCATATTTTTGGTTTTTCTTGTAATAATTTTTTTTCTTTCTTTTAATTTAAGCATATTTTGAGCATCTTTGTTTTCGTTTACCCCAATTCCTATATATACAAAATCAAAAACTTCAAGAGATTTTTTTAAAATATGTAAATGTCCATTTGTGAAAGGAGAAAAAGAACCAGGGAATAATGCTATTTTTTTCATTTTATCTTATTGGTTTTCAAAAAAACTAAAATGTACTTTCCCGTACTTTCTTGTTTCTTTGTGTTTTTCAAAAGAACTAAAATTACAACTATCAGGATGTTCTATTATCAGCATCCCTCCTTCAAGTAATATTTTTTTTTTAAATATTATTTCATGTATTAGCTCTGTTTTCTTGAATTTATAGGGAGGATCAGCAAAAATAATATCAAATTGCATTTTTGTTTTTCGCAAAAAATTTATTATTTCACATTCTATAATATTTGGTTTTATTTTCATTATTTCAGCTTGTTTTTTCATAAATCTAATGCATCTACTATTAAAATCTACAGATGTTACAGACAAAGATTCTCTAGAACAAAACTCATAGCTTATATTGCCACTTCCAGCACATAAATCAAGTATTTTTTTTGTTTTCAAATCATATTGACTTGTGATTATGTTGAACAGGGCTTCTTTTGCAAAATCTGTTGTGGGTCTTATTTGTATTTTTTTATCAAACTGAATATTTCTTCTTTTTAAAAAACCGTCAATTATTCTCATTTTTTTAATTTAAAATATTATAAAAGTTATGTTCATTTATTTTTTGAAAGAAGAAAGGTATTTCGATTTTATTATTCAGTTTTATAAAGTTAATATTTTTGAAATACTTTTTTATCAGATTAGTTTTCTTTGATGTTGCTTCTATTTTTCCGCTTAGATTGATTGAGCATTCTTTTTGTTTTATTTTTAATTTTTTAGACACATATAGTAAATAAAATAAGAAATCTTCATCTTTTATATAATCGAAGTAGTTATACAGTTGTAAATTATCTTTTTGAAATAATATTATTTGAAAATTTGTTTCATTTATATTTATTAATATATTTTGATTTTCTGAATTTTCTAATGAGTTGGAAAATGAATTTATGAGATTAATACTTGCGTGAGTTATTTCTGATTTCGGAAAAAAATCTAATATAATTCTTTTCAAATCTTTTTCAATTGAGAATATGCTTGTAGCATTTATAGATTCTATATTTTTAAATATTATTTCTTGGTTTTTGTTTTTTTCAAAACAAAAATTGTAATATTCTTTATGTTTCTTGATATCAAACAAATTATTTGGCATAATTGTGAATAAATCGTCATTTAATACTAATTTGCATTTTCGTGTTGTTTTCTTTAGAAAATTGTTTGATAGTATTATTTTTTCAATTTTATTTATTTTTTCTTGTTCCGTTTCTGATTTAATTGGGTGTTTTTCTAATCTTACTAACTCGTAATTTTCGTTTATTAATGCAAATGATAAATCATCTTTATTGATTTCCATGCACAAGTCAAAATGTTTAATGTTTTTTATTAAGGATAGATTATCTATGCCAAATACTTCTTGTTTATTCCCCCCAATTTCCATCAAGAGTTACTTCTTTTAGAGACCCGATTATTATTGAATCTTCAGGGCTTACTCCTTTGTTTTTTAAAGATATCCCATTGTAAACGTCTTGTTTTACAGCAGCTATTAACAATACAGGAACAAAAGACGATCCTTTTTTTATTTTTTTAGTTTTCACATAAAATTCTTTTCTTACTTCATTATTTATTTTATAGTTATTGTATACTGGTATATACTTTAAGTTTTTTAAATCAAGAGGAAATCTTTGGTCTCTTTCTTTCATATATTCTTCTGAGAATATTGTTTTTTTTACGTTTATTTTTATTGTGTCTTTTTTTAAAAATATAGTGTCAATGCCTTTTTTAATATATTTTGAATGTTTGTAGTTATTAAGTTTCATTAATTGCTCTTCGAAATTTAAATTTTCAAATTCATTTTTGTATATATTTTTTGCTTTGTCTTTAGCTCTGGATGATTTTTCTTTTTCTTTTCTATAGTATTGAATTAATACTTTTTTTGTTAAGTAATTTATAATATATAGTTTTTGTTCTTGTTTGTCTCTAATATTAGGTGGGTTGCCGGTTACTTTCACTACATCTAAATCTTCATTAACAAAATCAGATAAATTTTGTATTTTTTCAGAGTAATAATTGTACTTTCTTTTGTATGCGATTTGCAGTTTTCTTATATCTCTTAGTCTTTGTTTAACAGCATCTTCTCTGAATTTAGATTCTTTTTCAAATTGAATCTGATCATTAATTGATTTAAAGATACCAAATGACAAAATAAGTATTGCTATAGGTAGTATGTATTTTAATTTCTCTATCATTATAAATTAATTATAAATTTAATTTTTTTTTCAAATTATTGTCTAAAGCGTTTAAAAAATCTTCTGTATTAACATAATCTTCCGTAGTTATTGATTTCTTTTTAACACAAAGAGCTAAATCTTTGGTCATTATTCCACTTTCAACAGTATCTACACATACTTTCTCAAGTATAGAGCAGAAATTAATCAATTCTTTGTTGTCATCTAACTTGCCTCTAAAAGACAATCCTCTTGTCCATGCAAAAATAGATGCAATAGGGTTTGTTGATGTTTTCTCTCCCTTTTGGTGCATTCTATAATGGCGAGTTACTGTTCCGTGTGCAGCTTCTGATTCCATCGTTTTTCCGTTAGGTGTTACTAATACAGACGTCATTAGACCTAAAGACCCAAATCCTTGTGCTACTGTATCTGATTGTACATCTCCATCATAATTTTTACAAGCCCAGACAAAACCGCCTTCCCATTTTAGTGCAGAAGCAACCATGTCGTCTATCAGTCTATGTTCGTATATTATATTATTATTTTCAAATATTTCTTTAAATTCATTTAAATAAACTTCTTCAAATATATCCTTAAACCTTCCGTCGTAAGCTTTTAGTATAGTGTTTTTAGTTGAGAGAAATAAAGGCCATTTCTTGAATAAAGCTTGGTTAAAGCAAGCTCTTGCGAAACCGTAAATAGATTCTTCTGTGTTATACATGCTCATTATAACACCACCTTTACCTTTGAAATTATATACCTCCCAGCTTTGTTCATCACCATCTTCAGATATAAATTTCATAATCACTTTTCCTTTTCCTTTTACAACAGAATCTGTTGCTTTATATTGGTCCCCAAAAGCATGTCTTCCTATACATATGGGTTTTTCCCAATTTGATACTAGTCTAGGTATATTTTTACATATTATAGGCTCTCTAAAAACTGTTCCTCCAATTATGTTCCTTATAGTGCCATTTGGGGATCTCCACATTTTTTTTAGATTGAATTCTTTTACTCTTTCTTCGTCAGGTGTAATTGTTGCACATTTTATTCCGACGCTATATTTCTTTATTGCTTCAGCTGCATCTATTGTGATTTGGTCATTTGTTTCGTCTCTTTTTTCTATCCCCAAATCAAAATATTTTATTTCTAAATCAATATAAGGTAATATCAACCTGTCTTTAATGAATTGCCATATTATTCTTGTCATTTCATCCCCGTCTAGTTCAACTACAGGATTTTTTACTTTTATTTTATTCATTTTTTAAAATTATTTAATATCCAAAAACGTCCGTTAATGTTAAAAACTCAATTTCGCCATATTTTTTTATTTTTTCTAAATCTAACGCATCTTTATTACCCAAAATCATAATTGTATAATTGTCATTTTTAATATAGTTATTGTGAAAGTTAACTAAATCATTCATTTGAAAGTTTTTTACTCCGTTGTATATGTCTTTTCTTATGTCATAATTAAGACCCATTTTTTCTGCTTTTAAATACTGGTTAATTACTTTTGACTTTGTTATCCTTTCGGTATTTGTTTTTTGTATGATTCCATTTCTAGCATTCTCCATATTTATTTTTGCTTCTGGCATGTCGTTTAAAAGATCAAACATTCCTTGCATTCCTTCAGAAAGTTTATCAGCTTGAGTCCCTATATAAGAAAACGAATAATGAGAGTTATCTTTCTCGCTAGGAATTGTATAAGTGCTGTATACAGAGTAAGCTAAAGCTTTTGATTCTCTCATTTCCTGAAAAACTATTGAACTCATACCTCCTCCAAAATATTCGTTATGAAATTTCATTAAAGGTATTTCTTCAATTTGTAAGTTAGGTCCTTTTGCAAAAAATAAAACTTCAGCTTGTTTCATGTCGTAATTGACAATGAATATTTTATTTCTATTTATTTCTAATTCTTTAAACTCTTTTTCCTCTGAAACCTTGTTTAAATTCTGAGTATTAGTGTGTATTTCTTTTAATTTATTTTTAAGATTATTTATTTCACAAGAACCATAGTAAGTTATTATATGATCATTTGTAGTTAAATTTTTTATTATTTCTATTAAATCTTGTGATTTTAAATTTTGTATTTCAAAATCAGAT
This sequence comes from Flavobacteriales bacterium, assembly GCA_002706465.1. GTDB lineage: Bacteria > Bacteroidota > Bacteroidia > Flavobacteriales > SAT41. The sequence goes on from PALO01000032.1 coordinate 22,694, forward strand.
AGAACGTTTGAAAAAGGAGATTCCTTGCCATATCTTGCATAACTTCTCATTCCGCTAAAAAGAATTGTGTTTTTGTTAAGTTTACTATCGTTCCTTTTCTTTAATACGTCTATTTTTAAATTTTGAAGTGCTTCTTCGTCAGCTACAGGATTTTTTAATAAATCTTCAAGCAGATTTAAAGATTTTTCAAAGTTGTCATTTATTCCTGTTAAACTTATTTTTGTTTCTTCATAATTACAGTTAATATTTAAATCACATCCTAATTTGTAGAATTCTTGTTTCTTGTCAGAAGGATTTATGTTGTCTGACCCTATAAAATTGAAGTACTCTACAGCTATTTTTGTTTTTGGATCATCATTAGTTCCTTTTTTGATAATATATTCTATTTTAAATCTTTGATTTTCATTATTCTTTTTATACAAAAGATCTACTTCGTTTATTTTTTCTTTTTTTATGTCTTCATCAAAATTTATAAAAACAGGTTGTATGTTTTTAACTTCTTCTTCAGTTATTTTTGTTAAAAATTCTGACTTTAAATCTCTGTTTACATCTACAGGTGTTATTTTCGGTTTGTTTACTTTTTGTATAGACTCATCAACTCCTGTATGCTTATACACAAGAACATAATTGTCTTTGTAGTATTTATTCGCAAACTCTACCAAATCATTTTTAGTTAATTTAGACATGTAATTGATTTCTTCTGCATAAACATCCCATTCAACATCTAAAGTAAATGATTCAACAAATTCTCCAGCTCTTCCGTTATTTGTTTCATAATTTTTAATTTGTTCTAATTTCAAGTCACTGATTATTGCTGGAAGAAGCCATTCAGGGAAATTACCTTCTTTTATGTTTTTTATTTCATTTAAAAGTAAATCTTTTACTTCTTCTAATGTTTGGTTTTGTTTTGGACTTCCATAAAAAGCATGTAGCGAGTAATCTTGTAAAATGTAAGGAAAACATCCACCGCCTATAACTTTTTGTTCCTGATTAAGATTTAAATCTATTAAGCCAGCTGTTCTGTTGCTTAAAATCATATCAACCATTTTTAGTTTTAAGGCATCTTTACTGTGTACGCCAGGGAATCTAAATGCCATGTATAGTCTTTCTGATTCTGGACCGTATGCATGTTTTATGATTGGTTGAGTTATCTCTTCTTCTTTAGCAGGAACAAATTCTTCTACTTCTGCTCTTTTGAAATTACCAAAATATTTTTCTGTTAAATTTATAACCTCTTTAGGTTCAAAATCTCCAGAAATACATATAGCCATGTTGTTAGGTACATAATATTTTTCAAAATACTTTTGTATTTCTTTTATTGAAGGGTTTTTTAAATGATCTATTGTGCCTATTGTTGTTTGTGTGCCATATTGGTGTTTAACAAACAAACCTGACATCATTTCATAGAAAAGTTTTCGACCATCATTATCTAGAGTTCTGTTTTTTTCTTCATATACTGTTTCTAGCTCTGTGTGAAATAAACGGAATACGGGTTTTCTAAATCTTTCAGCTTCTATTTTTAGCCATTTTTCTAATTGATTTGAAGGTATGTCATTTACATAAACAGTTTTTTCAAGTGATGTATACGCGTTTGTTCCTTTGGCTCCTATACTGCTAAGCATTTTATCATACTCATTAGGTATTGCGTATTTTGCAGCTTCATTTGACAATGAATCAATTTTGTCCCAAACTAATTCTCGACTGCTTACATCTTTCATGTCTATTTTCCTGTAATCTTCATAAAGATTTTCAATTTTATCTAGTAGAACCTTTTCTTTCTCATAATCATTCGTTCCGTATATGTCAGTTCCTTTGAATAGCATATGCTCAAGATAGTGGGCTAAACCCGTTGCATGATTTGGATCGTATTTACTACCTGCTTTTATTGCTATGTTTGTTTGAATTCTGGGAGCGTCTTTGTATACAGACATGTACAGTTTTAGACCATTGTCTAACTCATGTATTATGGTATTTAATTGATCTTTATGGTATATTGTTTTCTTTAATGGCATATTTGAGTATAGCATAAAAAAAGAAAGGATTAATAGAATTGCCGTCAAAGATATAATTATTTTTTTGTTCATATTTTTATGGTTTGAATTTAATTTTAAGTTTTTCTTCTAATTTCTTAATGTTAGGGTTTATTTTAACTAGTTTTTCGTATTTTTCTTCTAAAGTAATAATTCTTGTTTGTTCAGATGTCTTTTTTATTGAAAAAATTAATTTCAGACTATTATTTATTCTTTGTAATAAATTATTTATCTCTTCTTCTTTGTTTATTATATTTTTTTGTTCTTTTATGATTTCAACTATTATTTCATTTTTGTTTATTCTTGGATTAAAATCTTTTAATATTTTGTAAGTTTCGTTGTCTTTCTTTTTTATTTCATTTAATAAGTCTGTCCATATTACATTTATATTTATTTTGCTATTTTCTTCTTTTTTGTTGTTTTTCTCCTGAGATAATATTGAATTTAAATCTAAAGTATGCATTTCTGCATCATTTTTTTTTTCTTCTGTGTTTTCTGCCTTAACGTTGTCTTTGTTTAAATCTTCTGATTTCTTTTTTACTTTTTCCTCACTTTCTTCTATGTTATTTTGTCTATTTTTGACTAATTCTTTTTTGTTAAAAGTTTTTTTTTTTTGAATTTCAACTTCATCATCTTGAGATATTTCTAAAAAACATAATTCACAAATAAATTGTTTGTTTAATGATTTAGATNTTNTNAANTNNAATGAATTTAATTTCTTTATGATATTCAAAATATCTTTTTCTGACATTTTCGAAGATAAGTTTTTGATTTTTTCAATATTATTTTTACTGTAATTAATTAATTCAATTGTTTTTTGATTTTTTGTCATTAGACTATTTCTAAAGTACTCTAATAAGTCCATTATTATGTCTTCTGCTGAGAAACCTTTGTCAAATAATTCATTTAACATTTTTATAGATTCAGGTACATTTTTATCTATCAGCATTTCAGCTATTTTGTGATGAGTCTCAAATCCAACGACACTTAGTGAGTTAATCACTTGACTATATTCTATCTCTTTGTCATTCAAATTAATTATTTGATCTAAAATAGTATAAGCATCTCTCAAAGACCCTTCAGACTTCTTTGCTATGAGCATCAAGCTTTCTTCATCGTATTTTATTTTTTTTAATTCCAGCAAATTTTTTAATGTTAATATTATATCATTTATACTTATTTTTTTAAAATCAAAAATTTGACATCTTGAAAGTATTGTAGGTATTATTTTGTTTTTTTCAGTAGTTGCTAAAATAAATATCGCGTGTTTTGGAGGTTCTTCAAGTGTTTTTAGAAAAGAATTAAAGGCTTGAGAACTTAGCATGTGTACTTCATCGATTATATATGTTTTGTATTTGCCTTTTTGTGGAGGTATTCTTATTTTTTGAATTAAATTTCTAATATCTTCAACAGTATTGTTAGATGCGGCGTCTAACTCAAAAACATTAAAAGAGTTATCTTCTGATTCTGATTCGTTTATCATGTTTGCAAATATTCTTGCACAAGAAGTTTTCCCAACACCTCTTGGACCGCTAAATAAATAAGCATGTGATATTCTATTGTTTTTTATAGCATTTTTTAGTGTATTTGTAATATNGTTTTGGCCTATTACTTTTTGAAAGGATTTTGGACGATGTTTTCTTGCACTTATCACGTATTCGTTCATCTTAATTTATTTTATTTCAATATTAAAAAATATTTTTGTGAAAAATGTTGAAATTATTGATTAGTTTTCTACATTTGCAGACCATTTGTTAAGATATGTCAAATTATGAAATAGTATTTCTTGCAAACCCAGTCTTGTCTGACCAGCAGTTAGACGAAACTAGTAACAAGTATTTAGATTTTTTAAAAACCAAAAAATCTGAAGTTGTAAACTTTGAAAGCTGGGGTTTAAAAAAGTTAGCTTATCCTATACAGAATAAGACTACAGCTTTTTATTTTTTAATAGAAATAAAAACAGAAGAAGTCAGTGGGTTGTCTGAATTAGAGATTTTGTTTAAAAGAGACGAAAGAGTTTTGAGATGGCTAGTCACTAAAATGGATAAACATGCAGTGGATTATGCAGTTAGTAGAATAAAAAGATTAAAAAAGAACAAAGAAGAAAGTAAAAAATAATTAATATGGGTAATTCTGAAGATGTAAAATATTTATCACCTGTTGATGTCTCAAGAGGTTCTAAATCTAAGTATTGTAGATTNAAAAAATATAGAATAAAATTTATTGATTATAAAGACCCAGNTTTTTTATTAAGATTTTTAAATGAGCAGGGAAAGATTTTACCTAGGAGAATTACAGGAAACTCTGTTAAGTATCAAAAAAAGGTTTCTCAAGCTATAAAAAGAGCAAGACACTTAGGTTTNCTTCCTTATGTTACAGATTTATTAAAATAAAATGGAAATAATATTATTAGAAGATATAGCGAATTTAGGATTNAAAGATGAAATAGTGAAGGTTAAGCCAGGTTTTGCTCGTAACTTTTTAATACCTAACAAGAAAGCCATATATGCCACAATATCTAGAAAAAAACAATTACTTGAAAATCTTAAGCAAAAAGAAAATAAAAATCAAGAAATTGTAAAATCAGCTCAAGTTGTCGCTGATAAGTTAAAAGAATTAGATTTAAAAATAACTGCTAAGGTTATAGAAAAGTCTAATAAGCTTTTTGGTTCAATTACTGCTTCTAATGTTGTTGAGGTTATAAACAAACAAGGTTTTGAGTTAGATAAAAAGTTTGTAAAGATGAAATCTATTAAGCAGTTAGGCGCTTATGAGGCTCACATAAGACTACATAAAGACGTTGATATCAAGTTAAATTTCGAGGTTATTTCAGCCTAGATTTATTTATTTTTTTAGTTATTTTCTGTTTTTATATTATTTNTTATAATAATACTTAAGAACACATTTTTTCTTTTGGTGGTGCGAATTTTGTTAATTTAATACCATATACTGCTAATTGATATTCTTTTATATTAGGGATTCTTCCAAGTATTGCTGATAGTACAACTACAGGTGTAGATGATAAAAGTGATTCTCCTTTTTTTCTTTCAGAATCTTCAACTACTCTTCCTTGAAAAAGACGAGTAGATGTAGACATCACAGTGTCTCCTTTTGCTGCTTTTTCTTGATTACCCATGCAAAGATTACATCCAGGTCTTTCTAAATACATCATATTTTTATACTCTGTTCTTGCTGATGATTTTGGAGAAGTGTCATTAAACTCAAATCCAGAATATTTTTTTAGGATATCCCAATCACCTTCTTCTTTTAATTCTTCTATTATGTTGTAAGTTGGAGCGGCTACTATAAGAGGAGCTTTAAATTTAACTTCTCCGTATTTTTTTTCTAAATTTTTCAGCATTTGAGANAATATTTTTAAATCTCCTTTATGAACCATACATGATCCTACAAATCCTAGGTCAATTTTTTTTGTTCCTTTATAATATGATAAACGTCTAATAGTATCATGAGTGTATCTTTTAGACACGTCTTCATTGTTTACGTCTGGGTCAGCAATCATAGGTTCGTTAATAATATCTAAATCAACAACAAATTCAGCGTAATATTTTGCATTTTTGTCAGGCTTTAAAGCAGTTTTTGTTCCTGATTTTATTTCTTCAATCCTTTTGTTGGCTATATTAATTAAACCTGCAAGTACTTCTTTCTTATTATCCATGCCTTTATCTATCATAACTTGAATTCTTTTTTTTGCTATTTCAAGTGAACTTATTAGTGTCTTGTCTTGTGAAATACATATTGATGCTTTTGCTTTCATTTCTGCAGTCCAGTCTGTAAATGTAAAAGCCTTGTCTGACTGTAGAGTTCCTAAATGAACTTCAATTATTCTNCCTTGNAATANATTTTCTCCATTGAATTTTTTGAGCATTTGATTTTGTGTTGCATGNACAACATCACGGAAATCCATATATTCTTGCATTTCTCCTTTGAATGTCACTTTTACAGATTCAGGTATTGGCATTGATGCTTCTCCTGTAGCAAGAGCAAGAGCAACAGTTCCTGAATCAGCTCCAAAAGCAACACCTTTAGACATTCTTGTATGAGAGTCACCNCCAATAATTATAGCCCAATCATCAACAGCTAAATCATTAAGTACTTTNTGGATAACATCAGTCATAGGATGATATGAATTTTCAGGGTCACGAGCAGTAATTAATCCAAATTCATTCATAAATTTCATCAGCTTAGGTATATTGTCTTGTGCTTTTTTATCCCAAACAGATGCAGTGTGACAACCTGATTGATAAGCTCCATCTACTGTTGGAGATATAATGGTTGCTGCCATAGATTCAAGTTCTTGAGATGTCATTAGNCCTGTTGTGTCTTGAGAACCTATAATGTTAACTTTCACTCTTACATCTGANCCAGCATGTAAAGTTTTATCACTTATAGTTCCAACAGAGTTTTTATTAAAAATTTTCTCTACTGCAGTTAATCCTTGNNCTTTGTTTGATATTTCTTTAGATAAAGCATAAACAATAGGTGCTTTTATATTTAATGTTTTTGCTGCAAAAGCTTGTAGTTTTTTNCCAAATACTATTGCGTATGAACCGCCTGCTTTTATAAATTCTAATTTTTGAGGAGTAAGTGATTTAGATATATCAATAAGTTCTTTNCCTTCTTTAATTAGTTTCTTTTTTTTAGTGTTAATCGTAAGAACTGTTCCTGTTTTAACTGAATATTTTTCTTCTAAAATTACTTCTCCTTTTTTATCAAATAAAGTTTCACCATTTTTATCTGTTTTTTTAATCCAATTTTGTAAGTCAATTCCAATACCACCTGTAACACCAACTGTTGTTAGAAATATTGGAGAAATGCCATTAGTTCCAGCAACAATTGGGGCAATATTAATAAAAGGAACGTAAGGGCTAGCTTTTTTACCGGTCCACAGAGCAACGTTGTTAACTCCTGACATTCTTGATGAACCTACACCCATAGTTCCTTTATCTGCAACAAGCATTATTCTTTTTTTAGGATGATGTGATTGAAGTTTTTTAATTTCATTTTGAGCTTTTTGTGAAATAAAACATTGACCATGAAGTTCTCTATCAGATCTAGAGTGAGCTTGATTTCCGGGAGAAAGTAAATCTGTTGAAATATCACCAATACCAGCAACATATGTTACAACCTTTATTTCCTCTTCTATTTCTGGGAGTTTTGTGAAAAAATCTGCTTTTGAGTAGCTTTCAAGAATTTCAGTTGCTGTTTTATTTTTATTTTCGTGAGCTTTCTTTAACCTTTCGGTATCTGCTTCATATAAAAATACTTGAGTTTTTAAAACTCTACTTGCTTTTTTAGAAACGGAAGTGTCATCACCAAGAGCCAAGTCTATTAAAACTTTAACAGAAGGACCGCCTTTCATATGAGATAAAAGATCAAAAGCNAAATCAGATTTAATTTCTTTTATATTTNTTTTTTTNAGAATTATGTCTTTTAAAAATAAAGCTTTTAGATTTGCTGCACTTGTGGTTCCTGGTAATGTATTGTAAATAAAAAAATCTAGAGACTTGTTTCTGTTATTGTTGTTTGTGTCTTTAATATTATTAATTATATCTGATATAAGCTCGGAATCTTCAATAGGTTTAGGCTGCAGGCCTTCTTTTTTTCTTGTTTCTATTTCTTTAATATATTCTTCAAAATATTTCATATAAAATTTATTTTATAATCAGTTAAGAAATTAAATACAAATTTACTAAAATACATGTTATTTAACATGTATTTATTAATTTTGTGACTTTCTATTAATATTATATTTCATGAATTTTTTACGTAAAAATTTTAAGTCTTTGGTTAATAAAAAAGAAGTTGTTTATTGGTCTTTATATGATTTTGCGAATCAACCATTTACAACCTTAATTGTAACTTTTATTTTTGGTAAATTTTTTGTTGAAGTACTTGCTCCTGACCCAATTTCAGGTACTTCTTTATGGTCAAAGGGCATTGCTGTAACAGCAATATCAGTTTCTTTGCTTTCCCCCGTTCTAGGAGCTTTAGCTGACTCAGGTGGTTATAGGAAAAAATTTTTAATATTATCAACATATATATGTGTTTGTTTTACTTTTTTGTTATATTTTTTTGAACCTGGTAAGATATTTGTTTTTGGAAAAATAAATATCGATAGTTATTTATTGGCACTAATTGTGTTTGTAATAGCTAATATAGGTTTTGAGTTTGGAACAGTTTTTTGCAATTCTTATTTATCTGATCTTTCCAATAATAATAATATAGGCAAAATATCTGGCTATGCTTGGGGTTTAGGGTTTTTTGGGGGGCTGATTTCGTTAGCATTATCTTTAGGTCTTTTTGAAGTTGAAGACATTAATCAAGTTAGGAATATTAATATTTTAGTTTCTATTTGGTTTCTTGTGTTTAGTATACCAACTTTATTTTTTTTGAAAGATGTAAAATCAAAACAAGGTTTTTCGTTACATTTAGAAAAGTCCATTAAATCTATTTATTCTACATTTAGAAATATATCTAAACACAAAAATATAGTCAGATTTTTAATTGCGAGATTATTTTATAATGATGCTTTAGTTACAATCTTTGCTTTTGGAGGCATATATGCAGGCTACATAGGTTTTGATTACATAGAAGTTTTAATATTAGGTATAGTCTTAAATATTTCTGCATGTATTGGTTCTTTTTGTTTAGGTTATTTTGAAGACAAAATAGGGGTTGTTAGGATGCTTAATGTTACACTTTGGATGTTGTTGTTTTCTGTTTTTTTAGCTTTTATAGCTCCTTTTGTTATTTTAGATAAAATAGATTTTGTTATTTTAAATAAAGATGTTTTTGAAATTGTTAATCCAAAAAACTTATTTTGGGTTTCAGGTATTTTGCTTGGTTTTATGCAAGGTCCAAATCAATCGGGAAGTAGGTCTTTGATGGCTAGATTGACTCCTGATAATAAGAAAAATGAATTTTTTGGTTTTTATGCTTTTTCCGGTAAAGCTACATCTTTTGTTGGTCCTATTTTGTTTGGTTTTATGACATCTTATTTTGGGACACAACAAGCAGGTTTGGTTGTTGTTTGTTTATTTTTTTTAATAGGTATTATTTTATTCAATTCAGTGAAATTTAAATCATAATGAATTAATATTTATTTTTATATTTAAAACTTTAAATGAGAACTTTTATAATATTTTTTTTATTTTGTTTCTTTGGCATATCTACTGATGCTCAATTTTTAAAAACAAGTAACGCTTACATCTCTTTTTATTCTAAGGCTCCTTTGGAGGATATAGAAGCTCATCATTACAATGTAGATTGTGTGTTAGATACTGTTAAAAATCAAATTGCTTTTTCTGCGAGAATAATAGACTTTAATTTTGATAAAAAATTAATGAAAAAACATTTTTGTGAGAAATATATGGAAATAGATGATTTTCCCTTTGCCTCTTTTTCAGGTCAATTAGATTTTATTAATCAAAGAAATGCTAAAGTTATAGGAGAGTTGGAGATTCATGGACAAAAAAACAAAGTAGAGGTAAACGCCTATATTGAAAAAAAATCAAATGATAAAATTGTAATGAAATCTAATTTTTTTATCAATTTGAGTGACTATAAAGTTAAAATACCTAAAATTGTAAAAGATAATATATCTAAGTCTGTTGAGATTAATGTTATTGTAAGTTTTTAGTATGAGGTTTTTTATATTTTTTATATTTTTTTTCAATTATTCTTACTCCCAAGAAGACAATAATCTTTTAGATTTAATTGACAGAAAAGATGATATGGAAGTTATTAATTTTTTCAAGGATATAAAGTTGATTAATTCCCATAGTGTTGAATTTGTTGACAACAAGGTTTTGCATTTTATGATACAACATAGGTTTGGTCCGATTAGCAACGAAGGTAAAAATCTTTGGGGTTTGGATGAATCTCAAATTAGATTTGGTTTGACTTATGGTTTGAGTGATAATTTAAATATTGGTATAGGTAGGAGTTCTTATGAAGATATTATTGATGTTTTTATTAAAAAAAATATCACTAAACAAAGTGATTTCTTTTTTCAGTCTTCATTTGTAGGCTCTGTTTTTTTGAATCAATTTACTTTTGCAGAGCAACAATCAGAAGGTTTTGTGTTTAACGAAAAACTGAGTTATTCATCTCAGTTTTTAATTGCAAGAAAATTCAATAAATTATTAACCTTGCAATTAATGCCAACATTAAATTTATATAACAATATATTAGAAGACGTGCAAGGCAATAAACAAAATAATTATTTTGATTATTCTATTGGTTTAGGTTCTCGTTTTATGATAACTAAAAGCACAACATTTAATTTTGAATATTATTATCTTTTTTCAGATTTTGAAAAAAGCAATTCTTTTTCTTTTGGATTTGATATAGAGACAGGCGGGCATGTTTTTCAGTTTCATTTTTCTAACACAAAGTGGATGGTAGAGAAAGGTTTTATTAATAGGCTTTATTCTTCCGAAAAAGAATTATTTTTTGGATTTAACATTTCAAGAGTTTTTAATTTAAATTAATTATGAAGTTTGATATTTGTATTTGCGGAGGAGGTGTAGTTGGTTTAGCAACAGCTTATAAATTACAATTAAAGTATCCAAAGAAAAAAATTTTAGTGTTAGAAAAAGAAAAAAGATTAGCTTCTCATCAAACTGGAAGAAATTCTGGAGTAATTCACTCGGGTTTATATTATAAACCTGGTAGCTTAAAAGCAAAGAATTGTTACAATGGCAGAATACAATTACTTGAGTTTGCTAAAAAAAACAAAGTCAAACTTGATGTGTGTGGTAAGCTTGTGGTAGCTACTAATAGGAGAGAAGAGGAAGCTCTTCCTTCTTTACTTAGTAACGGTGTGAAAAACGGATTAGATGGTTTAAGCATTTTAAACAAGAATCAAGTAAGCTCCATAGAACCAAATATCTACTCCAGAGCAGCTATTTTTGTTCCTCAAACAGGTATAATTGATTTTGCTAATCTTACTAATGTTTTTGCTAGTAAAATAATGTCAATAAATACCAATTCTAAAGTTTTAACTAGTACTAAATTACTGAATTTTAAAAATGAAAAAATTGTTAAAATAATTACAACTAAAGGTAATTTTCAGTCAAATATTTTGATTAACTGTGCTGGTTTGCAGTCAGATTTAATTTCAAAAAAAGATAATTTAAAATTAAACATGAAGATAGTTGGATTTAGAGGTGATTATTATTTTTTAAAAAATAAATCTTTAATTAAAAATCTTGTTTACCCTGTTCCTAATCCTGAGTTTCCTTTTCTGGGGGTACATTTTACTAGAATGATTGATGGAAGTTTTGAATGTGGTCCAAATGCAGTATTTACTTTTAAAAGAGAAGGTTATGGTAAATTTGATTTTAATTTTAAAGATTCTTGTGATGCTTTGAGTTTCAAGGGTACATGGAAATTATTTTTTAAGCACTGGAGATTTGGAATTAATGAATACTCTAAGGCTTTTAGTAAAAGAGTCTTTTTAAAAGAATTAAGAAAAATATTACCTCAATTAAAAAACGATGATATCTATTTTGGTAGATCAGGAGTAAGAGCTATGGCTTTAGGTTTAGATGGTAATGTTATAGATGATTTTCATATATTAGAAAAAAATAATGTGATACATGTTATTAATGCTCCTTCTCCTGCCGCGACAGCATGTTTGTCAATTGCAGATAGTATTATTAAATTAGTAAATAATAAATTGTAGAAATGATAAAGTTTTTTGGATTTACTAAAAAGAAAAGAATAACAATTAATAAATTGAGTTCAAAGTATGTTGCTGATTTAGATGACGTTATAGAAAAAAGTTTTTCAGACATTGTTGAGTTTATTAATGAAAGTAATAAGTTTAAGATTTCTCCAAATATAAATATAAATGACAGTTCTTGGCTTAAGTTAATAGTTTTTTCAGCTAATAATTTTTTAATCAAAAACCACTTTTCAGAAAATAAAACAGAAAAAATCCACAATATTGTTTTTGATTTACAAGCAAAATTAATAAATAAAGACCAGGAGATAGGTACTAGTAGGCTTACTGATAATATTAATTTTTTTAATCAGAAGTTTGAAGAGATAGGTGTGATAGAGAGAACGATGGCTGTTTGTATTTTTGAAAAATGTAGTTTAAATAAGTTTCAGGACAAACTATTTCAGCAAAAAAATGACCCTAATCCTATTTTTATTAAAGAGCTTTCTAATTATCTTAAGTTGTTTTTGTTTAATTGGGGAGACGTTATTTCTAATTACAAAATAGAATCCTAGTTTTTTAGATGTATTGTCCTATGTAGTTAAAAGGGGTTATTTCTTTTATTTCTTTTTTTGTTTTGTCTGTTATTTTTAATTTATCTACAAATTCTTTTATTTCTTTTTCTCCTATTTTTTTATTAATCCTTGTTAGTTCTTTTAATTCTTCATACGGGTTATTGTATCCTTCTCTTCTTAGTATTGTTTGTATGGCCTCAGACACCAAAATCCAATTATTATTTAAATCTTCTTTTATTTTAATTTTATTAATAATTAATTTATTGATGCCTTTTTTAAGAGATTTATATGATATTATTGAATAAGCAAATGGCAAACCTATGTTTCTTAGTACAGTAGAGTCTGTAAGGTCTCTTTGTAATCTTGATATAGGTAGTTTTGAGCTTAGATGATTGAACATAGCGTTCCCTAGTCCTAGGTTTCCTTCAGCATTTTCAAAATCAATAGGGTTGATTTTGTGTGGCATAGTTGAAGATCCTATTTCATTTTTTAATAATTTTTGCTTGAAATAATCAAATGATATATAAGACCATATATCTTTTGAAAAATCTAATAATATGTTATTTGTCCTTTTTATACTATCAAATAATCGTGCAAGGTTGTCATAATCATCTATTTGTGTACTATATTTTATTCTCTGTATTTTTAATTTTTGTTCAACAAAATTATTTCCAAATTTATGCCAGTCTACTTTTGGAAATGCCACCGTGTGTGCATTAAAATTACCTGTAGCACCTCCAAATTTAGCTAAGAAAGGTATTTTTTGTGTGTAATCTAATTCTTTTTTTAATCTATTCACGAAAACGTATATTTCTTTACCTAGTAATGTTGGGGATGCTGGCTGTCCGTGTGTTCTAGCCATCATAGNAGTTTTATTCCATTTTTTAGATATTTTNTCTAATTCTTTTATTAAACTTTTTATTTCTTTATAGAAAACTTCAGTCATGAAATCCTTTAAAAGTAAAGGNACAGATGTGTTGTTTATATCTTGAGATGTTAATCCAAAGTGTATAAATTCACTTCTCCCCTTTAATCCTATTTTTTCAAATTTTTCCTTTATGAAATATTCTACAGCTTTTATATCATGATTTGTTTTTTTTTCTATCGTTTTTATTCTCTGTGAGTCTTTGATATTAAAATTTTGGTATATTTTTTTTATTTCTTCTTTTTTTGATTTACTTATTTTACTTTTTAGTACTTTTTCTGAAAGAAATAAAAAATATTCTATCTCTACAAAAACTCTGTATTTGAATAATGCATGTTCAGAAAAATACTTACTTAAATTTTCAACTTTATAAAGATATCGGCCGTCTATAGGACTTATTGCTTCTAATGTTTGTTTGGTCATAATTTAATTACAAAAAGTGCAAATTTATTAAATATGTTGTAAATTTAACTCAAAACTNAAAACAAGTACAATTTAACAACAAAAAATATCATGAAAAAAATATTATTTNTACTTCTAATTTTACCATTTATATCATTTTCTCAAACTCTAGTAACTACNATGAATACTGCTAAAAATGTAGTNTTAGAGGAGTTTACTGGNATATATTGTCAATTTTGTCCTGATGGTCACAGAATAGCAGAAGAGCTTTCAAGCAACAACCCTGATAGAGTAGTTGCTATNAACATACATACAGGAGGTTATGCTAATCCTAATCCTGGGGCCCCTGATTTCAGAACTCCTGGAGGTGATAATATACAAACTATTTCAGGTTTAACAGGATATCCTGCTGGTCAAGTTAATAGAAGATTATTCAATGGTCTTGCTCAAAATGGGAGTAATGGTTTAGCTATGTCAAGAGGTAATTGGGAACAAGCTGCAAATACTGTTTTAGAAGAGCTTTCACCTGTTAATGTAGGTTTCGCTTCTTCTTATGATCCNGTTTCAAGACAGATTATAGTTGATGTAGAGGTTTATTACACAGGTACTAGTGGTCTTGATAATAATATTACAGTAGCTCTTTTACAAAATAATNTTCCTGGNCCTCAAACAGGAGGAAGTACTTATAATCCTTCTCAAATATTATCTAATGGAGATTATAACCATATGCATATGTTAAGGAAAATTATTACAGATAGTATTGGAGGAGTTNCTACTCCTTGGGGAGACGTTATTCCTNCTAGTTCTACAACTCAAGGTAATTTAATTACAAAAACATACACTTGGACTTTACCTCAGCATATTTCAGGACCAACTTATACAACCTCTACAAATCCTGTAATGGTTGCATGTGATCCTAATAATATGGATATTGCTGTTTTTGTTTCAGAGGGTCAACAAAATATATTAACTGGAGGNGAAGCCCCTTTAGGAGGTAGTAATGATGGTTCAGCAGGTGTTATGATAGGNACTTTAATACCTACAACTCCTTANGGTACNTCTAATATTGGAACTTCAACTACTTTAAGTTTAGATGCCGTTAGTCTACTTTCGGGTAATCAAGATTTCACTTTCACTTTAACTACAGATGCTCCTGCTGATTGGAATGCAGATTTCACTATCAATGGAAATAATTTTTCAAATTCAGGTACTGTAAGTTTAGCTTATAATCAAAATCAAACAGTTGATATAAATGTTACTCCAGGTAACTCAGCTGCTTATTCCACTTATACATTAAGTATGCAATCAACATCTATCCCAACAGCATCTTCTATAGTAGGGGAGGTTTATGTGATTTCAGGTGTTACAGATTTAATAGTTTCAAATTCTAGTGCATGGGGAGATGGTTCAAATGCTGAAAACGGAGGAGCTGCAGTTTTTGAGCAAGATTTTATAGATGGTTTAACTTTAGCTGGTAACACATCATATGGACTTATAAACGAAACAGANTTTATGTTTTTGAGTTATTATGGTGCTTTAGCTAATGTTGAACATGCTTATTTTAATTTTGGATGGACTTTCCCTAGCTTAACAGACATTTTAGTTACAGAAATACAAAGTTTTATGGATAATGGTGGTAATGTGTTTATGTCTGGTCAAGATGTTGCTTGGGCAAGTTTTGATGCAGCAAGTACATATGCTACTGTACCAACACAAACTTTTTTAAATAATTATTTTCATTTAGGGTATGTTTCTGATGGTACTTATACACCAGGAGACCCAAACACTAATACNGATATTTATTTTCATGCTACTCATCCTAATTTTAGTTCATTAAATACTTCTCCTGTTTTTAATTATTATGGTAATGCTGCTGATGGTACTCCTTATGTTTACCCTGAAGAGGTTGANCCTTATGATGACCCTTTCCAGCAAGTTGTTGCAGGAGAACCTGTTTTTTATTATAGAACTTTTCAATTAAATCCTTTTTTCCCAATGGACACTATATGTGGAGCAATAAGAAATCCTGCTTCTACAAATTATAAATCAGTATTTTTTGGGGTAGGTATNGAGCAGTTTGGTGATGTTAATGTTAAAACAGGAGCTGTTAAAGCAGTACATGATTATTTTCATGGCATAGTGAATCCAGCAGGTTTTGANAATGCAATATCTAATATTTTTAGTAACAATACATATCCTAACCCAGCTAATGATTATTCTATTTTAGATGTCAGTAATTTTCCAAATGGAGGTAGTATTGTTATTAATGACACAAAAGGAAATCTAGTTAAGAGTATTAGATTTAATGCTGGTCAAGAAACAGTTAAAATAAATACTAGTGATTTATCTTCATCTACTTATATCTACAAAGTAGTTTGTGAAAAATCATCTACAGAGGGTAAAATATTAGAAGTTATTCATTAGAGGATAGCTTCTTTTTTTATGGAGATATTAATAATTATAATTTCTTCTTTAATTTTTTTGTTTGGCATTATAGGTTGTTTTTTACCTATTATACCTGGACCTCCTTTAGCTTTTATATCAGTTTTATTAATAGAGTTTTTTACAGAGTACACTTTTAAAGAAGAAATTTATTTTATAGGNGGATTGGTTATTATTGTAACTTTTTTAGATTACTATGTTCAAATCAAAGGAGTACAATTATTTGGAGGAGGTAAAAAATCAACTAATGGGGCTATTTTTGGCTTGATAGCGGGTCTTTTCTTGTTTCCACCTTTTNGTATTTTAATAGGACCTTTTGTNGGGNCTTTNATCGGAGCTTTAATGGAATCTGATAATGATATTTTAAAATCTATTAAGATTGCAACAGGAGCTTTTGTTGGTTTTATCTCAGGTGTTATATTAAAAATATCTGTATTTGGATATATTATTTATTATTTCTTTGAGCAAGTAATTTAAAATTATATAGATACATTAATGAAAAAAACAATATAGTAAAAAAGGCTTACTAAATTTAGCAATAGTACTAGCATTAGCAGGTGGTGTATCTGCTAAAACTACAGATACAATTAAATTTTCAGATCAAGTAGTAATGATAGATGATGTTAAAACTAATAGAGAATATTATCAAGCTATNTTATCATTAGTAGAGGATGAAGAGGCTAAAAAAGATACTGTAGGATCTGAGGCTTTAAAAGAGGTAAAATCACTATATAGAGGGCTAATAATTGGTTCAGAAGTTTTTAACTTAACTGACTGAAACCCCCAATGAAAAAAGATGTAAACTAAATTAAGAGAATATTTAGTAAACAATCCCGATAAGGTACAATTTCATATAAATAAAGGCAAAAAATTCTCTAAAGGGGAAACAGACCAATTATATTTTGAGCCTGACCCAGATTTTGGTAAACCCTT
>PALO01000033.1 GCA_002706465.1 Flavobacteriales bacterium
AATTCAGGAGAAACTATGATTAATTTTATTTTTATTCCTTCTTTTATTAAATCTTCTACTGATTTGACAATTATTTTTATGTTTTTCCTTTCTTCAATTGAGCCAACACAAATAACATATAATTCATTGTTTTTTGATTTTTCTCCTTTATATTGTTTGAAAAAAATATCATCACAAGATTGATAAATTACTTTAATTTTTTTTTCTTCTACGTTGTAATATTTTATAATGTCTTTTTTTGTTTGTTTGCTTACAGCTACTATAATATCAGATACTTTGCAAGCGTATTTAGTTTTTTTGTCATAAATATTTCTTTGTATTCGTGAAAATAGATAAGGGTGTTTTTTGAAAGTCACATCATGTATAGTTGTAATTTTTTTTACATTTAATTTATGTATTCCGTAAGGTAATTCATTGCTTAATCCATGATAAACTTCTATATTATGTTTTTTTAGATCTTTGATTATGCCTTTATTTCTCCAGTAAAGTTTATAAATATGATTTTTGTATTTAGGTAAGACTATTTTGTGTTTGTTGTTTTTTTTAAAAATATTTTCACCAATTCCTGGTGTGAATAAAAAGATATCATTTTTATTATCTTTAAAACAAGATATGATATCTCTACTATATTCTCCTAATCCTCTTTTATTCAGAAAAGCTCTTTTTGCATCAAAACCTATTTTCATTATTTTTTGATATCAAATTCTCTTAAAGCTTCATTTAAAGAAGTTTTTTTATTTGTACTGTCTTTTCTTTTTCCTATTATCAAAGCACAAGGCACATTATATTCTCCTGAATTGAATTCTTTTTTGTATGTTCCTGGTATTACTATAGATTTTTCTGGAACATAGCCTTTATATATTTTTTCATTATTTTTTGTAACGTCTATTATTCTAGTAGAAGCAGTAATAACTACGTTTGCGGCAATTACAGCTTCTTTTTCTATATGAGCACCTTCAACTATTATAGATCTAGATCCCACAAATACATTGTCTTCTATTATTACAGGGCTACCTTGCAATGGCTCAAGTACTCCTCCTATTCCAACTCCTCCACTTATATGTACATTCTTGCCTATTTGGGCGCATGAACCTACTGTTGCCCAAGTATCTATCATTGTTCCTGTATCAATATAACTTCCAATATTAATAAAAGAAGGCATAATGACAGTGTTTGTGTTTATATAAGAACCGTATCTTATAATAGATCCAGGTAATGCTCTGATATTCTTTTCTTTTAAGTTTTTTTTCAACTTAATTTTATCTCTATATTCTATTATGCTTTTATTATTATGTGTAATTTTTATTTCTTCTGTTTTTTCTTTTTTGAAATATAGTAGTATTGCTTTTTTTATCCATTCATTAATTTTCCACTTTTCATTTTCTTTATTAGCTATTCTTATAAAACCTTCTTCTAATAGTTTTATTGTTTCATCTATTTCTTTTTCATTTTGATAAATTAAATCTTCAGGATTTTCCCATGTTTTTTCTATTATTGATTTTATTTTGTGCATATTAAACAAATATAGTAAATTGATAATATGAAAAGAATTTTATGTTTTGATTATGGTGAAAAAAGAACAGGGATAGCTGTATCAGATAATTCTCATATTATAGCTTCACCATTTAAAACTATATTAACTGTAGATATTTTTAATTTCATAAAAGATTTTTTATCTAAAGAAGAAGTTTTTTGTTTAGTTTTTGGATTGCCAAAAAACCTTGATAATACAAATTCAAATATAACTGATAAGGTGATTGATTGCGTAGATAAAATAAAAAACAGATTTGCTGATATACCTGTATATTTTGAGGATGAAAGATATACTTCAAAAATGGCAAAAAATACTATTTTAATGAGTGGGGTTTCTAAAAGCAAAAGAAGGAATAAAGAAAACATAGATAAAGTTAGCGCTTGTTTAATACTGCAGTCTTTTCTTTCTAGAAAAGATAATAATAAAAAAAAACAAACCTTTGCACAATAAAATACGTATATTTGGGTTATATAAATAAAATTATTCGCCTATTGTAACATTTTACCATAAATAAATTTTAGTATTAATTTAATTTTTTTGGTATGTTACATTCATATTTACTTTCCGACGATAGTTTAATATTCTCATATTTAGAAGGGAATAAAAATTCATTAAATATTCTTTTTGAAAGGCATAAAAACAGATTGGAAGCTTTTATTTTCTCTAAAACAAAAGATAGAGAAGTTACTGGTGATGTTCTGCAAGATGCTTTTGTAAAGATAATTAAGACTTTAGATAAAAATAAATATAAACCTGAGGGAAAATTTATCAACTGGGCTTTAAGGATATCAAGGAATCTTGTTATAGATTATTTTAGAAAAAACAAAAGAGAAAAACATGTTTATTCAAGCGACACTTTTGATGTTTTTAACTTTATAAAAGACAGAGATAGGAATTGGGAAGAAAATCAAATCAAACAAGAATTGATTAATGATCTAAAAAAAATGATATCAAAATTACCTGACAAGCAGAAAGAAGTATTATTAATGCGTCATTACTCCGATATGAGTTTTGAAGAGATAGCTTTTAACACAGGTGTAAGTATAAATACAGCTCTAGGTAGAATGAGATACGCTTTAATTAATTTACGTAAAATGATTAAAAATAATAATGTTAATGTTTTAGTTTGACATTATTTTTTCTGAACATAGTTTTTAGTTTTGAGAGCTCAATGAAAATTGAGCTCTTTTTTTAAAATATATTTTCTTATTTTTCGTTTGTATTTTAGTTTTAACCAATTAAAAGCCTATGAACGGGAACGTTACCAATAAATTTATTTATAATTTATATGAAAATTCAGATTTAAAAGAATGTAATCTGAATTCAGATGAACTAGAATTACTTTCTTTAAAAAAAACATTAGATTATTATTTTAATGAAAAAATAAAAGAAAAAATGATTATACTTGAAAAGTATAAATTTTTAAATTAATTTTTATTTTGTGTTAGTTAAAGACAGGTATAGCTTTTGTTTGAATTTTTTTGATTTCAAGTATCCTAATCCAAAAACTGAATTAAATTATAAAAGTAACTATCAGTTATTAATAGCAGTTATTTTGTCAGCTCAATGTACGGACAAAAGAGTTAATCTTGTGACACCAATTCTTTTTGATAAGTATAAAGATTTTAATTCTTTGTCTAAGGCTGGCATTGAAGATGTTTTTGACATTATTAAATCAATTAGCTATCCTCGTAATAAAGCAAAGTATTTGTTAGGTTGTGCTAATATTGTGTCGGTTAAACACAATAATAATGTGCCAGATTCTTTTGATGACTTAATCAATTTACCAGGGGTAGGTAGAAAAACAGCTAATGTCATTTTATCAATTTTATTTAATAAGCCCAATATGCCTGTAGATACTCATGTTTTTAGAGTTTCTAAGAGGATAGGTTTAGTGCCAAATAACAGCAGTTTATTAAAAGTAGAAAATCATCTTGTTAATAATATCCCTGTTGATAAAATTAATAAAGCTCATCATTGGTTGATTATTCACGGCAGATATGTTTGTACAGCCTTAAAGCCTAAATGTAACTCTTGTGGTATTCAAAAAGTATGCAAGTATTATCATTGTTCATAAGTTAATTGAAAAAGTTTTGAAAAATAGTTTTTTATTTATGTTATTTACAGAATATGAGTTTAAAGCAAGGAGATAAAGCACCTTTTTTTAGTTTAATGAATCAACATCAAGAATTAATTTCTTTGGACGATTTTGTTGGTAAGAAAATCATAGTCTTTTTTTACCCAAAAGATAATACTCCTGGTTGCACCAAGGAAGCTTGTGACTTAAGAGATAATTATGATGTTTTCCTAAATTTAGGATACAGTATTTTGGGTGTAAGTTGTGATGGTCATGATTCTCATAAAAAATTTATATCAAAATATAATTTACCTTTTGATTTATTATGTGACACTGAACAAAAAATGGTTAAAGATTATCACGTTTGGGGTCTTAAGAAATTTATGGGTAAAGAATATATGGGTTTGATTCGAACAACTTTTATTATAGACGCAAACGGGTTGATACAGGATATTATTAATAATGTTAAAACAAAAAATCATTCAGAACAAATTTTAAAAATTATAAACAATGAATAAAAAAGTAGAAGAAAAATTAAAGGCTTTACAGTCAACTATAGATAAGTTGGAAAAACAACACGGTAAGGGTGCTATTATGAAATTAGGAGACCAGCCTATTAACAAAGTTGAGGCTACATCTTCAGGTTCTCTAAATTTAGACTTAGCTTTAGGTATAGGTGGTTATCCGCATGGTAGAATAGTTGAAATATACGGACCTGAGTCTTCAGGTAAGACAACACTAACATTACATGCCATAGCTGAAGCTCAAAAAAAAGGAGGTGTTGCTGCTTTTATAGATGCTGAGCATGCTTTTGATCCATCTTATGCTAAAAATTTAGGTGTAGATACAAAGAATTTATTAATATCTCAGCCTGACAACGGAGAACAGGCTCTTGAGATAGCAGATAATTTGATTAGGTCAGGAGTTATAGATATAGTTATTATAGATTCAGTTGCAGCATTAACTCCTAAGAGTGAAATAGAAGGAGAGATGGGTGATGCTTCCATGGGTGTTCAAGCCCGTTTAATGTCAAAAGCTTTACGTAAGTTAACTGGTTCCATTAATAAAACGGGATGTACTTGTTTTTTTATAAATCAGTTAAGACATAAAATAGGTGTAATGTTTGGTAGTCCTGAGACAACTACAGGTGGTAATGCTTTAAAATTTTATTCTTCTGTTAGGTTAGATATAAGAAGGATAGGACAAATCAAAGATTCAGAGGGTGCTATAGGTAATAGAACCAGAGTGAAAGTTGCTAAAAATAAATTAGCTCCTCCATTCAAAACTGCTGAATTTGATATTATTTTTGGAAAAGGAGTTTCTAAGTTGGGAGAAATAATAGATTTAGCTGTAGAACACAATATTGTTAACAAAGCTGGAGCTTGGTTTAGTTATGATGAAACTAAATTAGGACAGGGTAGAGAAGCAGTTAAGTTAGTTTTAGCTGATAACCCCGAATTATGTGATCAAATAACTAAGAAAATACTAGAAGTTGTTTCTTAAGTTTAATATATTTTATTTATTATTTTTTTGTTTTCTTCTCTCTTGCTTACAGGAAAGCAATAAACAATCTTTTGATTCTATTTCAGACCAGATCGTAAATGATTCATTGAATCCTGATTTGTATTATCAAAGAGGGATGAACTATTATAAAAGTTATAATTATGATTACGCCATCTATGATTTTAGAAATGCTAACAGGTTAGATTCCTTAAATATTCATTATAAATTATACTTAGCTTTTTCTCTTTATGAATCATATAAAAAAAACAAGGACACTGAGTATTTAAATGATGCTTTACTATATTTTCAAGAAATTGTATCTTCTCAGGATACTTCTTCTTTGTCTTATGACGATAATTACTTTAATTATAAAACAATTAAATATGCTTCTCTAACTAAAGTTTGTGAAATTTATACTTTGTTCTCAGAATATGATAAATCATTTATTTGTATTGATAATATGAATAAAGAAAATCCTTTAGATTATTACTCTTATTACTTAAGAGGTTTCGTGCTGGAGAATTTACAACAAATAGATCAAGCGATATACTATTATCATAAATCAATTAGTTTAAATGAAAGTCATTTTGATTCTTATTTTAAAATAGGTTTTATAAATCATAATATGAATGATTCTTCTTGTATTTATTATTATAATGAAGCTTTTAAGATAGATTCAAGTAATATTAATTTGCTATATAATATTGCAAAATATTATCAGGATAATTCTTATTTTAATTATGCCATTAAATATTATAATAAGATTTTAATTCAAGATCAGTTTAATGAAAAAGCAAATTACAATTTAGCATATATATATTTTTATTTAAAAGATTATGAGCAATCTGCAAATTATGCATCTGAAGTGATTTATTCAAATAATAAGAATCATTTTGCTTATAATATAAGATCTATGTGTTTCAAGAATCTTAATAGAATAGAGGAAGCTATCAGAGATTCTTTAAAGTGTGCAGAGTTAAAAAAAATTAAGAATTAATTTGTTTAACTAAATCATTAAATTCTTCAGGATTATTCATCGCCATATCTGCAAGAGTCTTTCTGTTTAATTTTATATCTGATTTATTTATTAAATTTATAAATTTAGAATAACTAATGCCGTTGGCTCTACAACCAGCATTTATCCTTTGTATCCAAAGCGATCTAAAAACTCTTTTTTTAGCTTTCCTGTCTCTATAGCTATAAGATAATGCTTTTTCAACAGCATTTTTAGCTACTGTAAACACATTTTTTCTTCTACCCCAATAGCCTTTTGCTTGTTTGAGTATTTTTTTTCTTCTATTTTTTGAACTAACTGAATTAACTGATCTTGGCATAATAATTTATTTTAAATACAAAGTTGATTTTTAACACTTTTTTCATCTGATTTATGTACAGTGGTAAATTTACTTAATCTCCTTTTTTGTTTTGTTTCTTTTTTTGTGAGTATATGGTTTTTAAAAGCTTTT
Source organism: Flavobacteriales bacterium (assembly GCA_002706465.1). GTDB lineage: Bacteria > Bacteroidota > Bacteroidia > Flavobacteriales > SAT41. The sequence continues at coordinate 6,581 of PALO01000033.1, forward strand.
TTTCTTTTAATTTTACCTGAAGATGTTAGCTTAAATCTCTTTTTTGCTCCAGATTTTGTTTTCATTTTAGGCATAATTTTACTTTTTTATAGGTTTTATTATCATTATCATTCTTTTTCCTTCAAGTGCAGGCATTTGTTCAACAATACCATATTCTTCTATTTCAAGAGCAAATTTCAAAAGTAGCTTTTCTCCGTTATCTTTAAAAATAATACTTCTACCTTTAAAAAAAACATAAGCTTTAACCTTTGCTCCGTCTTGTAAAAATTTAATAGCATGATTTAATTTAAAATTAAAGTCATGTTGCTCTGTATTAGGCCCAAACCTAATTTCTTTTATTACTGTTTTTACAGTATTTGCTTTTTGTATTTTCTTCTTTTTCTTTAGCTGGTAAGCAAATTTACTATAATCAACAACTTTACAAACTGGTGGCTTTGCTTTTGGTGATATTTCAACTAAATCTAAACTTAGTCTTTTCGCCATTGCCAAAGCCTCATTAATATTATAAACATCTTGTTCTATGCCATCTCCAACTACTCTTACTTCTCTAGCTCTAATTTCTTCATTTATTCTAAGAGTTCTTTTTCTTTTTTTTGTATTAAATCTAAATTTTCTATTAATGGCTTTTTTTTTTAATTTATTCTATTAATAATATCGTTTTTTATTTTTTTCACAAAACTATCAACGTCTATACTCCCCATGTCTCCTTCATTTCTTTTTCTTATTGAAATTTTATTTTCTTGTTTTTCTCTTTCTCCTACAATTATCATATAAGGTATTCTTTGAGTTTCAGCATCCCTTATTTTTCTTCCAATTTTCTCTCTTCTTTCGTCAATAAGTGTGCGAATATCGTAATTTTTCATTGAAATTAAAATTTTTCTGGCATAATCGTTATATTGATCTGAAACAGGTAGGATAGTTACTTGGTTTGGAGATATCCATAAAGGCAAATTACCAGCAAAGTGTTCTAATAAAAAACCTATAAATCTTTCATGAGTTCCTAGAGGAGCTCTATGAATAATTATTGGTTTTTCGTATTCATTTTTTGAGTTTTTGTATTTCAAATCAAAATTTATTGGTTGAGCAAAATCTACTTGGTTTGTTGCAAGTGTAAATTCTTTTCCTATTGCACTCCAAACCTGTACGTCAATTTTAGGACCATAAAAAGCAGCTTCGTCAGATATTTCTATATATGGAGTTTTATGTTTTTCTAAAGTTTTTCTTACCATATCTTCAGTTTTTTTCCATAATTCCGGTGAATTAACATATTTTTTGCCAAGTTTTTTAGGGTCATGGGTTGAGAATCTCATAACAAACTTTTCTATTCCAAATATTTTAAAGTATTCTAGATACATTTTATTGACATCTTCAAATTCTTTTGAAAAGTCTGATTCAGAGCAATAAATATGAGCATCGTTCATCTGTAAAGATCTTACTCTCATTAATCCAAAAAGTTCTCCAGATTTTTCGTATCTATAACACGTTCCATATTCAGCTAATCTTATTGGTAAATCTTTATAACTTCTAGGTTTACTTGCGTATATTTTATGATGATGAGGGCAATTCATTGCTTTTAAAAAGTACATTTCACCATCCAGTTCCATTGCTGGAAACATGCTTTCTTTGTAATATGGTAAGTGACCACTTTTTTCATACATTGTTTGTTTTGCTATATGTGGTGTTTTTACTCTTAAGTAATTTGCTTTTTTTTCAACTTCTTTAGCTAGTTTTTCTAATTCTTCTATCATTATTGTTCCATTTGGTAGCCACAGAGGTAATCCCGGTCCTACGTCATCATCAAATGTGAATATTTCTAATTTTTTACCTATTATTCTATGATCTCTTTTTTTAGCTTCTTCTAAAAAAACTAAATATTCTTCCAGTAGTTGTTGTTTTGGAAAACTTATTCCATATATTCTTGTTAGTTGTTTGTTTTTTTCATCACCTCTCCAGTAAGCTCCAGCTATATAAAGTAATTTTACTGCTTTTATATATCCAGTATTAGGAATGTGAGGTCCTTTGCATAAGTCTACAAAATCACCTTGTTGATAAAATGTAATTTCTCCGTCTTGTAACTCTTCTATTAATTCTTTTTTGTATTCATTGTTATGGAAAAATTTTAATGCTTCTTCTTTACTTACATTTTTTTTTGAGAATGCACTTTTATTTTTTGATAATTCTCTCATTTTTTTTTCTATCTTATCTAAATCATCTTGTGATATTATTTTATCATTAAAATCAATATCATAATAAAATCCATTTTTTACAGCTGGACCTATTGTGAATTTAGCTTTTGGATATATAGATTGTATTGCTTCTGCCATTAAATGAGATGATGAATGCCAAAAAGTTTCTTTACCTTCATCATCATTCCATGTTATAATTTTTATTTTACCATCATAATTTATAGGATCTTGAATATTAATTATTTCATCATTTAACTTTAAAGCAAACATAGATTTAGCTAAAGAATTACTAATTGATTTTGCTATTTCTAATCCAGTAATTCCTTTTTCAAACTTTTTAATCGAATTGTCAGGAAATGTAATATTTACCATGTTTTATTATTTCTAATATTCAAAATTAAAATTATGTTTGGATTATTCCAACGTTAAATTTCTTTTTAATAGGAGATTGGTTTGCGGCTTCAATAGATTTTGAAATATATTTTCTTGTTTCTTTGGGATCTATTATTTCATCTATCCATAGTTTTGATGCTGCATATAAAGGAGAACTGGTTTTTTTGTATTTTTCTTTTATTTTATTTAACATTTCATCTTCATCTTTAATTTTAGATTTTTGTTTATTTTTTTGTATTTGCAATAATACTTTTGAAGCTTGTTCACCTCCCATAACTGCAATCTCTGCCGAAGGCCAAGCGTAAATAAATCTAGGGTCAAAAGCTTTTCCACACATTGCGTAATTGCCAGCTCCAAATGAGTTTCCTACTATTAAGGTTATTTTAGGAACTACGGAATTACTTATAACATTAACTAATTTGGCTCCGTCTTTAATTATTCCTTTATGTTCAGCTCTTGATCCAACCATAAATCCAGTTACATCTTGAATAAATAATATAGGTATTTTTTTCTGATTACAATTAGATATAAATCTTGCTGATTTATCAGCAGAGTCAGAATATATTACACCTCCTAGTTGCAACTCTCCTTTTTTATTTTTTATTATCTCTCTTTGGTTTGCTACTATGCCAACTGACCATCCGTCTATTCTTGCATATCCACATATTATAGTTTTACCGTAATCTTTTTTGTATTCTTCAAAGTCTTCATCTATTATTATATCTATTATTTTTTTCATGTTGTATGGAGTATTCCTACTATGAGGTAAAATTCCGTATAAATCAGATATTTTTTTTGTGTATTCGATGTTTCTAGACCTATTGAAGCCAGCGTTTTTATTTTCCCCTATTTTATCAATTATATTTTTTATTTTATCTAAAGCGTCTTTGTCATTTTCTGCTTTATAATCCGTAACACCAGATATTTCACAATGTGTAGTTGCTCCTCCTAATGTTTCATTATCTATATCTTCTCCTATCGCAGCTTTTACTAGGTGACTTCCTGCTAGGAAAATAGAACCAGTTTTATTAACTATAATTGATTCATCACACAATATAGGTAGATAAGCTCCACCAGCTACACAACTTCCCATTATAGCTGCTATTTGTATTATGCCTTTTGAAGACATTATTGAGTTATTTCTAAAGATTCTTCCAAAATGATTTTTGTCTGCAAATATTTCTTCTTGTAGTGGTAAGAAAATACCAGCACTATCAACTAAATACACAATAGGAAGATTATTTTCAATAGATATTTCTTGTGCTCTTAGGTTTTTTTTTGCTGTTATTGGAAACCAAGAGCCAGCTTTAACTGAAGAGTCATTTGCAACTATTACACACATTTTATTTTTAATATATCCTAAGCATGTAACTACTCCTCCTGATGGACATCCTCCAAAATCTTTGTACATTTCATTGCCAGTGAAAGATCCTATTTCTATAACCTCATCTTTGTCGTCAACTAGATATTCTATTCTTTGTCTAGCTGTTAATTTTCCTTTTTTATTTATTTTTTCAAGTTTTTCTTTTCCTCCTCCTAAAATTATTTCATTTTTTTTGTATTTGATATCAGAAACCAATAGTTTCATTTTGTCTTCATTTTTATTAAATTCTAAATTCATAATTTAATATTTGTTAAATATTTATTAGCATCTGGTCCTAGATTAAAAATCAGGTCCAATATACATAAATTAGAATAAAATTTATTCTCGCTAAAGACTTGATTGTATTTATGAAATTTTTTTTTCTTGAAAAAATTAGTTTGTCTAAAGTCATAGTTTGCTTTGTATTCTTGATATTTTGAACTATAATGAGTTTCTTTTTTTATTTTCAAACATTCAGAAATTAATTCATGTATATTTTTATTTAAATCAGTTAAAAATGTATATTTTTTACTAAAAATACTTAATATTTTTTTTTCATAATATTCAAAATAAGGACTTGATCTGTAGGAGTATTCAATGGACTTTGAGTGTATTTTACGCCAATCTTCTGAGTATGATATTTTTATATTTTTAATTTGTGTTTTTTCCTTTTTACAAGGAACTACTAATTTTAGTACTTTATTAGGACCCAGTATTTCACATCTATTTCTTATTGTTTGTTTTTCAAAAAAATCATTTATTTCTATTTCAAATTTATTGTCATAAATTATCTTGTAATAAAAAATGTTTCCAAAGTAAGAAGTTGGTATGATTATTTTATTATTTGATAGCATTGAAAATTCTATTCCATCTAATTTTCCCTAAATCTTTATCTACACTCATCCAAATAAAACTAGCTTTTCCTACTATATGATTCTCTGGAACAAAACCCCAAGATCTAGAGTCAAGAGAATTATCTCTATTATCTCCCATCATCCAATAATAATTCATTTTGAAAGTATAATCTATTGGGATTTTTGTTATTTCATATTCTTCATATTTTTCAATTAGGCCTTTGTATATTGATACATTATTTTTGTCTATAGTGATTTTTTCTCCTTTTTTAGGTATCCATATTTCACCATAATTGTCATTATTCCATTTTTTTTGCACATCGTTAGGGAATATTGATTTCACAAATAAACCTGGAGGAGTTATTCTTTTTTTAATATTTGTTATGTTTGGAAATTCTGACACTATTTTTTCGTATTTTTTTTCATCTAAATACATTCCATAGTATCCAGATTTACCACCATAATCTCTTCCAGATAGCAGTCCCATTTTTTTAAGTTTAACACTGTTTAGACTAGATTTAGTTCTTACGTCATATAAGTATTGTTTTTTCATGCCTTCAGGTTCTTCATGTATTTTTCCATTTATAAATAAATCTTTATTTTTTATCTCTAAATAATCTCCTGGAAGTCCCACGCATCTTTTTACATAATTGTCTTTTTTATCTATAGGATGTCCAAGAGAGTCAGCTGGGAAATTAAAAACTACACAATCATTTCTTTTTATTTGTCCTAATCCTTTTAGTCTTTTGTAAGGATATTTTATTCCTTTTATGTAAGATTTTCTTTTCATTAAAGGCATTTTATTATGAACTAAAGGGAAAGCAACAGGTGTCATAGGTACTCTTGGACCGTAAGCTATTTTGCTTACAAATAAAAAATCACCAACAAGCATAGAACCTTCCATTGACGGGGTAGGGATAGTATAAGCTTCTATGAAGAATATTCTAATTATAGACGCAGCAATTACAGCAAATACAATTGCGTCTAACCAGCCTCTTATTTTGCTTTTTATGTTTTTTTTATTTTTGGGTTTCATAATAGGCCAAGGTATTGTTCTCCAGAACATTATGTCACCTAGTATTAGTATTAAAAAATATAGCCAAGCTTCATTGAGGACATATTTACAGAATAATATCCATATTAATGATATTACAATAAACATTAGGTATTTGTTTTGTGATATTTTATTCAATAAAGACATACGCAAATTTAAAATATTTTTTTTAAGTCTAAGTTAAAATAACCTGTTTTATGTTTTATTTTCTCTCCATATTTAACTGCGCCTAAAGCAAATAAATGTCTTTTGTTTGCTTGATGTTGTATTCTAATTGTTTCTTCTTTTGACTTTATTATTATTTCATGAAAACCTATTTCTTTTGTGCTGTTTCTTTCACTTTCTATTTTAATTTTTTTGTTTTTCAAACTATCCTTTAAGTTTATTGCTGTTCCACTAGGGGAATCTATTTTATATTTATGATGTTTTTCTTTTATTGAAATACTAAAATCATGGTTGTCTTTCGTGAATAAATTTATTTCAGGTATTATGTTTTTTATTAGATTGATTCCTGTACTAAAATTAGATCCATGTAAAAAAGAAACTTTATTTTTTTCACATATTTTTTGAATTGTTTTTTCTCTTATTTTCCATCCTGTAGTTCCTGAAACTACAGATACTTTGTTGTTTAAGCATAATTGAATGTTACTAAATGCATTTTTAGGGTTTGTAAATTCAAAAGCTAAATCACATTTTTTAAGTTCATTTATGTCGATTTCTGATTTTGAATTTGTTTTTAGTAATATTTTGTATTTTCTTTTTAAAATTATTTTTTCTATTTCTTTACCCATTTTCCCGTAACCTAATATAGCGACTTTCATAATTAAAATTTAAAATATATGGTTATGTTGTCATTGTTTACTTCAAGGTTATCACTTATATCAAATTTAATTAGATGACTGTCTACGTAAGCATCAATAATATTAATTAAATAAACTGCAAATGTTCCTAAAATAGATATATCTCTGTTTCTGTTGTAATAATCACTTAATATTAGCAACTGAGAGTCTGTGTATTGAGGATAGGGATCGTTGAATATTACGCCATTTAATCTGTTCAAATATGTGTCTTTGTAATTCTTGAACATGTTATTGTTCTTGTTAAAGAAAAATATTCCTACGCCAATTCCAGCATATATTAAAGGAACTTTGTAATATTTTTTATTTTCCATCTGTCCCAGTCCAGGAATTATTGCTGACTTTGTTGCAGTTTTTGTATGTTTATTTTGGCTATACGTATAACTTGTAATTACAGATAACAATAATAATATAATTATTCTTTTCAACTATTTTATTTTATTCCAAATTCTTTTTAGATCTTCTAAGTTATTAAAATATATTTTTACTTGTCCGCCGCCTTTTTTATTTACTTTTATATCAGTTTGAGAATTAATTTTATCTTCTATCATATTTTTGATGTTTAAATAATTAAAATCAACTTCGTTTGATTTCTGTTTATTTGTATCGTAATTCAAGTTTTTAAAAGTTTTACATATTTCTTCAGTTTCTCTTACAGATAGATTCATTTTTATTATATCCTCAAATATATTAATTTGATTTTCCTGGTTGTTTAATGTTATTAAAGGTTTTGCATGCCCAATAGATATTTTTTTATTAGCTAAACCGTATTGTATCTCTGTTGGTAGGTTTAATAATCTTAAGTGGTTAGTGATTAATGTTCTGCTTTTACCAACTCTTTTACTTAATTCTTCTTGTGTTATGTTAGATTGATTGATTATTTTTTTAAAACTTAGAGCTATTTCAATAGGGTTTAAGTTTTCTCTTTGTATATTTTCAATAAGAGCCATTTCCAGAGATTCTTCTTCTTTTGCTGTTTTAACGAAAGCGGTTATTTCTTCTAATTTTAATAATTTAAACGCCCTTAGTCTTCTTTCTCCTGAAATTAATTCATAGTTTCTATTGTTTTTTTTTCTTACAGTAATAGGTTGGATTAATCCGAATTTTTTAATTGATACAGCTAAATCTTCTATTTCTTGTTCTTTGAAATTTAATCTAGGTTGATTTTTGTTTTTACTTATTAAATCTATATTTATTTCTGAAATCATTTTTTTATGATTTTTCTATGCTTCTAAAAAGTCTGTTTTTTCTTCTTTAGATAATTTAGCATGTATTCTGTCATCTAATTCTTTAGCTAGATTTATAAAGTTTTGAGCAGCCCTACTGTTTATGTCGTAATTTATTATGCTCGTTAAATTATCAGATGCTTCTTTTATTTTGTTGTTCTTGTAAATAATATTTTCAAAAACTAAATCTTGGAAATGAGATTTAGTATCATCAACTACTTGACTTGAAAGTCTTAGTCTTGTATCAAATTTAGTTAATAAAAGTCCATCTATTATTAAAGAAGGGTTTAGTCTTGATTGAATTATTTTAACAACATTAAATAGCTTTCCTAATCCTTCTAAAGCAAAATATTCGCATTCTATAGGTGTTATTATAGAGTGAGAGCATGTTAAAGCATTTACTGTTAGTAAGCCTAGGGAAGGAGGGGTGTCAATTATAATGTAATCATAATTGTTTTCTAATGTCTTTATGTTCTTTTTCAGGAATTCTTCTCTTTCAGGCTTATTGATTAATTCTATTTCCGCTGTTATTAAATCTATATTTGAAGGTATTAAGTCAATATTTTTTAGCTTAGTTTTTAATAATAAGTCTTTTATGTTTATATTTTTTACAAAACAATCAAATAAGTTAAATTTAACATCCCTACTTTTAAGTCCAAAATTATTACTCATTGTTGATTGCGGGTCTAGGTCTATTATTAGTGTTTTTTTGCCTAAATAACCTAAAGCGTGACCTAAGTTTAAAGAAGTTGTTGTTTTACCAACACCATAATTTTGATTGACTATTGAAATAATTCTACTCATAGTGTATTTTATGTTTTCAATTTAACATAAAATGGTATTTTAATTTTGGTTATCTTTGGTATAGTTTTTAACAAAAAATATAAAGATGCTAACAATTGTAGCTATTTCTTATTTTCTTTTATTTGTTCTTTTCTTTCAGTCTTCAATTGATAAAATAATAAATTGGAAAGATAATTACACTTGGTTGCAAGATTATTTTGCAAAAACTTTTTTAAATAGATTTACTAAATTTAATTTATTAGTGATTACTGTTTTAGAACTTATAAGTGCTTTAATGTGTCTCTTTTGTACTTTGAGAATGGGTAATTTTATTTCTAATAATAGTATTGAGGGTTTAGTTTTTGATTATCAGATAGATACATTCATATTAACTAATGTATTGTGTTCTATAACATTATTGTTTTTATTCACAGGGCAAAGAATAGCAAAAGATTACCTTGGAGCAGTTAGAATTATACCTTATTTTGTGCTTATTTTGGTATTAACTTGCTTGATTTATTATTTATCTGGAGCTTAGTTTTACTCTTTTTCTTCCTTGGTGTCTTCTTTTGATTCTGTGTTTTCGTCATTACCTGAAATAACTTCTTCACCCTTGTTTTTAAAAATAAACTTCACCATTTCATCTAAGGTGTCTTGAAAATCCTTAAAATCTTCTTTGTATAGATATACTTTGTGTTTTTTCCAGTGAGAAGTACCATCATCATTAAAAAAACGTTTACTTTCTGTAATTGTAAGGTAATAGTCTTCAGCTTTTGTCGCTCTAACATCAAAAAAATAAGTTCTTCTGCCACATCTTAGAGATTTAGAAAAAATCTCCTCATTGTTTTTAAAATCTTCCATGTTGTCTTATCTATTTTGTTTTAATAAGTAAATCTATAAAATTTATTTTAATTATCTGTAAATTGATTTTTAAATAATTTTTTAAAATCACGGCTGTTTTTCATTAAATATTCAATATTACCTTCGTCAATTATTTCTCCTTCTTTTAAAATTATTATGTTGTCACAGTATTTTAGTGTTGATACTTTATTGCTTGTTATAATAGTTGTTTGTGTTTTTTTATTTTTTATGATTTTTTCAATTATTTTTTTTTCTGTTTTTGAATCTAAAGCAGAAAATGAATCATCAAAAATCAACAAAGGTGTTTCATTAATCATACTTCTTGCTATTGATATGCGTTGTTTTGACCTCCTGATAGAGTTAAGCCCCTTTCTCCAACTTTTGAATCATATTTTTTATCAAAACTCATTATCTCGTCATGTATGTCATTTATTTTAGCATATTCTTTGATTTTTGTTTCTCTAATTTTGTTATCCTTAAAGGCGATATTTTCTTTTATTGTTTCGGCAAATAAAATAGGGTCTTGTGGTATAAATCCAATAGATGTTCTTAATTGGTTAATATTTATTTTTGATATTTCTTTTTTGTTTATTTTTATCGAACCTTTTTTGCATTCATACAATCTTGGTATAAGATTTAATAAAGTTGACTTTCCAGATCCAGTTTTTCCAGCTATTCCCAAAATTTTATTTTTTGGAATCTTAAAAGATATATTCTTCAGGACATAATTTTCACCGTCAGGATATTTGAAATTAACATTATTGAATTCTATTTCTATATTTTTGAATTTTTGAATTTCCACTTTATTTGTGTTTTTTTGTTCTTTTTCTTCGTTTAAAAACTCATTAATTCTTTTTTGAGAAGCTGATGCCTGTTGAGTTAGCGATGTAATCCATCCTATAGATGCCATGGGCCAAGTAAGCATATTGATATAAATAATAAATTCAGCTATATTTCCTGGTGATATTAATCCGTTAATCACCTGTTTACCTCCAACTATTACAGTCATGATAGTCCCAAAACCTATTAAAAAAATTATTACAGGAAAAAACATGGCGTTAGTATTGGCTAATGCTAAATTTTTATTTTTGTATTCCTTTATCCCTTTTGAAAATTTTTTAATAAAAAAATTATAAGCATCATATGATTTTATATTTCTTATTCCAGAAAAAGTTTCTTGTGATATAGATGATATTTCTGACAGTTGTTTTTGTTTGTTTAGACTTTTTTCATTTATTATTTTACTTATTATAAATATTAAAACGGCCATTATAGGTAATGGCGATATGCTTATAATTGTTAGCTTAACGTTTATTTTGAGCATAGTAATTAATATTATACTGAATAGGAATAAAAGATTTATGGGGTACATTATTCCTGGCCCTAAGAAAATTCTAATTTGTGAAACATCTTCTGTTATTCTTGACATTATATCTCCTACTTTGTTTTTTTTATAAAAGTGTATTTTTGAACTTAAATAATTTTTAAAAATTTCGTTTTTTATATCAAATTCTATTTTTCTAGAATTTACTATTATAGTTTGTCTTGTTAAGAACAAAAAGAAACCTTTTATTAAAGCAAATAAAATTATCATGAGAGATAAATTAATTATTTGTTTGACAATAATTTCATTATTTATTTCTTGATTTTCTAGTTGTTTGTAAAGTAAATCAATTCCTTTTCTTATTAATTGAGCCGGATAAATTGCAAAGTAATTTGATAAAAAAATAAAAAAAACACCAAGAAAAAATCGTTTTTTGTAGATTAGCAGATATTTTTTTAAATATAAAAGATTTTGCATTAGTTTAAAATTATTTATTTTTTATGAATCAAGTGGGAAATTATGAAGAAAAAATTTTGCATAATTCATCTGTTTTAGGTGATATGTCTAAATTAGGTCATGAAAGTGTTTATTTCTGTAATGATAAAAGAACAGGTTTAAAGGCTATAATAGCGATACATAATACAGTTTTAGGTCCTTCTTTAGGAGGTGTAAGAATGTGGAACTATAATAACGAAAGTGAAGCGATTAATGATGTCTTAAGGTTGTCTAGAGGAATGACTTACAAAGCGTCTATATCAGGTTTAAATTTAGGAGGAGGAAAAGGAGTTATAATAGGAGATCAAAATAATAAAACTAATGAGATGATGGAGAAGTTTGGTGATTTTGTAAATCAACTAGGGGGAAGATATATTACAGCAGAAGACGTAGGTATTTCTCCTTCTGATATGATTCACGTTAAGAAAAAAACAAATCATGTAACTGGCATTCCTGAAGATCTTGGGGGTAGTGGAGACCCTTCACCTATGACTGCTTATGGAGTATATATGGGGATTAAAGCTTCTGCTGAATTTAAGTGGGGTAGTAGTGAACTTAAGGGCAAAAGTATAATGATACAAGGTACAGGTAAGGTAGGAGAGAGTTTAATTGGTTATCTTCAAAATGATGATGTTGAATTACATATAAGTGACATAAGTGAAGAAAGAGTAGTTAATGTAGCTAATAAGTATAATATAGAAAAATTTAATATTGGTGCAGATATTTATAAATATGACACGGATATTTATTGTCCTTGTGCTTTAGGAGCTACTTTAAATTCAAAAAGTATTGATATGCTTGAATGCTCAATTGTTGCTGGAGCAGCAAACAATCAGTTGGAAGATGAAAAAATACATGGATATCAATTATTGAAAAAAGGAATACTATATGCCCCAGATTTTCTTATAAATTCAGGTGGATTAATAAATGTCTATTCTGAAATTGCTAATTACAACAATCATGAATCAAGAATTAGAACAGAAAAAATATTTGATACTACTTTGAAAATATTTTCTCAATCAGAACAAAAAAATGTTTCTAGTCATGATGCTGCTTTATTTTTAGCTGAAAAAAGAATTTTAGATAAACAAAAATCATAAAATGATAGATAGAAGGCTTGTAAGAATAAGAGTTTTTTTAGACTTATATTCTTTTTTACTTTCTAATCAGGGTTCCAAAAATCAAAAGATTGAAAATTTAAAAGATAAATTGAAATTTTCTTTAAATAGTTTAAACACATTGTATTATTTTTTTCTTTTTTTAATAGTTTCTACATTTAATAATGTTGATTCTTATTCTTTAAAGTCAAAATTGAAATTTAATAAATCTGATCATTCTAATTTATTAGAAAGGATGGCTGCAAATAAAGTAGTAATGTATTTGGATAAAGTTTTTTTTAAAAAAATAAAATTTGATTTATCTAAAAAAGAGGATATATCTCATATAGTTGATGATATATTTAGAGATATTCTGAAAAACTATTCTAATGATTTGCTTGAAAAATCAAGCAGTGACTTAGAAGGAGATGCAAGTTTTTTGTTATTGTTATTTAAAAAATATTTTCTAGGTTCAGAAAAATTATTCATTTATCTAAATGACAATAATATATATTGTGATACAGACTTAGAATATGTTATTAAACATGTAAAGAAATCTATAAGCAATTTCCCAAATAATAAGTCATTTGATTTTAAATATGTTAATCAAAAAGATTCTGAATTTGGTTTAAATTTAATAAATAGTTATGGTTGCTTAAATAATAAAAATCAAGATATTATTAAGAAATACTCTAATAATTGGGATGTTAATCGTATAGCTCTATTAGATATGATTCTTATTAAACTTGCTTTGTCTGAGATTTTTGATTTTAAAGAAATACCTTATAAGGTTTCAATCAATGAATATATTGAGATTTCTAAACAATTTAGCACAAAAAAAAGTCATGGATTCATAAATGGTATTTTAGATAAAGTAGTACACGATTTTAAAATAAATGATTAAAATATTATATTTATTTATGTTTAGATTAATTTTTGTTTTTGTTATTACGTTCTTTTTTAGTTGCAATAATGATAAAACAGATAATATTAATACAGATTTAATTAATAATCAAAATACTTTTAACAATCCCACAAAATCTCAAACAGAGGGACCTGTACTTCAATTTAAATCTAAAGAACATGATTTTGGTACAATTTCAGAAGGAGAAATTGTTTTACATACTTTTCAGTTTATAAACGCAGGTAAATCACCTTTGATAATATCTGACGCAGTTGGAAGTTGCGGATGTACAACACCTACTTGGTCAAATACCCCTATTAAGCCTGGGGAATCTGGTTACATAGAGGTTAAATTCGATAGTAAAGGTAGGGTTGGTGCAAATTCTAAAACAGTGACTTTGACAGCAAATACAATACCAAATAAAACTTACTTAAAAATTAACGTTCACGTAAAAACACTTTAATATGATTTTATTACAAGTAACTGGTCAAAATCCTCCAACATTTATATTTTTTCTTTTACTTTTTATTATTTTTTATTTTTTTATGATTAGACCTCAGGTTAAAAAACAAAAAAATGAAAATACGTATAGAGATTCCTTAAAGAAAGGTGATAAAATAATTACATCAGGGGGTATTTACGGTAAAATTCAAGAAATAAAAAAGGATTCTTTCATCGTGTCAATAGATAATAATGTTAAAATTCAGATTAAAAAATCTTCAGTTTCTATGGAAATGTCTAAATCAATAAATAAATCTTGATTGAAACAGGTAGGTTTAACAGGTGGTATAGGATCTGGTAAGACTTATGTTTCTAGAGTTTTTGCAAAACTTGGAATACCAGTTTTCAATTCTGATATTCAAGCTAAAAAGCTAATGTCATCAAATAGTATTTTGATTAATTCTTTAAAACAAAAATTCGGTGATGATATATATAATAAAAACAAAATTAACAGGGAAAGAATTAGAAACATAATATTTAAAGATCAAAATGCTTTGAAACTTATCAATGATATAGTACACCCTTTTGTGAATCAAAATTTTAATGATTGGACAAATAACCAAGATGCAGATTATGTTGTGAAAGAAGCTGCTATTTTATTTGAAACAGGAGGTTATAAGCTGCTTGATTGTAATATTTTAGTCTATTCTCCTATAAATTTAAATATTGAGAGAGTTATGTTAAGAGATAAATTGGATAAAGACAAGGTTATTGAAATAATAAATTCACAAGCTAGTTTTGATGAAGTGAAAAAAAAAGCTGACTACGTTATATATAATGATCAAGAAGATTTTATTTTACCTCAAATTATTAAGATTCATAATCAAATTTTAAATAAATAATTTTCTTAATAGTTAGATATAATTTTACCTAAGTTTTTAATAAGTGATTTGATAAATATACTTTTTGGGAATGAAGTGAAAATTTTAAAATCTTCAAATAAAGAAGATTCGTTATCTAGAAATTTAAAAATACATTCTGTTTTGTTTTTGGAGAACATTTTCCCAAAAAGTTTTTCACCCATTTCGTTATTGTGATATAATACATCTAAAAATATTAAATCATAAATCCAATGTCTAGTCTTAAGTTTTGTTCTTTTGATTTTCTTGTCATTTTTGATTAAACTAATCAATCTATCTATGTTTTTTTCAACAAACTTAAAAGTATATCCAGAAGATGGTTTTGTCCATCCGCCTGCAGTTCCTATTTTTATTATTCTTTTTGAATTACTATTTTCAAAAGGATGGCAAGTCATAGGAATAACACCTGTTTCTTCTGTTGTTACTTCATATTTTTTAATACCAATAGATGATATGTATTTTTTTAATTCTTGATTGTATTCTTCTTTGTCAAGAATATTTTTTGAAAAAATAGTAAATTCTATTAAAGCTTCTTTTTTATTAATTGGTAAAACATAAAAAAAACGAGTTTCATTTTTTTGTTCAATAGAAAAATCCATAATTGTTGCTTTTTTGTCGTTAAAAAAAAACTCTTCTGTTTTTATTGTCCATCCTTTAAAATGCTGTAGTAAAAGAGGTAGTTTTATTTTTTCTTTAATTTCATTTATATCAAATATGCTGCTAAACACAGTTTTACCAAAATATTCATTATGCTTTGTTTTAACATAAACATCATTACTGTTTTCTGTTAATTCAAGTATGTCATCTTCTACAATAGTGAAATTATTTTTATCTTGGACTTTTTTAATTATTTCAGTAAACAGAGATTTGGATTTGATCATTTTATAACAATATTTTTCTAACTCAATTTCATTGTGAAAATCAGATGTTTTGAATATTATATTATTCCAAGATTTAATTACAAAATTATCCCAATTTGTTTGTTTTTTTTCCCAAAAGCACCAAGTTTTATTTTTTTTGTGAGATAAATCTTTTTCTATTACTAATATTTTTTTATCGTTGAATATAGGTTCATTTAATATTTTATTTAACATTATCAAACCTGATAGACCTGCTCCGCAAATTATGTAATCAAATTTTTTTTTCACGATATAATTATAAATAAAATTTAAAATAAATATTAATAGAAAAGGTTTATTATTATAATTATTCTAAGATTTTAAGGATTATTTTTTTTATAATCATCTAAAAATTGTTTTAAACCTACATCAGTTAATGGATGTTTTGTTAATTCAAGTAGTGATTTTAAAGGAGTTGTTATTACATTTACTCCTACTTTGGCGCATTCTATTATATGTTTTGGATTACGTATAGATGCAGCTAATATTTCTGTGTTATAATTGTAATTTGTGAATATATTTTTTATATCCTTTATCATTTTAATACCAGCATTTTTATCTTTTTCCCAATCATCAAGTCTGCCTATAAATGGGGAAACATATGTTGCTCCACATTTTGCAGCAATTAAAGCTTGCGCAGCAGAGAATATTAATGTGCAATTAGTTTTTATTTTATTTTTAGAAAAATAATCAAGTGCCTTAATACCATCTTCTATCATGGGTACTTTTACCACTATTTTATCATCTATCTCAGATAGCTCGTGACCTTCTTTGATTATTCCTTTTGTTGTTGTTGATATGACTTCAGCGCTTATGTCACCTTCTATAATATCACATATTTTTTTATAATGATCAAAAATATTTTTTTTGCCTTTGATTCCTTCTTTTGCTATAAGTGATGGATTAGTTGTTGCTCCGTCAATAATTCCAAAATTATTTGCAGATTTGATTTCATCCAAATTCCCAGAATCTATAAAAAATTTCATTTACAATATTTAAAATAAAAAAAGGGCAAGCTACTTATATCGCACCGCTACAACCACTTACCCTTGCTATCTTCCGATCCTGGGGGAGTTCAGAGGGAGCTGGTCGTATAAGACTTGCCCGTACAAATATAAAATGTTTTAATAAAAAAAACATTGGAGTATTATTTATTCTTTTACTTATCTTTGTATATATGAAAAAATATTTTTATGAATATATACTAAAAGCAGGAGCTTTAATAGGGGCTTTTATGGTTTTTGTTACTTTTATAATTAACCTGACTTCAGGAGTATCTGCTTTCTCTTATTGGCAAGGTTTGCCTTTTTTTGTAGTATTAATGTTTTTAGTGTCTTACTTTACTCGTAAGTTAATTAATAGTACAAAAGCTAATTTAATTCAAAAAGAATCTTTTATTCTTTTATTTGGATTAATTGCTAGTTCTACATTAATATATTCATGTTACAAAATTTTACTTTTTAGTTTTAATCCAGATTTCGCTCAAGAATATATTGATTTATTAATCTTAAGTATGAATGAATTACAACAGTTGGGTATTCCAGAAGAAAAATTAGATCAATTATCATTAAATATAGAAGATAGTGTACTTGCTTCTTCACTTATTAAAACTTATTTTAATAATTTATTATTTTATGTTTTTTTATGTTTTATTTTGTCTTTTTTATCATTTTTTAGAAGAAGCAATAAAACATCAAGGAATATAATGGTAAATGAAGTTGAATTAAAAGAAAAAAATGACAAAAATTAATAAATTAGATATATCAATAGTTGTTCCTCTTTATAATGAACAAGATTCAATAAGAGAATTAGTAAAATGGATTCATTCTGTTATTCATGGAAAGTATAATTTTGAAATTATTTTTATAGATGATGGTAGCAAAGATGATTCTTGGACTGTAATTAAAGAGCTTTCATCTCAATATGAATTCATTAAAGCAATTAAATTTAGAAGGAATTATGGTAAGTCTGCAGCTTTAAATACAGGATTTAGACTATCAAATGGTGAAGTTGTAATTACAATGGATGCAGATTTACAAGATAGTCCAGAAGAGATACCAGATTTGTATAACATGATAACAAAAGAAAATTATGATTTGGTTTCGGGATGGAAGAAAAAAAGATATGATCCTATATCTAAAACATTACCTACCAAACTATTTAACTTTACAGTAAGATTATTTTCAGGTATAAAATTACATGATTTTAATTGTGGTTTAAAAGCTTATAATTGTTCAGTTGTTAAAAATATAGAAGTTCATGGAGACATGCACAGGTATATACCAGTTATAGCTAAGTTTAATGGTTTTGATAAAATATCTGAAAAAACAGTTGTACATCAATCTCGTAAACACGGAAAGTCAAAATATGGTTTTGAAAGATTTATCAATGGTTATTTAGATTTGTTGACTGTGATTTTTGTTTCTAAATTCAGTCAAAAACCTATGCATTTTTTTGGTACAATAGGAACTATATTGTTTTTGGTTGGATTTTTTATTTTTTCATATATAGGTGGGACTAAATTAATTAATCTTGAATTAAAACCAATAGTTGAGAGGTCAGAATTTTTTATAGCATTAGTTTTTATGATTATCGGTGCTCAGATGTTTTTAGCCGGTTATATTTCAGAAATGATATCTAATCTTTCAAGAAGTAAAGATAATTATCAGATAGAAGAAAGAATTAATAATCATGACTAAAAATATTATTATTGGCCCAGGTTATCCTTTGAGAGGAGGTATATCTCATTCTAATAATATACTTTGTAATGAGTTTAATGTTAATAATATAGATTCTGAGATTATATCTTTCTCATTGCAATATCCTAGTTTATTATTTCCAGGTAAAACTCAATATGAAGACACAGAATTAATTTATAAAATAAAAATATCATCTATTATTAATTCAATATTTCCTTTGAATTGGATTTTTGTTTTTTGGAGAGTTCTTAAATCAAAACCAGATTATGTTATATTAAGATACTGGATGCCTTTTATGGCTCCTTGTTTGGGTAGTATTGCTTATTTAATAAAATGGTTTAGTAAAGTTAAAGTNATAGCTTTAATTGATAATGTNAAGCCTCANGAAAAAAGAATGGGAGANTTTCTTTTNAATAANTATTTTTTTAATTCNTGNCATGCATACGTTACTTTTTCAAAAGGTGTTTTAAATGATTTNAAAAAATATTCCGGNAATAAAAAAACTGNTTCNATTCCTTTNCCTATTTANAATAATTTTGGTCANATTGTAGATAAAAAAGAGNCTAAATTGAAATTAAANTTANANNAAAATAAAAANTATTTACTTTTTTTTGGTTTAGTTAGAAAATATAAAGGATTAGATCTTNTANTTGATNCACTTATGTTGATTNANAAGCANGATAAAGATNTAGTTTTATTNATTGCAGGAGAATTTTACGATGATATTAATTATTATAAAAANAAAATAAAATCTTTAGGTTTAAANGANAATGTAATTATNCATAATAGATTTATTAAAGAGGATGAGGTGAAGTACTTTTTTTGTGCTTGTGATTTGGTTGTTCANCCTTATAAAACAGCAACACAGAGTGGNATCACACAAATAGCATATAATTTTCATAAACCAATGTTAGTTACAGATGTTGGTTCNCTTTCTGAAACAGTCAATCATNAGNAAGGNGGCTATNTTGTNAATTATGATTCNGTTNAAATAAAAGAATATNTTCTTGANTATTATAATAATNAAAGAGAANCTTCTTTTTCTNAAAATGTTGAAAAAGAAAAATNAAAGTTTAATTGGATTAANTTGGTTNAAGGNATTAATAATATTTATAAAAAAATTTAANTTTTTATTTNTTTGATTCTTATTTTTAAGAAAGCAAAACANAAAGTCATNAAAGGGCTTATTAGGTTAAANAANCAATAAGGTAAAAAGGTTAATGTAGATACACCTAGAACAGCTGATTGAGTTGCTCCACAAGTATTCCAGGGTATAAGTACAGATGTNACTGTCCCAGTATCTTCTAAAGTTCTACTTAGATTTTCAGGAGCAAGGTTNTTTTTNTTATATGANTCATAAAACATTTTTCCAGGAATNACAATGGANAGGTATTGATCAGATGTTGTGATGTTNCAGAANATACAACTTGNTCCTGTACNAAGNACNAAAGAACTNGCAGATTTTGCAAATTTTAATATTTTTTCACTTATTATTCTTAGTAANTTACTNCTTTCCATTGCTCCTCCAAAACACATTGCAGATATTATTAGCCAAATTGTGTTTAACATTCCATACATTCCTTTAGATTTAAAGAATAATATTTGTTGTTCTTGACATATAAAATTCATTATTGTTATNTAAGATTCTTTTATATAATTNTTGCTGTCCGAAATATNAAAAATTAAATTTTTTTGAAAAATAATTGCACAAAAACCACCNAANAANACNCCATATATAAGAGTTGGTATNGCNGCTGTTTTTTTAATTATTAAAATAATNAATAACANTGGNACAAACANAAGANATATATTNANATTGAATTTANTGTTTACNTTATTNAAAATNTCATTAATATCNGANACGTTAGTGTTNNCTAAATTGTTNCCTGTTTTNAATGAAANACCTATTAANAGNAATAAAATAATTGTTATTATAAAAGATGGAATGGTTGTGANCATCATGTATCTTATATGTTGAAATATTTTAGTTTTACTAATNGCTGCTGCTAAATTAGTNGTGTCTGATAAAGGAGACATTTTGTCTCCAAAGTATGCTCCTGAAATTATNGCACCACATACTAAACCTTCTTTTATATTTAATGCAGTTCCTATGCTTAATAAAGCTATTCCAAAAGTAGCTATTGTTGACCAAGANCTTCCTGTAGCTAANGAAATAATTGCACATATTATACAACAGATAAAAAGAAAAATTTCAGGATTNAGTATCTTTAANCCATAATATACCATTGTTGGTATTATNCCACTTATNAACCATGTTCCAGATANNGCNCCTATTAATAATAATATAATAATAGCATTTGATGTTGATTTTATATTNTCTCCTATACNTTTTAATATAGTATTTATTNTNATTTTATTTTTTGTACCNATAAGTGTTGCTATACATGCTGATAGCATAAGTATTATTTGGTTTGGTCCACTTATAGCTGTGTCTCCATANANTATNACATTTATTGTTAAAAATGTAATTAAAAATATTATAGGTATTNTNGCNGTAAAGAAAGATATTTTTCTTTTCATTTAATCTGTATAGTATTCATTTCCATATCCATATCCATATCCATATCCATATCCATATCCATAGTTGTATATAGATCCTTTTTCATTTAAGTCATTAAAAATTATACTTAAATTTTTGTATTTTTTTTCCTCGTACATTTTATTGAAGAAATCTATCATTTTTATTTTAGTTAATTTTTCTCTTGTTATAACTATATTGATGTCAGATAATGACATTATGTGAGCTGCATCTGAAACTATTCCTATTGGTGGAGTATCTATAACTATATATTTGTATTTTTTTCTCAACTTCTCAATCATTTTTTCTAGTTTTTCACTTTTTAGTAGCTCAGATGGATTTGGAGGATTTGGCCCTGATGATATTATATCTAAGTTTTTAAAAACATTTTTTTGTATTATTTCTTCTAGAGAGTTTTTCCCAATTAAATAATTGCTTAATCCTTTTTCATTATTAATTTGTATTTCTGAGAATATTCTAGGTCTTCTTAAATCAGATCCTATTAATAAAGTTTTTTCAGATAAAGCTAGAACAGAAGATATATTGATGCTGCAAAATGTTTTTCCCTCTCTACTTATAGAAGAAGTTATACATATAAGTTTGGTTTTTTTATCACTCGTCATGTATTCTAAGTTTGTTCTAATACCTCTAAAAGCTTCAGATATGGCAGACTTAGGTTTGTTGATAACCACAAGACTTGTGTTTTGGTCACTATGTTTAATCGCTCCTAATATAGGCATGTTAGTTAATTCTTGTAGTTGTTTTAAATTCAGTATATTCTCATTGAAGAAATCCTTTAATATTATAAATAAAAAAGGTATTAGGAAACCTACACTAATAAATAGTATGTATATTATGCTTTTATTTGGAGTTAATGGGCTGTTTTTTATTAATCTTGCTTTGTCTATTATATCATGATCAGATACATTTCCTGCTCTAGCTATTGCAGTTTCTGCTCTTTTTTCTAGTAAATATATGTAGAGTGATTCATTTATATTAAATTTTCTTTCTATGCCCAAAAGCATTCTTTCTGTTCTTGGCATTTCAGTTAACTTGTCGTCTAATTTTAAAATTCTTGATTTTATATCTTCTAAAGATATTCTAGTGTTTTGTATTAAGTTTTTTAAGTTTTCAATTAAAATTTTTCTTTTATTCTCTATTTCTTTATTTATGTTTTGTATTATCGGGTGTTTGTTGGTTGTGTTTAAAAGTAATATTCTTCTCTCAGAATATAAACTGGTTATATCGTTGATTATTTTATTTAACAAAGGGTCAGTAATGCCCATCGCGGAAGGTGCTATTAAATTATTTATTTTATTATTTTCTTGAATATAATTTAGCATTTCTGTGAAGTATTTTATATTCACATCTAATATGGCTTTTTCTGAATCTAATTTTTGTATTTGATATAAGTCTCCATAATCTTTTTTATTTAATTCTATTTTTGGATTTTCAGATTTAAAGTTTTCTAAAGAGTATTCTGCTGTTTGTAAAGAGTCCGTTATTTCATTTATTAAATCTGTAATAAACTTTATTGTATTATTTGCAATTTGATTTTTTTGATTTAATCCAGTTTCTATGTATTCTATTGAGTGTTGATTTAAAAAATCAATTATTTTTTTTGGAACAGCGTCTTTGTATGTTAATTTAACTAAAGAAGCGTCTTTGTTTATAGGGTGTATGTCTAACTTTTTTTGTGTTCTTTTAGTTAGATTTTCCATATTATTAATTATAAAATAAAAATTATCATTTATATGTTTTTCGTTGAAGAATTTTGATTTTATAATTTTAAATTTAAAATTTTCTGTTTCAATTATTTCATTAAAACTGTGCGCGTTTTCATATTTTACGTTTGTTTGATAATTTTCTATGAATTGATCTCTTGAGACATCAAATTGTTTTACTTTTTCTTTTTTTATTTTTATTTTAAATTGATTTTCTGATATTATTTTGATTTCATATTTTGAGCCTATTGTTTGTATATGATTTGAGTCTATAAGTACTTGAAATGGACTTTTTTTATATAATTCACTTGTTTTAATTTTACCTTCGTAGTAATATGAAATATTGAATTTTAGTTTTTTTAATGTTTTGTTTATTAAATCAAATGATGACAATATTCCTATTTCATTTTTAAGATTAGTTTTAGAGCTGAATATCTCTAAACTTTCTACTATGTTTTCTGCTCCAACTAGTTGGTCTGATTCATCTCTTATTAAAATTGTAGAATCTCCAGCCCATTGAGGAGTTTTATATCTGTTGTATAAATATCCTGCAGATATAAATATGATAAATGATAATAAAAAATAATACCAATATGACAAGAAATTATAAAACACTGATTTTACATCTATAAAATCCTCTTTTCTTTGATCTTTCATTTATTGTTGTCTTAAAATAATATTTGCTATTAATGCAGCTGTAGATGCTGCTGATATAAAAGTTTGTGCAGAGCTGCTTCTTAGTCTAACAGCATTTCTTGGCTCAATATATATTATATCTTCAGATTTCAAATAATAGAATTCACTATATATGAATCCTGAGTTTGTTATGTTTATTGTATGAATTTTAGAATCGCGAATAATTTTTATTTTTTTTCTGTTACCATAATCAGTCAAATCACCAGCCATACCTATAGCCTTTAGTATGGATACTTTATTATTATATATTTTGTAATTTCCAGGTTTTTTAACTTCACCTAAAACAGTTATGTTAAAATTAACTAGTTTTACTATAACCGTTGCTTCTAAAATAAACTCTTTTACATTTTCTTCTATTTTTGATTTACTTTCTTTAATAGACAAGCCTTCTAGATTTATTTTGCCTATTGTGGGTATTTCTATTTCGTATTCGTCATTAACTGTAAAGCCATTTACAAAAAGATTAGCATCTGTTGTGTTTGGGTTTTCAGGTGAATTAGAAATATTAAATATTTCAAAAATATTTTTATTATTGCTTATTATTTTTACATCCAAAATATCTCCTTTTCTTATTATATGATCATAACTAATATTATTTTTATTTTCTACATTGTATTGTTTGTTTAAATAAACAATATCCTCCATAGGGGCACAAGATATTGTGATTACTATTAAGTGTAAAATTAATATTCTTAGGAAATTTAGATTTATCATAATTACAAAAATAGTAATAAAAGATTAATGTTTGAAAAACTTTAGCTTTTGATAAAATTTATTTGCAGGAAAACCCATTACATTGTAAAAGCATCCATTTATTTTTTTCACCCCTATTAATCCTATCCATTCTTGAATGCCATATCCTCCAGCTTTGTCTTTTGTTTTGAAATGTTTAATGTAATAATTGATTTCCTGTGTGCTAAGTTTTTTGAAGTAAACTTCGCTTGTTTCATGAAAAGATAATTTATTATTTACACTTCTTAAGGTTACTCCTGTAGTCACATAATGTTTTTTGTTTGAAATGTACTTTAACATTTCAAATGATTCATTTTTTGTTTTAGGTTTTTCTAGTATTATTTTTTTGTGTACTATTGTGTCAGCTGTTATTAATATTTTTTTCTCAAGAGCATCTTTGTAATATTCTGATTTTAATTTTGACAAATAAACAGCTTTCTTAAAAGGGTCTTGTATTTTATTGTTTTCATCTACATCTATTTTAGATACACTAAATTTAATATTCATTTTCTTTAGTATTTCCTTTCGTCTAGGTGACTTTGAAGCTAGAATAAATTCTTGTTTGTTATTCATCTGACATTATTTGTTTTGAAATAATATTATATATTTTTTTATCTAAACCTTCTAATTCTTCAATATGCTTTTTTATTATTTTATAATCTTTTCTAATAGCAGGTCCAGTTTTCTGTAGTCTTGTTTTTGGGTTTTGTATTTTTTTAAAAGTTTCATCTATTATTGGTAATAATATTTCGAAAGATAAATTTTGTTTTTTCAATATATGTTCAGCTCTGTTTATTATTTGATTTGTAAAATTGTTACACATTACTGCAGCTATATGTATGTTTAGTCTTTTGTTTGATTTTACATTAATCACATTGTTTGAAATTTTTTTACATAAAACATTTAGTTCTTTTTCAAATAATTTTGTGTTAGCTTCTACACAAATAGGAATTTTTGTAAAATTTGCTTTTTTATTCTTATTCAATGTTTGAATTGGGTATATTACTCCATGTTTTTTAAATTTATTTAATGTATTTATATTAGTTGAACCAGATGTATGTACAATAGGTTTATTAGGTATTTTGTCAGCAATTTTTGATATATAATCATCTTTTATGCATATTATTCCAAGTTCTTTTATTTCTATTTCTTTTATTTTATTTGTGAATTTGCATTTCAGTTTTTTACTTAACTTTTTTGCATTTTTTACGTCTTTGCTATAAACTTGATTTATTGTTATTTTAGATTGTTTAAATGCGATTCCAATTTGAGTTGCTAGGTTTCCAGAACCAATTAAAGTTACGTTATTTATCATATGTGTAAATTTAATTTTATTTTTGTGATTTATAATGAATAAAATTCTAAATATACTTTCTTCAATGAAGTTCATGCTTCTATTATTAATAGCATTTGCGTTTTCTCTTGCACTTGGTACTTTTATTGAAAATGATTATGGTACTTTAACAGCTAAATCAATGATTTATTCTTCCTATTGGATTGCTATAATAATGGGGTTGCTTTGTTATAGTTTAATTTCAAATTTCTTTACTCGTAAATTATATACTAAGTCAAAAATAACAATAGGTTTATTTCATATAGCGTTTGTTTTTATTATAATAGGGGGTGGTATCACTAGATTTATAAGTTACGAGGGTCTTGTGCATATTCGTGAAAATCAAAGTGTTAATAAGGCTGTTTCAGATGATCCTTTTATAAGTATGAAGATTCATGATTATGAACAGCAATATACTTGGAAAAAGCAAAAATATTTCTCTACTTATACAGGTAAAAGTTTTAAATTTTTATCAAAAAATAAATTTCGTAAAAAAATAAACTTTAAGGGAAATAATGTTGACGTCAAGTATATTGATTTTATTCCTAACGCGACAGACACTATAGTTGAAGATCCCGGAAATAAAAATCCTATTTTGCATCTAGTTTTCACGGGTTCAAATGGCAGAGAAAATCATTATCTAAAATATGGAGAAGAAAAAGTAATTAAATCAACTTTATTTTCTTTCGGAGAAAAAAGAGTTCAGGGTTTTAATATCTTTTATGTATCAGATACTTTATATTTCAACTGCAATAATGATGTTTCCTTTTTTAGAATGTTAACTCAGGAGAAGGGAGATCTTGAAAAAGGTAATAATTATATTTTTGAATCTAGAATTTTATATGATTTAAAAGGTATTCCTATTGTGTTGAAAGACGTTTATTTGGAGTCAAAGATAGAGTATGTTGAGTCTGATTTAGATAATATTTATGATCTATTACAAATTCAAGTTTCTTGTAATTCAGAAACAAAACAAATTAATCTTTTTGGTGATGTTGGTTCCGTGAATAAGGATAATAATTTTGAATTAGGAGGGTTAAATTTTAGTTTTTCATATGGTTCTGAACATATAGATTTACCCTTTTATCTTACACTAGACAAATTTGTTTTAACTAAATATCCTGGTTCAGATAATCCTTCCTCTTTTGAGTCTTATGTGGAATTAATAGATAAAGATAAAATTATGCCTTTTCATATTTACATGAATAATATTTTGAAATATAAAGGTTTTAGATTTTATCAGTCTTCTTATGACAATGATGAAAAAGGAACAGTTTTGTCAATGAATCATGATTTTTACGGCACACTAGTTTCTTATTTTGGGTATTTAATTTTAGCTTTAGGTTTTATTTTAACTTTATTTAATTCTAAGAGTAGATTTGGTTTGATAAATAAAAAATTAAATAAAACTGCACTTTTATTTTTTTGTTTTTTTTCTATTTCAAATTTACATAGTCAAAATCAAAAATATTTAGTTTATCCTAGTGATACAGTTTCTGAAAATAAAACTTATTTAGATGCAGTTTCTATTGATTATAATCATTCCAAAAAATTTGGTAGTATTTTAGTTCAAGATGAAAATGGAAGATTAAANCCAATTAATACTTTTTCGTCTGAGTTATTGAGGAAAGTTTATGGTTCGGATGAATATTATAATTTATCTTCTGATCAAGTTCTTCTTTCTATGTCTTATTCTCCATTTGTTTGGACTTTTTTTCCTGTTATTAAAGTTAAAAATAAGGATTTAAAATATATGATAGATAGTAGTTATAATGATAATTATTTCTCTTATATGCAGTTTTTTGGAAGTAATAAAGAATTTTTATTCAAAAAATCTTTAGATGAAGCTTTTAATAAAAAACCTGCTTCTAGAACAAAATTTGATCAAGCTGTTATTTCTGTAACTGAAAAAGTACAGATATATGAAATGATGTTATCTATGAAATTTTTAAATATATTTCCAATACCTAATGATGTAGATAATAAATGGATTAGTTCAAATGACTCCGTAGGTTATTTTTCAAGTGTTGATTCTTTGTTTGTTAAAAATATTTTGCCAATTTATTTTGAAAACATAAGCCAAGGATTAAATAACAATAATTGGTCTTCAGCNGATAGTATTTTGTCATTTATTAGAGATTATCAGGTAAAATTTGGAAAAGATGTCTATTTGTCTGAAAATAAAATAAGGTCTGAAATACTTTATAATAAAATGGATGTGTTTAATAATTTATATAAAATATACGCTTTNTTAGGTCTACTGTATTTGTCTTTTGCTTTTATCTCTTTACTTAATAATGCAATTATTTTTAAAAGAATAATTAATGTATTTTATGCTTTTTCTTTTGTGTTATTTTTGATTCATTTATTGGGTTTAATTTTAAGATGGTATGTTTCGGGTCATGCTCCCTGGAGTGATGCTTATGAATCAATGATATTTATCTCTTGGACTGCCATTTTAGCTGGGCTAATTTTTTCTAAAAAATCTCATTTTTCTTTTGCAGCAGGTCTAATAGTTTCTGCTATTCTTTTAAGCGTAGCTCATTTAAATTGGGTTGATCCAGAAATTACAAATTTAGTCCCAGTTCTTAAATCATATTGGTTAATGATACATGTTGCTATTATTACTTCTAGTTACGGTTTCTTAGCATTGGGTGCGGTATTAGGTATAATAAATTTAATTTCTTTAATTTTCAATATTTCTCGTAACAATATTATGAGATTGACATACATTAATGAATCTACATTAACTGTTGGCGTGATTTTGTTAACTATTGGTACTTTTTTGGGAGGAGTTTGGGCTAATGAATCTTGGGGTAGATACTGGGGTTGGGATCCAAAAGAGACTTGGGCTTTAATTAGTATACTTGTTTATGCTTTTATCTTGCATACAAGATTTATACCTAATTTAAATAATGTATTTATTTTTAATTTAATATCTATTATAGGTTTCTTCTCTATAATAATGACATATTTTGGTGTTAATTATTACTTGTCAGGTTTGCACTCTTATGCTAAGGGCGATCCACTACCTATACCTGATTTTTTGTATTATAGCATATTTATACTTTTCTGTATTAGTGTTTTATCTTATTTTATGTATAAAAAGAATTTTTTAAATGCAAATTCGAAATAGTTTTATTGTTTATATTTTATTATTATTTTGTAGTAATTTTTTACACGCACAAAAAGTTATGAATTCTATTTATGATTTTCAGGTTAAAAAGATAGATGGAGAGATGTTTGACTTTTCTGATTTAAAAGGAAAAAAAATAATGATTGTCAATACAGCTTCTAAATGCGGTCTTACTAATCAATATAAAGATCTTCAGTTATTGTATGAAAATTATAATGACGATAATTTTGAAATTCTTGCCTTTCCTTCAAATGATTTTTTGAAACAGGAGCCAGGAACTAATACTCAAATTAAACAATTTTGTCAATCTAACTACAATATATCTTTTATGTTATTTGAAAAGATTAAAGTTAAAGGTAAAAACAAACATCCTTTATATGTTTGGTTAACTCAACAAAAGTACAATGATGTAATGGATTGTTCTGTTAAGTGGAATTTTCAAAAATTTTTAATTGATGAGAAAGGGAACTTTGTAGATTGTATTTCACCAAAAACCAATCCTAATTCAAAAGAAATAATAAATTGGATAGAAAACTAGATATATTAGCTTTTGGAGCTCATCCTGATGATGTAGAATTAGGTTGTGGCGGTACTATAATAAAATCTGTTAAAAAAGGATATAAGGTTGGTGTTGTAGATTTAACAATGGGTGAGTTAGGTACTAGAGGTAACTCTAAAATAAGAGAAAATGAATCTCAAAAAGCTTCGGAGATATTAGGTTTGTCTTGTAGAGAAAATTTATCTTTAAAAGATGGTTTTATAGTTAATGACAATGAAACTAAAATTAAAGTAATTAGCTTGATTAGGAAATACAAACCTAATATAGTATTTGCTAATGCGCCTTTAGATAGGCATCCAGATCATGGTGTTGCGTCAAAATTAATTTTAGATTCTTGTTTTCTTTCAGCGTATATTACATCTAATGAATCTATACTATTATCAATTTCTATATCCCAAACATAGTCAAATCTACTGTCAAATGTTTGA
>PALO01000034.1 GCA_002706465.1 Flavobacteriales bacterium
TATATGTGCCAAGTCATTAACTCATCATGGTGACGGTTCGCGACCTATCCGCATACTCAAACCTGGAACAGACGCTGCGGACTTTATCCCCGGGAGCACACTGATTGATACCACGTCTGAGACCAGGAGTGTGCTTTATACTCAAGTGTGCATGTGGCATACTGAGGTCGATCGAGGGTCGGATCATTGAGGTTGGTCGATTTGAAGGGTCGATGTGCGGGTGTGCGCGCGGGGAGATTTGGGGTGTGTGCCGGGATTTGATACTGAAGATTCGCCATCCATCAGTGGGTCGACGGACTTCGGTTCGAGTCCGTGTGTTGGTTGGCGATAGGGCCTGTTCGCATATGGAGCCGGGTGCGTAGCGCGAATCGATACTTGAGAGTCAAATTAGTTTCTGACACTGATCATCTTCGCCGACGACGTCGCGGTAGGAGAGTGAGAGACGGAATGGCCTCGTAAAAGACCTGATCATAAACGGCGTTCCTCGAGATGCGGTTCCTTGCCGTCGCGTACATAGTGAATGGGAACGCAAGCGTTGGGTTGTCGTCGAGGCCCTTTGCAAAGTAGTATACAGTCCGATACCACAACCTGCGCACAGAATCGTAAAGGTAAGCTCCAGTTGTGACGACAAATCGTGAGGCGTTATTGAATAGCATGGCAGGGTAGCGTACGAGCGGCTCTGTAGGTATGATGGTGGTGGAGAGTGGGTTGTAAATGGTTTCATCAATCCTATCATACACAGTCGTACGGTTCACTTGATACGGACGAGCAATGTCCGCGATGTCCCTACCTAACGTGCGCTCTCCTCTCTTTCCACCCCACAGTCTGTTTGCCGTGCCCCATCCTGTCGGGTTCGCCATCGAATCGAAGAGTGCATTCACACTAAAGACAAAGCCCTTTGCTACATGACGTGCACGGCGCCGACGTCGGTCTCGTGGGTTGTCCATCTCAACGCCTTATCAGATTATGTAGCTACACATACGTCTCGTATGATGCTGCACGTGACTGACCCATCGCATACCGCTCCCGTAGATACGGAAAGTTCGCGTGTGCTATGCGCTGACGCCGAGCGATGTTGGTTCGTGCTTGCCGTAGCCACTTCATGAGCATCGTACGTATTGATGCTGGTGCTGCTAGTACAAGCCGAAGCGTTTCCCTCCAGAAGAAAGCTCCGGGTTGATTCCGTGTACGTTGGTTTACATGCCACCAGAATCGCTGGCGATCTCTGTCGGGTAATCGTGAGGCGTAATCCTGGACAATCTGAGGCACACTCGCACGCCTACCTGGAAACCTAGGGTTGGTCATCCAGCCCGCTGCATCGATCTGTACTCTGGATCTATCCATGCGATTGCTTCAAGGCACCATCAGATTATGTATTGTTCACAACCCAGTTGACCGCACCGAGTGCGACGTCGGCCTTGAGCATCGCCGAGTTGCCGGTGATCGCGTAGCCGCCCCATAGCGCGCCGTGCAGCGACCGCTCCTCCTTCCACCACGCCGGCCCGCCGAACTGGCCCTCCTCGCTGTCCTCCATACCGGACAGCCAGCGCACGCTCACCAGCAGCGCGAACGCGCGCAGGAGCTCATTGTCGCCGAGTGTACTCAGGTAGTATCGCAGCGGGATGCAGACGGTCCAGAACAGGACGTGCCTCTGGCACTTGGGGAGGTCGACGAGCGACATGTCTGTGTTACAACTAGATTTTAACGCCGGTCAAATGTATTGCCTATCAGCGCACCGATACCCGCCCCTATCAACCCCGTAAACCGCGTGAGTACATTGTCATCTGAGGCGTGACCGCCGAAGCCCGTAAAGATGTGTTGTCCCGCAAAGTAGCCGACGCCTGCACCGATGATGGTCCCTCGCATTTGTTGTCAGACACACATCAGATTATTGTGCCGCCGCCTCGAGTGCCTCGATGCGCGCGAGCAGCGTCTGGATCACCTTCGTGTTGAGGCACGTCAGGTTCTCATAGCGCACCCTCCACTCGGTGTTCTCGTCGCCCACCTCGACGGCGTGCGCCAGGTCCGTCTGGTGCAGGTCCTGCGCGATGACGCCGATCTCCTCAAAGCTCTTATCGTACAGCTGACTCGCCCACGGGTCGTCGCGGTCCGGCCTGCCACTGAATCCGTCCCACCCCATCTCGAAGACCTGTTCCTCTGAGAGGTCTTCTTCCGATGCACCTGGCGGTTTTGGAAGCATCTTTACCAGGCGCTTCGTGTACTTGCGCACCGGCACCTGCTTGACCCATCGCACGGCGTCGTCGTCGCTGACCTCCACCTCGCTGTGCTTGTAGCGGTCGTCAGAGAGGTCGCCGTTGATCGTCCTGATCTTTTCGACTGCACTAGAGTGCACCTTTGTGTTAGTCATATCGATGGCGGCGCTTGGATGTCCACCTCCTGAATTACTCGGAAGGTGCACAGTCTCATCTGCTTCAATGATATCGTCGCTGTAGTCGACGCCCACGTTTGCGGCCTCTGGCCGCCTGTACGCGTCAATTGTAATGTAGGCGCCACGGTTGGGTGATACGCCGCCGACCAGCGTGAGGCCGATGGCACCACCACGCGCACTGCCGCTCATCGTCGTGTGCAAGCCGGCGTCAACGTATGGGTTGGCTCTGTTTGGCATCTGGTTACTGTTGCTGATTGTGCCTGCTTGAGGCGCGTACCATTGCATACCTGAGTTGGCCAAAAATCTTGCTCCATCGGAAGGGTCTCTCCAGATCTTAATGTCTTTGATCTGTGCGCCGGGGAATGCATTGGTGTTCCAGGTGCCCGTAACGTGCCCGGATCCGTTGAATATGGAGAGGACGTTTGAATAAGCAGTCGAGTAGTTCATGGGAAGTCTGCCCGACCACTGCCGTGCATTACGGAAATGCGGGTCCATCCATTGTGGTCCTGTATCCGCCGCTCCGCGCGCAATGTAGAAAACAGTTTGCTGGCCGCCAGCGCCCTGGAATCTCGTCAAGCGCATCGTCCACCACTCGCTGCTGTACCACGGCGTTCTGCCGTGAGTCGCGCTCGATGAATGTGGCGCTAGAGACGCTTGGTTGAGGTTTCCATAGTTGGCACCAAAGGGGAAGTTTTGATTCCCGAGATTGATAATGCCACTCGCATTATGCCCTATGTGCATGTTGTCAGTTGAATCGCCCCAATCAAGGAAATTCATGTCGGTGTGTGGCCACAACGAATGATGTTGGTTCCCGACATTTCGGAAGGCGAATTCGATGACGTATCCGTCTTCGCCATTCGGCATGTCGAACGGGGTGCCGGACGTGTCTTGATCGCTGCTTCCATACATGTGTATCAGCGTTGGACTGTCGTACACCTGGGTGCTCTGCCAGTCGGGCGCGCCATTAGGTCCAGGGTATTCAATCTTCCTTTCGCCTGTCGTCTGCACGAGACCATCCACCTCCTGACAATTCCAGTTGTTCACGAAGTGCATGTAATTGCATTCTGGTGCAGCGGATGTGCCCGATGATGTGCTCAGATCTGTGCCACTGGTCGTCGCAAAGGCATCACGGCACCCGCCAAACCACGCGTGCGAGCTGGGTTTACCGCTGTCTATGCCGTGCGTCGCTCGCCCCGGTGCCGCTGGGTGCATCACGGCGGCGAGGTGCAGGTTGCCCTTGATCGGCCCGACGCCGCGATCGCTATACGCCGTGCTGACCGGCCAACGCACCGAGCTGTAGTGATCGCTGTTTGCGTTGCCACTCACATCAAGCTCGTTCCAATTGCTTACCCTATACTCCGACCCGGTGCCGGTGCGATCGCGTTCGGAGCTCCACGTGTTCGTCGTCGAGTCGTACGTGGTATACCAGCCATTCGCCGCGACGGCCTGATCGGCGGTGGGCGGGTTTGTCGTGCCGACGCCCGGATACCAGCCGGGCCCGAAAGGAAACGGGTAGCCGCGGTGGTAGCCGGCGCCGCACGACTGCGCCGTCGCGCCGCCACTTTGGGTGGTTGCTGCCGCTTGATACGACAATTGGCCGGCTGAGTTGACCTGTAGGTTGTTGAGGGCAGTAGTTGGTAGCGCCTCTGGTAGCGTGAGCGTGTAACTCGCGGAATTCACGGAGTGCGGCGGCGCCGCAATCGTGACTGCATGATTGCCGTTGTCGCACAGGAGCGATAGCCTGCCGCCAGTCCTTTCATAGCCACTCCTGACATACTCGTTGCCGCTCGCATCCGTCTCGGTGCCTGAAATGTCAGTAGGCCCGATGATCACCGAACCCTCTCCATTCGCGCGCAGATAGACATCGCCCTTGTATCGCTTGGGGTTGAACGATGCGTTCGAGTTTGTAACATCGAACTGTTCGGTGATGTGCTCGTTCGAAAGAACACTGGTCGTTTCCCATAGCGCGTGGTAGGTGGCCGGGGTTGAACCGGGGTTACTCTGCTTTACGGTCAGCACCTTATTTGTTGGGTAGATCGTGTTAGGTGTTGGGGTCGTCGAATCGTTCTGCTCAACCACCGTCTCCACGTCCGACAACTGCCCGAGCGTCATGAACTGCGACGGATTCTGCCACTTGAGCTCGTGCGTGCCATTGTTCTTCCGTTTGATGGCGAGGACCTTGCCGTCGTCGCTCACGCCGGCGTTCGCGCTGCCGTCCTGAGCATTCGCACTACCGTCGCTCATGATACCGTACGTGACAGGGTTTGCGGTAGTGTCAATCGTATCGGTATACGTGTACCTAGGACAGATGTGTCGCGTGTTGACGTCGCTCTTGTCGTAGAGCAAATCCTCAAACGCGACGCCGCCGTTTGCTGGACCGTGGCCAGCCACGGACATACCGCCGTTCGCGGCGGTGTTCACCCTGAGCCACTTGCCATTGTAACTATAGCCCAAGTTCCCCGAGCCTCCCGTGTGTTCGAAGAACGCCGGCGTGTCCGACGCCTGGGCGAAGTCGGTTGCGGTGCGGTTGCTCCACCGCAGCTCCTGCCCGGTGACATTGCCACTCGCGTCTTGCGTATTTTCCACCGTGAGCGCCTTGCCGACGTGATCACGCGGCCCGTTAACGGGATCATGTGTTGGGAGCGCCGGGTCATGTGTTGTGAGCGTCGTGTACTCCGGGACGTCGTTCAGGTCATACGCGTTCGTGGCGCCTCCGCCGCCCTGCAGGTCGTCACTTAACTCCCAGTCGTAAGCTGTTGCTCCCAACAGGTTTGTAAACTGCCTTACCTTAAGCACCTTGCCAATATTATTGGCGTTCTGGTAAGTAGGTATGTCTTGGAAGTCAGAAGACACCCATTGTGCTCGAGACGATGCGGATACTGCCGTGCCGCCCGCACCCAAGTTTGTGATGTGAATTTCACCACCCTTCCCGGCGCTGTTTCTGTCATAGTAGTACAACGTGCTCGGTGCGTCGACTGGCACTGTAAACGTGACAATGGATTCATCGAAGTTGTAGCTCACAGCGGCGGTGGAGTATTCTGTTCCAAGGTTATGCGTTCCATCAGATGTGGTGGAAAAGCGCAATCGGTGACCATAGTTAACGGCATTCATCGCACCATGTGTAGTATAAGCAACTTGAACACCATTACTACCATCTGTCTGATCGAATCGGTATCTGAAGCCTCTAAACATTGTTAGCGTAGGCGCAGCGTACTGGGCGTCGATTGGCATGGCCACAGGGTTAGGGAGCCCATCAGGCTTCAAGCCCATGAAAAACTGGGTGTACGAGCCGCTAGCGTCAGCCCAGCCGAGGACCTTTACCTCATACTCTTCCTGTACAGGAAGGTCGGACTCGGCAGCAGCCGCGTGAGTGTGCTCTTCCCATGAATACCCACCGGTCCCGTCAGCTGTCAGGACATGGCCATCGGCAGCGCTTGTCGCCGTAGGCACGGCTGCGCCCGTTGCCTGGAAGTTCGATAACTGCGCGAGCTGCTTCTCCAGGTTGTCGCGGTGCGACGCTCCTCCGTAACGTCTGGACATCGCGAGTGTCTGCCAGAGCACCAGAAATTAAATTCTAAGGCGTGTGTGTGTGACATGGCCCCGATCGTCTCTCATCCGCTCTACTTTCAGCTGCACTGGATCTGCCAGTGCGCTCTGCGGACCGTCCGGGAGTGCCGCGATCCCTTCTTCCACACCACGACGCTCGACGATTACCGCGCGATGTCGCCGCTCGTCCGCGGCGCGTTCGTCGGCACGACGTTCCAGCGGAAGCTCATGCTCTGGCTGCAGATGACCTACCCCGGTATGTGGCGCGAGGGCGGCCCTAACGAGCCCGACCTCGTCTGCACGCACAACGCGGACTTCAGCCTTGAGGTCAAAACGAGCGGCAAGAAGGGCAACTCGATCAACGGCAACCGTGTGCAGGCCAGCGCCAATAAGGCGCCGAGCTACCTCCTCTACGTCAACTACCACCCGGACACGCTCACGATCCGCGACGTGCGCCTCGGCTGGTGCGGCCCCGACGACTGGCAGGCGAGCAACGGCAACAGCCAGTCCGCCTACCTCAAGCCCGAGGCCGTCGAGCGCTTCGCCAGTGTGCCGATCCACGGCAACCTGTCGATGCTCTCGTTCGCCGCCCGCGAGCTCGAGCGCAACGAGACAGAGATGGTCGACTGGCACAACTAATTCCGGTGGCAGGGTGATCGATGTTCTTCGAAGGGCGACGTGAGGCCGCGAAGGCGTTCTTGCCGAACTTCGTGCGTGAGAAGCGAGTATGGCCACAGGCAGGCCCGGAGATAATCGACTCGCGCTACTGGAAACCCGATTGGCAGGCAAAGTATGGGCGCGCGTATCGAACGACTGTGCACGCGCTGGATTTGTTGGGCATCGACAACGCCGCGACCCTGGCATCGCGCGAGTCGTATTACTGGGATGGGGGCCGAGGTGGTGTGTCGTGGACGACAAACGGTTTTGTCAGTACGATCACCGAAAACTTCTCCAACATGAGTTTCTCCCGAGCATTCGACACTCTACGCGCAATATTCACTCAGCCGATAGAAACGTTACGGCGTTTCAGGGGGATCTACGGCCTTTAGCTGCACGCGCTCCCACAGCTCGACGAGCCAGCGCGCGCGTTCCTCAGGCACACCCTCCGGGAACTCGTCGCATTGGAGCAGGCGCGCGCCCATTGGCGTCGAGCCAGGATCGCTTAGTCTGTAAAACTGCGGCTTCGGCTCGCCTGCATACCTGACCGGTGCCATCCACTCGTCCCATTCGCGGCACTCAGCGCAGTCGCAATGCAACCCGTGCTCGGACGGCTCCTTTGGACCGAGTTCGCGCCGGACTCCCTCCCACATGCGTTCCTCGATCGCGTCGAATCGCAGAGCGCGCTCGTCCTTGGGTACAGTCGGCCCCAACTTAGCGTCCTCGGCCAGCAGCGCGTCGCACTCTCGGTCGTAGCGGCGCTGGACCGCGGCAAGACGCCTCTTGCACCACTGCTTCGTGTGGCCGTAGTACCCGCAGTAGCTACACGCTCTCGGGCAGATCATACCACGTGACGGACCGCCGTTATGACCCATCAGGCAGGTGAGGATGTTCATAATCGACTGCGCCCTCCGCCAATCCTTTGTCTCACTTAGCTTCTCGCGCCATTCCATCACCTCTTCCTTGACTGCGGCCTTAGGCCGGTAACCATTCGAGCGCGGCATTTAAGAAACGAAGTCCCTAACGATGCTGTAAGTCTCCTGTTTCACGCGTGCCCTCTCCTGCTCGGCTGGGCTTATCACGACACGGGACGGGGCTAAGTCTGCGCTGAGTGCAAGGAGAAGTGCTCCACCGAGCACCTTAACCAAGTCCATCCAGCTACTCCTCATTCAGAAACTTCGCTATCCTCGCTACCCGCCTCCACCTGCGGGAGGACTGCGATCGTCGCGGCGGCTGTGATGACAGACGGTGGCAGCAACAACAACCCCCGCTCGTTCATCGTCTCCGTTCGCGCACGCATCGCTTCCAACTCATCTCGCATACGGTCCACGTCGCGGTGTAGCGCTTTGATCGCCGACAGCAGCGGTAAGACATCCCCCGTGACGCGCATCCCCTCTACCGATCATCAGAATACCTTTTGCGGAATTGTGCCTCCCGCACGACCCTCATGCGTTCCTTCGCCTCCTCAGAGCCTTTCACCAGTCTACCGCGGCTTTTCGGGGGATCGGTGGATTCGGGGTGTGGGAGGGGGTGTGTAACTGGGCGATCTGGGGCTGTAGCTGCTGCAGGAGTCGACATCGGAAATTGAAGCCACGCTGCTGGTGACTGAATCTGTCCCCTCATCCTCAGTGTCTGCTCCATCGTTCTCTTCTTCACTATCAGAAGAATAGTCGGAGTCCTCCTCCTCGCCGTCGAGCTCGCTGACGTCTTCGCCCTCTTCTCCTCCTTCCGCCATAACCCAATCCTCGTCCTCCAACGCTGCCTCTAACTCCTCATCTGGGACGTCGGCGACCAACTCACGAAGATACCAGGCATCTGTCGCCACATACTCGTCCCAGTANGTTTTTGGCGGTGGNTTCCGTGTGCGCCTCGGCCTCCCATTCCATTGGATCACCGAGGCGGGGTCCATTCCTGTTTTTACGATCTCGTCTTCCATCGTCTTTACGTTGTGAATCAGAAGAAATGGCATAGAAGGCCGCAACCCCCGGCGATTCACGTATCATCTGCTCATAGCGTCGACCACCTGGTGCCCATTCNTACGGCGCACTACACGCTTCACGTGTCTCTTCGACTAACCTCTTTGCACTCTCTACCTCGCTCATTAAGATCTCTGGTGGCAAGCGAGGTGCCGTCGCTACTTCNCCGTGATAGTACACCGGAAAGCTGACCTTCTCGGCTGTGTGCCCGCGCTTGCGTATTAACTCACTGCGAACAGCGTACAGCTCTGTAGTACGATTGTAATACCAANGCTGCCCAAAGCATCCGCTCTGCCAGGATACCACATCAAAGTTATACCACATNGCGTCGCGCAGCAGCGTCTTCAGTCGGTCTAACTCCTGGAGAGCGAAGCGATACTCGCGTGCAAAGTGCTCCGCGTATTCGTCCATTGCAGCCAAATGCACNTTNCTTTCCACCTCCACGTCCGCACANCACTCACACATAGTTCTCGAACGCTACCAANGCNGCAGCNCCCCCTACAGANAGAAAAAAGTGCTTCTGGTGGCAGCTTAGCGTCTTTGCGCATGGACAGATGACCGTNATGTACGTCGCATAGGTCAGGAGACCCGCGACGATCACTTGGCTACGCATCACTCTCATTTGCCTGAGAAAGTTCGTCTCTGACCCACTGATCGATCGTCTTGCCGTTGAGGTCGCGCTCACGAGGCTCGATCCTCAGCATCTCGTTGATGCTGTATGTCTTGTGACGGTTGTCGAGCCATTCGAGTGCGTGCTCGTCGTCGCAAAACCACCAGTCGACCGGGCCGTCGCGCAGTTTGTACATCTGCTTGCGTAGCGAGCGCTTCGCACACCAGCGACACGCGTGGTGAGTGGTGGGCTTGCGAATCACCTTTGGAATGAAGACTGACGACATGCGAAAAGCGCTCGTGTTCGGACANGCGCTTGGCTTTACCTAATTTAGCGCCCCATGAGCANNCCCGCCAAGANCCCNCCTACCGCACCCGCAGCCGCTAGCTTTGCCATTCGCTCGTCTGGCGTAGTGGCAGACCTGCGGCAATAGTAGTCGAATCCGACGCCGCCAACAGCGTGGTGCACGAGNGGAGGCAGCGGCAGCACCCTGTCGAGGCCCATCACTTTGACGGCCGCGCCGGAGAGGACAGCGCCACCATACGTGCCATTGCTCANGGTGCAGCCGGGCTGCCACGACTTGTAATCTGAGAAGGTTGGGTTGGGGTATCCAGGCGACGTCATGGTTATCGACATCCAGCTAGAAAAAAGTCTGATGTTTACGTAAGCGGATGTCAAACTGCGCTACGTACATGGTGATGTCGGCGATGGCCGGTGCACTAATGCTCCTGTGTGTCTTGGTCAGTGCGACGCTCGTCCTGCGGTTTTTTCCAGAGCCACAGTGCAATGGCACAGCCCGNNCTAGGAGCGGCGTACAACTCGATGAGCGCGGACATGCGCTTCAAGCTGGGCAACTACATGACAGCCCTCGAGAGGCGCTACGGGGATCCGGCCGCGTATGCGGCCCAACGCGCCGAGATGGCGGCGGAACAGGCAGCAGTAATGTACTCGGAGGCCAAAACGCGCGAGCAGGCTCTTTCAGCCGCTTACGGGAAGAATCGCGAGGCGATACGACAGTCGCNCCACGCTAGAATGGCAAGCCGGTCTCTAAATAGATACCCTCCGTCGGCGCCTGGCCCTGCGCAGAGTCATAATCTTGCACCTCCTGCTGCGTCGCCCGCGCATGAGCCACCAGAGCAGCCTGGTCTTCCCCAGTAAGGCGTGTATTGATCCCGTCCGTCTCCAGGTGAGCAGTGTAGCGTTTCGCGGCATCTAAGTCCCGCGCACTCGCGCCNGGCGGTTTGGGCTCAGACGCGGTCACATCCTCCGCCTGAAACTGCGCTGTTGCTTTTTCGAGGCGGTCGCTTTGCAGCTGCCGCTGGAATGCTATGTACCCCAGACTCGCTCCGAGTGCCAACACCCAGACTGCAGACATGTTGCTTCGCTGATCTTGCCTTCAGAAGATCCGCGTTGTCAAGGTGAGTGTGTTCGTAGACGAACTTGATGAAGTCCCCAAAGTCCATACGCTGGCAGAAGCAGGCGCCGAAGACGCGCTCACCATCGCCGCGGAACCGCTGGTAGATCTCTGTGAGGACGTCGTAATGGAAATTGAGCCAATTAACTCGGTGGCGGACAGGGTCGGGCCGCGTGTACACCTCCTCGTCAGATTCGTCTTCCCAGTAGAGGTCTTGCACGTCATGCATTGGGCGGTAATTACGGTCGCCCTTAAACGCTGACATAGTCCGGGACGGTTTGGAAGTAGTCTATCGCTTCTACGACACCATTGGAATAAGTATCGAGGTAGTACATGATAAGGAGGAGCGCGTCGGCGAGGTCATCCTTCTTGTGCAGCTCCTCCCATGGCAGTTGCACCGCGTGAGTTGCAAATGCGTCTGGGTTTTGCGCGACGAAGTCAGTCACCCATTGCACGGCGCGCTCTTTGTTCATGCGGTAATTCTTGGTGCCGAGGTTGTAGTGTGCCTTCACGCTGCGGGCGTTGATGATGATGCATTTGTCGAAGAACATCGTTTGAAGGACCGATTCAATGATACGCATGTTGCACCGCATTTGCCTCTCGACGAGGACGGCGATGGCATCGTTGAAGGCCCATTCGTGACGCGCCACGAAGTCGCGGACGTACTGCACATTGTTTGCAGGAAGGTAACGTCCGTTGGGCACGAGGCTCACGTTGTTCCAAAACACGAATTTGCATGTGGCGAGATCAAACACCGCCAGGCCGAGATTCTTGATCCCGACGTCAACCGAGACTACGTAGCGCATTTTANGNAGGTTTAATACTGGCTTCAGAAAGATTCACGTCCGCGGAAGCGGCGTCGATTGCCAAAACGTCCCTCTCTACCCCCACCCCACAGCACATGATCTTCTTACAGCGGCTTTTCAGCATGTANGTCAGACACAGCCCAAACATAGCCGACACAGCACCNACCACCGTCAACACAAAGGTNCCNTTCCGCTCGATAAAGTCCGGCTGNGGNCAGCCTACGCCAACGCACTCCACGGGACACTGAATGTTCATCCCACCCCACCCATCGGAAATAGCCATACTCATTTACGCGAACGAAAGCATGCCGCGACCGTCCTTGATGGTCAGCCAGTTGTAGTAGATGCCGTGGACGTCGACCTGGTATTCGTCGGTGGCCGAGCCTGTGCCGGCCGACGGCGCGATGCCGTCGATGGCGATCGACAGCTTGGCGTGCGACACCTTCGAGAAGTTGAGGTGCCCCGCCGGGTTCTGCCCCTCCGGCGCGAGCGAGAAGGGGTAGCAGTAGATCTCCTTGCGGTCGTACTGACGCGAGAGGGTCTTGAGCACCTGCACGAGCTCGGTGTTGGATTCGAAGTGAGCGTTGGTGCCTCCGATAACCTTCGGGTGCGACTCGACGACCGTATCGAGCAGCTCCGTCCACTTCGAGCTGGTGTTCGAGTGGAGCTGCGGCATCCAGCGGTCCATGAGGTACTCGCGGTCGACGCCCTGGCCGTCGAGGTGCTTCGTCTGGCCGTTGAGCTTGAGGAGGAAGTTCTTGACCTTGATCGTCGTCGCCTTCGCATGGAGGGTGGCGGCGGCACCGGAATCGATGCTATCGTCGAGGCTCTCCTGATTCGGGTCCTTTCCGTTGCCGTGGTACGCAAAGTAGTTCTTGGTGTGCGCGGTGTTGGCGTTCGCCTTTGTCACCGAGCCCGTGCCTGAGGCGACGCCCGGGTTCACAGCGTTCGACGTGATCCCGCCCATGTCCGAC
The DNA here is from genome assembly GCA_002706465.1 of Flavobacteriales bacterium. Classification (GTDB taxonomy): domain Bacteria; phylum Bacteroidota; class Bacteroidia; order Flavobacteriales; family SAT41. The sequence goes on from PALO01000034.1 coordinate 12,373, forward strand.
ACCTTGCGGATCGTGACGATCAGCTCGGTGATCGGATGCAGGAACGAGAGGTCGAGGTCGAGGGTCTGCGCCGAGCCGGCCGTTGTGCACGTGACGGCGAACTGCTTCGAGATGTGGTTGCCGCTCCAGTGCTTCATGAGGCGGACGTGCTCGCTGTTCATGAGCGAGGTGGCCTCGGGGCCGGTCACGTGGACGTAGTGACACCGCAACTGGCACCGCTCGAACGCGCTGCCGTCGAACTTGATCTTAGACAACTGGGCGTCCTTTGCAGCGCTTGCTCCAGCGACCGGGTAGGCGAGCGGGTTGGTTGAGTCAGCGGTAGTCGCCAACGTCAGGGCGCCGTGGCACATCAGCAGCTCCGAGAGCGGGCGGAACTTGATGTTGATGCGGACGTCGTTGACGCCGGCGATCGCCGCGAGCGGGAAGAACTGCGACGGGTGCTTCGTGAAGAAGAACTGCAGCGGGATGCACAGCTTCTTACCCGGCTTCGGAGTAGCGGTCGACTGGCCGTCGAGTTTGTACCCAATGAGACGGTCTTGAGCGTCCTCCGTGGTGTCGGCCAAGTAGCTAGGGATGGTCGGGGCAACCGCACTTCCGCCAGACACTGTAGTGGCCTCGATGTGCCCGCGGACGAGCGGGCGGCCGGTCTTCAGGATCTGGTTGTAGCCGTGCGTGTTCAGGTCGCTCCTCATCAGCTCGTTCTGGATGTTCATCTCCTCGCCGGTGATCGTCTCGATGTCGTGCGTGCCAATCTGCAGGGTCATCTTCTCGATCATCGCGTAGCCGAGGCTGTCGACCCAGCCCCAGAAGGCGGCGCTGCCGGTTTGAGCGAGACCGCCCGATCCTATCGTGATGCCCGACAGGTCCGCCGGCTTAAAATCGATCAGCAAGTCGACGTTGCCGAGCAGATCGGCCGCCTTGGGGATGTTGAAGGTGACGTTCTGGCCGAGGTTCGCGCCGACAACCGGGTCCACATCGCGCAGCTCGTAAGAGAAGGGCGCCGTTCGTGTATAACCGATGTTTTTGAAGTACGACTTGAGCACGTCCTGCAAAAGGCCGTCCTGTGGACCGGTATTGAAGTGCATCTCGGCAGTTGCCATGGTGTTTGACTTAGTTATCGATCAGAAATTGAGCCCCGGCCGAATCGGCCACATGACGCACTCCGGGGTCCTCCTCCATCTCCCGGAGCCGTACTGCCTTCAAATTCGCGTGGATCGTCTCAAAGTCGCCTTCGATGATCTCATTCTTGTACCTCGTCTGCTGCGGCGGGTCCAGGAGTATCTTCTCCCCGAGGCCCGTCCGGTGTGGTAGGCTCTCCGATGTGTCCGGATTGCCCTGCGCCATCGGCGTTCCGGGGCTCTTTTGGTTCATCATCATTGTCGCCCCCAGAGCGAGAGCCGCTATCAATGGAAGACTCATCTTTCTCTGCAATCGTGCTAGAAATTGTCACTTGCTTCTTCCGACCTGCAGCGTTAGCTTGACGGGTATCACCCGCGGCAGGCAGTACATCAGCGAGCCCGTCACCGCCAGGCTCACCGCCACCACGCCCAGCACCGCTGGCAGCATTGGCCTGCTTACTTGGTAGAAATTTTGAGACGTACGTGCTCAGGCTGTTTAAATGGTGGTCCTGCTCGGCGATCGTCTGCTGCGCGGCCTGCAGCTGCTGCTCGATGCTCGCGTAATACTGCTTCTCCTTGCGTCGAAACTCCATGCCCCTCCGAAACGCGTCGTCGTCGCGCTGTGGCAGCTGCATTGGGTGCCCGCGGTCGCCGTAGTTGCGCAGGATGTCGGCGACGTAGCCCGAGCGCGCGCTGTGTGAGAAGAGGGGATTCATTGGCTATTGTGGCGTCGGAATATTTTACCGTCGGCGGCGCACGGTCATAGTCGAGCCGTCGCCGCGAATCAAGGTCTGCGTAGCTGGACCGCCTCCCGCAGCATGTCGCATTTGCGACCTTTGGATCGCATCATACGCCTTCCTCGGCTCACTACCCGGCATGTTTCGCAAGGTATCCCTGAGCCGCTCTGCCGCGAAATAACCATCTGGTGTTGGTGGCACACGATACCACTCACTTTGCTCCGAGAGCGATCCGCGGCCGCCGTAGTTTTCTTTGTCCACACCGCCGAGTCTGTTCGGGTTCTTCTCGAACCGTTCACGTCTTCTCTCGTCGTAATCAATGGCAGACTCCGCCGCCGCCTCCGCCTCCGCCTGCGTGACCTCCGCTGGCTCCTCAGCCTGCGTCGTCTCCGATTGCGCGTCCTCAAATGCCTCCTCCGCGTCCTCCGCCGCCTCCTCCGCCAACGCCTCCGCCTCCGCCTCCGCAGGCGTTGTGTAATAACGATAAATTGCAGACAGCCCCTCTCTAAGTCTGCTGCGACTTTGGTCTTGCGGCACTACACCTAGTAGGTCCACAGGGGGTCCTGCGGGGGATCCTGGACGGCTCGCCACGGGGGATCCTAAGAAGTCCTGGGCGTCATAAAACACATCCTCATCTGCCGCCTTGGGCATGTGATCGTACGTAAATTTCTCCTTAACGTGAAACGTGTCGGGTTGGATCGGGCCGAGCGGCGCGCGCGTCGACGGGCCCAACCGACCGGCCTTCTCGTCCTTTCGAGGCATATGCAGGCACGTCGCTTCGGTGAGCGGCCGTCCCTTGACCCAGTGCTTGAAGTACATCCACGCCTGGTCGATGTTCTGCGGGCCGAACTCGGCCAGTAGGTTCATCATGTACTCGTGCTCCGCCGCGCCGATCGCCTGGTCGCGCAGGTAGCCGCGCACGCCGGGCAGGAATGCTAGCGAGCCGCGCCCCCACCACGTTGGGTGCCACTCCTTGAGCGTATCTGTCGGGTTGCCCGATCCGTGACCACCACCAGGCCCGTCGCGCTCACCTCCACTTGCAGCGTGAGTATCGCGAAACACAAACTTGCGTTGCATCTGGCCGTCTTTGTTTCGGTATGGTACATGAGCGTTGTTTAGCTCATGCTTACCCTGCAGCCAGTCGTTGAATTCGCGCTTCAGGCACTCGTCGGCCTCTGCCTTGTAATTCGACGTCACCTTGTCGAAGTATGCATTTCTCGCTTCCTCGCTAGGCAGGCCGCCCGCTTCTTTGGGCAAATGCCCCGCGAGATACTTGTCCTCATAGGCCACGTCCCGCGCCTTTGTGCCTCCGCCCAGCTTCGTTGCCAAATAGGCCGCCTGGTAATTGGGCCACGTCACGCTAGTCGCCGCTTCGGTTGTAGTGCCGCGGTTCCCGCCTACGTCTACCGCTTTCTGACCGCGACCATCCCATTGCCACGGCATTTTGCTTACGAAACGGATCAGATTATTTTCCGAGGCTAGAGTGACACTGGCACATGGCGAGCGCGAACCTCCAGCAGCGGACTCCAGCGTGGCACGCCGCGCGCCGCGGAAAGCTGACTGCGAGCAACTTGGGCTCGGCGCTCGGGTTGTGCCCGTGGACGTCGCGCCAGCAGGCCTACAATCGCGCGATGGGCATCGAGCGTTTCGTCGGCAACGACGCAACGCGCTGGGGCACGAACAACGAGGCGAACGGCATCCTTGCATACTCCGCTCACACGGGCAACGTTGTGGAACCTACTGGGCTGCATGTGCACCCACACACGTCGTGGTTAGCGGGGTCGCCGGACGGCCTCATTGGCACTGAGGGGCTCCTCGAGGTGAAGTGTCCCTACTGGACGAAGAGAGACGGCTCGCGGATCCACAAGGAGGTGCCGGCGCATTACTACCTGCAGATCAACCTGTGCCTCGAGTGCGCCGATCGCGAGTGGTGCGACTTCATCTCGTGGACGCCAGAAGGCTACAAGATTTACCGCGTCACGCGCGATAAGGAGCTGCACGAGGCGCTCATGGGCCAATACCTCAAGTTCTTTGCCGCAATGCAGCGGATGGCGCAGGCGCCTCCGGTGCTCACCGACGAGGACAAGAAGTTCATCGAAGAGACCGTCGCGGAATCGATGCAGCGTCACGTGCTGTATCATTTCTGGGACAAGGTCGACGTCGCCGACGAGCCACCGGCACCAGATGAATACGACGACATGTCAATGAGTCGCAAGCGCTCGCATTCCTTTACTGCGGATCAAGAGGCGACCGCCAAACTGGCGAAATTTCTGGAGGATGGGTGTGAGTAAGAATGGTAATGTACCTGTTGCCACCGGGTGTGGAGCGACAGCACGAGACTTACCAGCGGCCAGCGACCGAGGCGGTGACTCAGTGGGATGTGCAGAGCTTAATGGCTCCGGGCTTGTCCGGGTGGAATGCGGCGCGGGGCTTCGGCGCGCCCGAGTGGAAGGCGGGGAGGGCATTGACCGGCCATCGGATGTTGCAGGTAGATAACCCACTAGAGCACCGACTCGTTCAGCGACCGATCGACCCGTCGACGAGGGATTTGAGAGTAAACCCCAACGCCACAAACACGGATGCCGATTTCGCCAGCAAACTTAACAGACGCTCGGCTCAGCTACACCACGCGCCTATCGGCAGCGCTCGCACGGCGTACGATGCACGAGTCGACCGTTTGTTGATGGATACGGGTATGTCTGCGGGGTCGTTTAATGAGTGGGCGCGCTTCCATGGAAGGAAGACCGTGACAGCGCCAACCCCGTTAGGTCCCGTAACGGTGCAAGGGGCCCCACCGCCTCCGCAGCATAAGGTCGGACAGATGCCATCGGCGAGCACACTCGATTTTCTGAAGTATGGTCACACAGGCAGTCGCCTCCAACCACTACCAACTAGATACGCTAAGAGATAATGGCCTCAAAGAAGTACACGCATTTTAAGGAGCTTAAAGCCGAGGAGATTAACTTTGCGCTTGGGACCGACCGCCACGGCAAGGCGACCATCCAGATGTACATCGGCGAGACGGCGGCCGAGGTCGCCATGGTCTCGCCCGCCTGTGTCACGAATTGGCCGAGGGTTTCAGGAGATGGAAATTTCGGGACGATGTGGGGGCCAAGCGACATCCAGAAGGCCAAATACACCTTGGACCTCACGGACGCGGGGATCAATGACAGCGAGAACGCGGACTTCCTTCAATACGCGGACATGCTTACGGCGATCGACGACCGCCTCCTCGACTTCGTGCAGAACAATCAGCTCAAGATCCTCGGGCGCAAGAACCTGTCGCGCGAGGAGGTTAAGATGCTTCAAATCCGCACGATCCGGCCGAAGTACGACAAGGTGACCGGCGCCCTGACAGGTCACTGCGTGCAGATGTCGGCCGGCAAGTTCATGTGGGACGGTTGCGGCGGCAAGGTGCCGCGCAAGATCAACATCTGCGACCACACAGGCCAGGTGCTCCCCGACGGCGTCGTGCAGCCAGGCGACGTCGTGGCGGCGACGATGTATGCTAACCAAGTCTACACCGGCGTCGGCGGCGACAAGTTCGGCATCCACTGGTCATTTGAGGACGTGCAGGTCGTCTGCCAGCGCCAGAGTCTCGCACAGAAGACCAACGTGGCCGTCTTCCAAGCCAACGATTACGCCTTCGCCAAGCCGTACATCGAGCCGATCGCGCCAACCCCACAACCGGCCGCCGACTTCGCGCCGCAGTTTTCTGAGCCTATGGCAGTCCAGTAGATGCCTCCAAAGAAGGCTGCACCGGCAGGGGAGAAGAAGGATACTGAGCACCTGCCAAACAGCAGCAATCCGAGAGTGACCGGGGGGAAAGAGAATGTGAATGTGCAGGGTGAGGCAGGTGGTAAAGCGACGACGTATGGAAAGCACGCCACGATGCCTGTCCTGGTGAGCGATCTGTATGCAAACGTGCAGTTGCCGGATTTGCAAGAGTTTGACCCCAGCCAAATCAAGCTCGATGGCACGGTTGTCGCGGTCGGTAAGCGCCGCACCGGCAAGACGTGGGTCTTCCGCAACATCATGTACCTGCTGAAGGACAAACTGCCAGCGGGTATCGTGATTAGCCAGACCGATGAGCTCAATAAGTTTTGGCGACAGTACGTGCCGAAGCAGTTTATCTTCAACAAGTACGACCCCGAGATCCTACAGGCCGTCTTCCGTCGCCAGAAGAAGATCCTGAATGATGTCAACAAGACGGACGAGGAGAAGGACGCCGAGGCGCCCTTCTTCATCCTGCTCGATGACGTCATTAGCGACCAACGTCTCAAGTATGATGAAGCGCTGNTNGAACTATTCGTNGCNNGTCGTCNNTANCGCCTCTTTATNCTAATNACAACGCAGTANGCAAAGGCCATNACNCCCACACTCCGCGGNAACACGGATTACTGCTTCATGATGAAGTGTCTGCAGCAGCGACAGCTCGAGGCGCTGTGGGAGGATTTTGGCAGCTTTTTGACCAAAGACGCATTCGCACACATCCTCAACGCATACACAGAAGACAACGAAGTCCTGGTTATCAACACCTGCCCCGAGACTGAAGTTGACCCTATGTCCATGATGGGCTGGTGGAAGGCTGAAGACCCTGGTGAATTCAAGATGGGCAGCGAGGAATACTGGCGGTCCGCAGAATTGGGCACCGCACAGATCCCGCCGTCCAGAGGTGCAAAGTCGTCGACAGACATGCTGTCTGTGAAGGAGATTATGCCCAAGCCGTGGCGCGACTTCCCAACCGAACGCGGAGCCACGACCGCCCCCCGCCACGCCAATTAGTTTCTAAGCCATACCCAGGATAATGTCGACGGGTAGAGCCATTCAGAATGCAGTAGTGCACGTCGCCGTGGGCGTCGTCGCCGGCGCCGCCATCGAGGCCGTCATGCCGGCTCACTCCGCTTCCTCTTCAGCCTCAAGGATAGCGTTTGAGGTCGCTGTTCAGGCGGCACTGAATGGGGTGGCGGTCGCGATGGCGGGGCCCGCACTGATGGCCGACGATCCCACATTTGGGTTGCCGTTCTCGACCGCACTACTTGCATCGCAGCCGGAGTTTGCGCGACGCATTGAGGACGCAGCCGCTCGAGTAAAAGCGCAGGTTGGTCAAGTCTTACCGCAAATGCAGGGACGTGCTGCAGAGGCGGCGTAGACCAGCCGAGACTGCCGGCCATCGCCGTCCACATGTCGTCGAGCGCGCGCAGCTTAACCTTTGAGCGGATGAGCGGGAAGAACATGCAGAATTTGGGGCAGTTCATCTTCTGGAAGAGCCGGCAGAACACATAGTTGTAGTTGAGGAAGTTGCGTCTGCCCTCGTGCTTGTGACAGTCGAACGGCTGCTGCAACTCGATGAAGAGCTCGTCGAGGTGTTTGAGCACGACGGGGCCGGGTAACGGCGGTGTGACGCCCGTGCACCGCTCGATGATCTGCAGCCACTTCTCGATGTAGACCTGCAGCCCTAGAGATCGGAGAACTGATCGGATAGCGTCTTTGGACGCAACGGCGTGCGAGCCGTCGAGTAGCTTCTCGCCAATTGCGAGCATGTGCTCAGGCGGGATCTGGCTCTCCATGACCATGAGTTGCGACAGGCGCTCATGCCAGTGATGAATGCGCTTGTAATTGCTTGTGCGAGTCGTAATAGTACGGCCATAAAGATACTCATGGATGATATTCCCAGGCTGAACAGCGCCACACTCGTCGCAAACACGTGCGCCGGCGACACCGCCGTTGACGGATGTGTCGTAAGTGTAATGAGCACTGCCACAGTTAACGCAAAGTAGAGCATCGCGAGAAGCATGCGCCGGGCGAGGGTGTAGAGTATGCATAGCATCAGCGTAATCAGCGAAATACTTGTCCACATCCTCCTGCTCAGCGTACGTCTCGTCCATCGCATCGTTGTGTGGCATACTGTGCTTGGAAAAAGACACTGCTCGCTATTTTCCGAGCGAAAAGCGAGCTCCGATGACGTGGCGTGACGTGTACGTAGAGTTTCAAGCNGACAACACAGCACAGGTGCAGCTGCCACCGAGCTGCAAGACAATGAGCTGCGTTGAGTTGGTGGGTTACAGGGTTCTTAACTGGAATAATAACCCTTCAAGTGGTACAGAGCGCAACCTTGCTCTCGAAATCAAAGAGCTACCGCCAAGCGAGCTGCTCAGTAATCTACCNCAACANGANCGCATCTTTGCTGTCATCAACCACACCGACAATGGTTCGCCAAACTTCACCAACCGCTCACCTATCGCTAGCCAAATGTTTCGACCGCAGAAGATAGCGCAGCTGACGTTTAAGGTTTACCAGACACAGCCATTTGCGGGTGATAAGGAGGGTGAGCAGCGAATGGCATTCCAGCAGCTCAATACTTCGAATGCTGTAAACTTGGTCCCTCGCGTCGAACTGTGGTTGCGCATACTAGTCAACCAGGACCCTAATTATTCTAATTGAGCTACGAGACGGATCAATGCCTGACTACAATATCGGCACCTTTGCAAATGCGCACAACAGTGGCAACACTGGGTCTCAGATGGGCATGAGGTCAGCTCACGGACGAGTCGGCAGGCCCGACACTGGTCAGGGTTTCGGCCACGCGCTCGGCGAGTCCAACCTGGCTCATCGCGCGCACTTTGTCGCGCCGAGCGAGCAGGGCGAGAACCTCGAGGTGCCGAGGCGGCGCGATCAGCTGCAGGCGATCTCGGGCGGGGCATTGAATGCGCAAAACGGTCTCCCGTCGTACTACAACCAGTACGATGGCATGCCGGTGCCGTACTCGGCCCCGAGCGCGCAGAAGGAGAACATGATCCTTCGCTCGGCGGTGCGCGACGCGGCCAACGCCGAGATCATGAAATCGTCGCAAAACGGGACTCCGGGCGTCATCCGCACGGACCCAATCACCGACGCGGAGGTCTCCTACGTCAAGAGCATGAAGGACATGACCGAGCTCGCCAAGTTCGACAAGTACGTCGAGACGTACATCGACCCGCGCAAGCCCGGCAACATGAAGTGGCTGATGGAGATCTACCCCGACTACGTCGAGCGGCGCCTCCAGCAGGCGCACACCGACTACGAGTACGCGCTGCGCAACCAGATGATCGACCAGTGGGGCATCAACACGTTTGACGATCTGCACTTCAAGTATTTGGTCGACCAGGGCGAGATCGCGGGCCCGCGGCTGCAGAGCGATCGCGCGGCGGTCGACTCGACGTACACGCCCGGCTGGCTGTCGCCGTTCAACTTCCAGAGTCCGAACCGCGGCGGTCGCCCTGCGCTCTACCTGCCGTTTGCGCGCGCGCAGCACGGGCGTCGGCCGGCGAATCCGGACGAGTGGGCGTACGATCGCGCGGCCGCCGGCGACCCGCTCGGCACCGGCAACACGCCGCAGGAGCTCGCGCGCGGCATGTACGCCGGCGAGCCTAGGGACGACGGTGAGATCGCTGCTCGGAGCCGTCGTATGGCAACCCGATCGGGCTCGAACTTTGGTCTCGCCAGCCTCCTTTCGTCCAATGCGGAAGGCGCGCTCGTCAATCCGGTTTAAGCCAACCTTTTCTAAAGCCAGAAGTAGCCAATACACATGCAAGCACCACCGGACGCACCTGTCATCCTCGGCGCGCGCGGCGTCATGGTCAACATGGGCCTCGCGACGCCGCTCTCGCGCGCGTTCGTCGTCGGCACCACGGTCGGCCTCGTCGCCTACGGCCTCGGCGTGCCGCGCGCCTCGTTCAACGAGGAGGGCGAGATGCGCCCCCTCTCACTCGTCTCGCATGCAGAGGACGCGACGCGTACTCATTTTCTAGTCGTTCCAATAACCGCAGCTGTAGCCGCTTACCTGTTCACATGAGCGAGCAGACGAAAGGCGAGTTTTTACAGGAGAAGATGCTAAACATGGCCAAATGGGTAACGCTTGAGGTCGGTAAGGAGAACTTGCCCGCTGACTTAATCGCGGGCATTGACGGACGGTCTGTGCTCGAGGTCACCATGGTGTGTGGCTTAATCGAGGCAAACGAGGACCTGACCACACTGCGTAACTGGAGTGGTCTGGTGCAGCTAATGGCGGCGAACAACGTCCCCACAGAGCTGCAGGAGGTGGTGGCTTTGGTGCGCCAGAAGGAAGCCATGCACGACAAATTTTGGCGCTACATGCGCCTATTTATCGACGTCGTGAGGCAGTAGAGTTTCTGAACGTGTGTTAGCCTTATGTCGAGCAGTGATCCGCTTGGCCTCGCCGAGCTCAGCGTAGATGCGCTACAGCCTAAGATTGACGCAAAGAATGCAAAGATAAAGCCCACCTCCGAGTTGGAGATGCAAAAGGAGGCCCGTTTGGCCGAGAAGGAAAAGCGCCTGACTATGAAAGTAGCAGCGAAGGCAGCCCCTCCTGAAGCTCCCCCGCCCGCTCCGCCGCCACAACAAGATCGCTCTGTGTTGCTCGACAAGATCGGCGCATACCGCGAACGTTTCCCCTTCCTCAAGAAGCGCAACAACGTCACAGCCAAGTCGACGATCGAGGAGATCAGCGACGAGCTGCACTACTGCGAGCTGCAGCTCGGTAGCCAGAACACGTCGCACCAGTTGAGCTCGACGGTGCTCTACGGCACGATGGCGGGCATTGAGACGCTGACGCGCGACTACTGGAACCCGCTCGGGCTCAACCTTAACGGCCTCGGCATGGTCACGCAGCAGAACATGGACCAGTTCCAGCCGATCCTCGACGAGCTCATGATCAAGCACAACGCCGGCATGTACACCTCACCAGAGTGGCGACTCGCGCTGGCGATGGGCGCGACCGTCCTGACGGTCAACGCGGCCAACTCCAACCCCGAGATGGCGCAGGCCGTCAAGGCGATGAACCAGGCCGTCACGCCGCCGCCGGGCGGTAAGGATCTTTAATTCATATTTTCGTAGTACGTGTCGCGAATCCACTCAGGTGCCGCCGTGTTCCAATTCGATGGAACGGCGGTTCTTCCAATGCGGTAAGTCCTCAAACGGCGCGTGTTCCCAAACCCTAACCCTTCAAATGCAGTATCGTCGCGGTAACTCACGGTGAATGCATCGCGGGCTCTTTTCCGCACACGTCGACGAAAACGAGTGAGGGCATCGTGCATAATGTTTATAAAGCGATACGTGATCCGTACTACGCGCCGCGACACACGGCCCTGGGCATCAAGACCACCACCTCGCGGTTGCGCTTCATTGTACGATTGAGCCGTCGGTTGCAAGGGGAGCCAGTCGTTCTCGCTGCCATAATTACGGAACGCGCGTCGCATAGTGCGCCATCGGTTGTTGAAGCCGTCGGCCATATCTTCCAACACCCCTTTTGGAAAGTATGGGTGCCGCATGCAGCTCGTGTCGCGCAGCAACAATCAACGCTATCCCCGATAAGAGTGTAATGCTAGAGGTCGTCGACCGCATCGTGGAGTTCGAGACGCTGCTCAAGAACGGGCAGTCGCTGACGAGGGCACAGGAGAAGGAGAAGAAGGGGCTGGAGGGTGTGGCGCGTGAGTTGAAGAAGGTGCAGCGTAAGGAGGGCACTGTCGTCAAGCGTGTGAGTGTGAGTGTGCCGTAATTCTGATTTGGTTCTGAAAGAAGATGGTCAACTGGTCTGGTGCACTTGAAATTGGCGAACGCGGTGCACTACGCGGAGGGGAAGATTTGCTTGCTGGAGGTGTACGCGGAATGGATGACCTAATTGGAGGAGGCCTGCGAGGCGGGACGGATTTTCTTCCGCGCGGACGACCGTCGGAGCCACACATCCCCGTGGTGAAGGATCATCCGCAGGCGCCGCGTGTACCGATGGACGAGCCGCATGTCGAACCTCCGAAAACGGGCGGGTTTAGGAAGAAGGCCACGGTGGCGGCGGGTGGTGTGGTGGCCACAGGAGTCGCCGTGGGGGCCGCGGTCGGTCCCACGCTTTTACAGGCGGGCAAGACCGCCGCGACCGTGGCGATTGTCGAGGACATCTTGAACAATCCGAAGAAGCTCGCGATGGTCGGCGGGCTCATAGTCTTCTACTTTGTGCTCACGCGCAGGTGATTTTCCAATTGCAGTTCAAGAAGGTATGGCCGGCCTAGTAGGACACGCGACATCGGGCTACGTACACGATAAGGTGTTCTGCGACGGCCGCGAGCATGCGCTATTCCTGGCGCAATTCGGCTCGAAGAAGAACATACAGCCGGGTGGCAAGTATTACCTGCCCCCGGGCAGTACGGATTGCCAACCTGAGCACATGGTGCCTCTGACTGGCTCGCACAACCCGGTCGCAAACCCCCCTAAGCCTGCGTTGACCACAGTTGATGAGCGCAGAAAGCTCATCGCTAAGGTCGGTGGCATCCCACCTACCGGGCACAAGGTCCCATGCAGTAGCTTGCGCAAAGGAGCTGCAGTAGAGAAGACAACATTGAAGTGGGAGGTGCCGTTCTATTTCTCACTACCAGGATTGCTGCACAAGCCCGATCACCAGGACACATGCGTTGTCGCGGGCGCGGTCGCGACGCGCACACAGCTATCGCCCCAGGAGATGGTGCATATGGAGGAGGCGGCGATCGTCGCGAAGGCGAAGTCGCTCGGGCTGCGGGTCTGGGTTGATAACCTCACCGGCAAGCTGCAGGTCGAGAACCCAAAGAAGCCTGTTCCAAAAACACCCCTTGGCGGCCACCGGACCGTCACGGTCAAGAGTTCGGACTTGGGAGATCCGATGTTGCAGCTAGGAAAACTGTCGGACACAGGCATGGTGCACGACGGCGCACACAACATGTCGGCCAAGCCTTTACATTCGCTCCCGCAGGCGGCGACGGCGCTCGACATGGTGAACGCGGTGGAGAAGACCGATGCACAAAACCTTAAAGATGGCATCGGCGGCGACTATGGCGCGTCGCACGAACCGTGGCTCGGGCCCAAAGCAACCCTCAAGGGCATCGCAGCGCATAACGCTCGCGTGCAGAGCGGCAAGACGCGCAAAGCGACAAGAAATGAGATGGGCGACGACGGCTCGCCGCCGACGGGTGACGTATTTGAGGATATGCGCGACGTGCAAGCGGGCAAAATGGACCTGATCATGGTGGATCCGAAGACCGGACAAGCAAAGATGCGAGACATGGATCATAGCGGGTACTTTATGGGCCAACACACACTGGAGCTGCTCGACAACATCGGGCTCGGCACCGGCACACGCGCGGCACAGTGCATCTCCGAGGCCGCTACGCACAACCCGCACACGTCGGAGTGCGCAGGGAAGCTCACGCAAAACGCCATTATGGACTTTTTGAACGTAGTCACGATCCTCCCGACCGGCGGCACCGGCGAGTTTGTCGCCGCAGGGGCACGCGCAGAATTCGCAGCAGCGAAGGCGGGTTTTAACGCAGCTGCAAAGAAGACTCTCAGTGTTACGTCAAACGCAGTCGGCAAGACGCTGGAAACGGTGATTGGTCAGGAGGCGAAAACGGCCATGGTTAAGGTTACAGAGAATGCCGTGAGCACCGCCGGTCATGGACTGATGGTGCCGGTGAAGTATGGTCAATGGTGGGGCAAGCAAGGCGGCGCTTTACTCAAGACGACCGGCGCCGCCATTCGTGAGCGGGGACCCTCAACGCTCCCGCTGACGGGCGTGAAAGACGCGACGAAAGAAGCAATTGAGGGAGTGAGCCTGGCAGCGGCATCGAAGCCGGGGAAGATGATTGCGGGGGCCATCGACTTTGTGGGCCAAGGTGTGGCCTTCGGTGCCGCGACGGGCGCCTTTAACCCGCACGAGGATAACCCCGACCACAAGCCGGTTGACCAGGACCACGACGTGCATGCGGTCGACGCACATGGCGATGTGAGCTCGGATCCCCATGGGCGCCTCCACGTTGGCGGCTCGCACCAACCCGACAAGCCCGGCCCGACAAAGCTCGTCGGGAAGGACAGCAGCAACACCTACCTGATCGGCGCCCTGCTCGCCGGGGGCATGCTCGTCGCGGCAAGCGCCTAATTTTCCGGCCATTGGCTGAGCATGTACGATCACGTCGTCCAGCATTTCGACAACGGCGAGCACACTGTGAGCATCGACCCGATTCGCAACAACCCGTGGATTTACGCGGGTGCGCAGGACAAGCACCATGAGCACGTGCACGCGACACACGATCGGAATACGACGTTCCTGCAAAGGACGGTCCGCAGCCTTGCAAACACGCAGCCTCACGACGAGGCGGCCGAGTTCACGCCGACAGCCGAGCAGCTCGACGCGATGCCCAACTTCGCATCGCGGCCGTTCGAGCACGAGCGGTGGCGCGGCGCGCTGCCGCGTCAGGGATTGATGCCCGCGATCAACCAGTTGCACCGCGACGGTGCGCTGCTAGACATGCCAAAGCACTACCTGGCCAAGATGGCCTATGAGAATCGAAAGACGGTGGAGCTTAAGGCGATCACACGAGCGGGCGCGCCTGACCATGGTCTCGCATCGTACGACTATCGCTAGATGTTCTGATCGATGTGAGTAGGATGTCAGCCGGACAGGCACTCGTGCAGTATTTACCGATCGCCCTGCTTGGCTACGCCATGTACTCGCTGTACAACGAGAGGGATGCACACCCGGCCCCTGGCGGCGCAGGCATTACGCACGGCGACGCGCACGCGCACAACAACATCCACCGCTACAATCATACACCGATGCTGCCCGCAAACGGGCCGCGCGGCGTTGGAAATGAGATCGCCCTCCATTTAGAGGAGCAGAGGCGCCATGCCGATTGGGCCGATCCACCGATCTTTCCGCGTTAGGCAAGTGAAAAAATGGTGGTAGCTTGCTTTTGGACACGGGGTCATACTGCGAGCTGATTTTTTCCAAGGCCTTGATACTGCATACCTTCCACAGACATGGGCAAACGCAAGCTACACGACACCACCTACTTTCAGTGCGACTGGACAGGCCTCCCGATGCGCACGACGAATTGTTACATGCCCGATTGGCATGAGACGACAGGCAAGCTGCTCAAGCACGGCTCCTACTGCTGCTGGGAGGCGGTAGTGGCGCACATGATCGAGCAGTACAAAATCGGATCGAGCAGTGCGACGGACCACCCAAAGTGGAAGCGCATCATGGACCACATCACTGAGCTCGTCGGCACCTCAGTGAGCGCCGCGCCGCACTGGAAGCGCCTGCGCTGGATGCAGTACGGCAAGGAATCGCGCGACGAGCTGAGCACGATCGATTCGGCCAACGAGTTCCTCGCAGAGGTGCAGATGGGGATGTGCCCGTTCGCCGCGGTCGTCGTCAACTCGTCTGGCGACGCAAGCGAGGTGCACTGCTACGGCAACGATGTCGCGCACCGCTTCGGTCCCAAGCTCCAGACGCCGAAGCAAGCACAGAACATGCCCGAGCACGAGCCGCAGAGCTTCGTCACGGCACGCAAGAAGCTGGGCAAGGACCGCGACCTGGTGGCCTTTTACTGGCCCTTCAAGAACGGCCTCCCGTACAACTCGACTGTGTCAAATCTGCTCAAGACGCAAATCTACGGCGACGTCATCTTTGTGCAGCAGACGAGGGAGGCGTGCTTCCTTCCGCGCGAACGGTTCATCAACTTCACACTCACGCAGTACAACGAGCACTTCACAAACAAGACGAGGCGCAAGGACGGCGCGTCCATGCTCTCCTCCGCCGAGTGGGGCGCGGCTAAGGAGCAGATGCAAGCGGAGCTTCAGCAGGTGGAGGCGGCTGCTTCTTCGAACGCCGTCTTGCCGGGGGAGATTGCGAAGGCTTCGGTGCTTCCTCCTCCAACGGGAAAGGAGCTGGCGCGGATCGCCCGCGCCCGCGCGGACGAGGAGTGGGTGCGACCTCTGCTTGAATCGGGGCAGCTTCATCTGTACTGACATCGATCGGCGCGGGCCGCGCGTGAGCTTTCTGGCGTGCGAGGGGAGGCGGGTCGACCGGCGCGAGGGCGTCGAAGGCTGTGGAGACGGTGAGGGGCTCGGGGGCGGTCTGCGTCTTCTTGACACGTGTGGTCTTCTTGGGGGCTTTGAAGCCGTCCTCGCTATCATCCTCGGACCAGCGCGGTGTGGAGATCTTGATCGGCATCTGCTTGCGTTTCTTTACGGTCGGAAAAAGAGTGGGGCGTATCACAACATAGTAGAAGTCGACGCCAAGCACAAGGAATAGCAGGAAGAGGTAGCACAGCGCCATAGCAACATATTCTGAGTAGAAAGGAGGCGGCAGCATGCCCGCCGTAGTCATGACTTGCATGACCACCAAGCAGAAATTTGACGTCGAGAACCCGGAGGTCGTGGTGCTGAAAAACGGCCGTTACGCCTTCCGCGCGGAGTGTCCGTGGGAGGGCAAGAATGGCAAGAAGCTGACCGCGTTCAAATTCTGCAGCGCGGCCGACTACCAGGCGCAGAGCGCTCGGCTTTTGCAGGAGTCGGCGGGTGAGGGTCCGGAAGAGGGCGAGGAACAATCCGAGCGCCCGGAGTCGGCATCCGACACTGAGGATGCTTAATTTCTGAGTGTGAAGTAGCAGTATCAAATACAGTATGATTCGCCCCTCGTCCGCAGCTGGCCAACAGCCGCAGTTTGCACGCCTCTACGCGCGCATAAACAACATCCCTGAGTCGGGCATCGTCCGCAACGCCACGCTCGCGCCCGCGTCGAAGGATGTGCGCGACACGATTGCGATCAACACCGTGCCGCAGCAGGCCGTCAACTTCACGCCCACGCTCGGCGCGGATGGCCCGGCTGCGCTTCCGGTCGATGACGCAAAGCAATACCAGGCATGGATGTACCCGAAGGGCAAGATCGTGCGGCTCGACAGCATCAACGTGAACGGGCGCCTTTACACGGATCCGAAGGGTGGCAAACATCACAATTACCAGGAGGGTGATCCTATTCTGCGCGAGTGGAATCTAACGGACCTCGAGCCGCGGCGCAAGCACGAGAGCAATTTCATGATCACGGTCAACACCAACAGGGAGTTTCGCGGATTGAACGACCCCAGAGCCCGAGGACTCTACTACGCGGCTATGAAGCACGTAACCTCGGAGGAGATCTTTCTGCGGTGCATCAAGTTTGGGCCGAAGAGCGACCACTACAAGAATGACAAGCCCCACGACGTGATCATGCCCGGCATCCGGCCAAGCGGCTCGGTGGAGGTTGGCAAGAAGGTGCGCCGCATGCACTGTCACCTCATTTACAGTATCATCCACTACAGCCAGATCCAGATCGACCCGCACCTTTTTACGGCGGAGTTCATGGCCGGATGGAATGCGGAGTGCACAAAACAGGCTGATAGGACGCCGGATTACAAGGCGCTCGGCTTCTTCCCTCTCGGCCTTCTCAAGAAGCCGTACGTGCAAATCAAGCTCCAACCACAGTCGGACTCGGCGAACATCATGCGACGCTACGCCGAGAAGTCGATGATGAGCTTCGACTACTAGTTTTTTCTCATCGGAGTGTGTGCATGGGTAGAACTGGTAGCGCAGCAAACCAGCAGCGGGGGAGGAGGAAGAAACCAGAGGAACTGAAGGTCTTTACGGATGGGTTGCGCGAGGAAGTAAAAGCGAATGCAAAAGAGAACGGTTTGACGGCAGCATCCGGTCTTCGAGTAGCCCCCATCCCCTACGGCCAGTGGCAGAAGAAGAAGCTTACAAAGCCTATGAAGAGACGCATCCGGCAGTATTGGAAGGATAGAAAATGGCCGGAGGGTTTGCTCAGTTTTGAGGCGTGGTGTGCCATGACGTGTTACGATTACGAGGAGGAAGACGGAGGCGAGGCGTTCCAGAAGCTCATGGGGGCGCTCTTGGCCCCAGCCAAGGGCGGTGACGGAATGCCGGAGAAGTTGACTNAGCAATTGAAGACCGAATACACCGTGTACAATGCCGAGACGCGCGCGTACGGTAAGTATGCGTTCGACAATTCAAAGCTTAAAACAAAAGACTGGACCTACCGCGGCTGCTTTAGCGCTGGCGAGTTCTACGTCCAATCGCCGGTAGGTGATGAGAAGAAGCTTATAGCGCTTGGGCAGCATACGTCGGCCTCGAGTCGCATACTGATACAACCGAAAGGCAACAAGTTAGAGGTGGAAGCTGTCGGCCTCGAGAAAGGCTTGGAGAACACCTCCTCCTCACCACCGGTGGGCAATCCTAAAAACGCGCCCCTCATAGATCATGAGGGTAACGCAGTTGGCACCACACCTTACTGGAACCAAAACCCGCTCACGACTCCCTATGGTAAGTTCGATTGGATGCGCAAGGGTTTATTTACTGGATTCGGCGAGTTTAACATGCATCTTCGTGGTGAATCAAACGGTAGCGCGGCCGACGTGGTCAGTGGCGGCGTAGCGCCGAGCTACCAAGCGCTAAGGAGCACCGAGACACAGAAGCGCGACGTTGTGTGNAATGAGGCGAATTTCTTCGAGGACGACGACGACTTCCCGTGTGTCACTATCATAAATCAGATTGCAGCGATCTATGGCCTCTATTACTACCCTGGCTGCCGCGACGATGATCTGAATTGGGCTGTTACTCAAAAGGTCGAGGGAACGAATCAAAAGTTCACCGTGCGTATGCGCTGCCCAAACCCGCGATATGCCATGCCAAAGCCGTCGCAGAGTTTTGAGGACGACGGTAGTATGTGGTTTGAGCAAGCGAAGGAGGTGAATCCAGAGAATTACCCGATGCAGGCAGTAAAGCATTCCACGAAGGGCACGGACAAGAACCAAAACGAGGACCGGACCGAACGCTTATTCGTTTACGAGCCGCTCAATGACTTCAATGCACGGGCGCTGACGGCGCATTACGATAACCTGGTGGAGGATTACAACGCGAGAACAGAAGAGGCGAATAAGGTGAACAAAGACAAGGCAGCCTACAAACCAAAGCCCTTCTTGCGCGCACCAGCAAAACCGTGGAGATACGTCGGCGGTCCTCACTTGCTGCAGGAGGCAAACGTAAGGCCGAAGAAAGGCAGCAATACGAAGAACCACCACAACAATCGCGACTATACCCCATGCTTCGCTATACCTGTGCTCNCGTACAACAGACGAGGCAGGAATCCGGTTGCTCCTAACGACAGCCAAAGCTTCAGGGTGCCGTTTCCATCGCACTTCATGTTTCTGGGCGTCACGAAGACCGACACGCCAGGGAAGGGCAACACCGACCAGCGCGGCAAGTACGTCTCGGGCCCCTTCTACCGCACAAAAGCAGTCCCGCTCTTGAGAGACGCCAAAAAGAAGATCATACCGTACACAGGCGAGCAGCGCCAGCCGCTGTACCAGGATAGAAGCTTTGCTTATGGCGACGCCTTACGCAACGTGCCAAACATGCGCATCGTGCAAAAGGACCCGAAGGACAACCTCGATTTTGGCTTCCGCATCTCGCAGGCATTCCTTTTGTATCCGTATACGACAAACGATGAGGTTAAGGAGAAAGCTGATCAGAAGCCTACTAAGGACGCGCCGCATCCGGGTTACATGCCTCTGCCCACTAAAAAGAACAGGACCAACATCGTGAAGTACATGGAGCAGCTAAAAGACGGCGTCAGTGAGCATGCAGAGGAGTGGCAGCGGGAGCGTCCGCTCGCAAAACACATCTTGAACTGGAACGAGTGGGAGGACCTGAATGCGAACGAGTTCCGCCGTAAGCTTTTGGCGGTTGAGGGTGCTGAGGAAGCGCCAGAGCCCGCGCCGCCAGAGCCCGCGCCGCCAGAGCCCGCGCCGGCACGTCGCCGACGCCGAGGTCGTCCAACTGCAGAGAATGCTACGCGACCGACTTCAGCTGTTGTGGAAGAGGTGACTACGCGCGCTGCGGCAATCGTGNCAGCGGAGACACCTGCTGCGGCGGAGGAGGACGAGCCTGACCGCTTTGATCAGCAGCTGCAGGGCAGGGCGTACGGCGAAGTCCCTAATCCCGCACCCGACGTCGGAGGCGAAGATGATGCTACGGAATCGAACGCAAGACAGCGCGACGAGGAGAATACGGCGGCGGCCGTCGAGTCAGCGTTCGGCGTGCCGGGGCACACAAACGCGAGCACGGTCAACGATTGTATGGAACACATGAGCGAGCCCTACACCGAGCAGGAGATCCGCAGGGAGGCTACGTTGATACGCGCGAACATAGGCAAAGGCACGCAGTATGAAGGTCCGAAATCGAACAGCGTCAAAGATGCCCAGAGGCGGCGGAACATCGTAAAAGCGCTCAAGGAGTGCGGCCTCGACCTCAGGCCGCTGCCGCCGGGCAGCTTACACCGGTTCGTCCTCGAGAAAGATTTGTCACTGACCCCAGATAAGATGGACCTGCAATGCCACTGGCAAAGCTCGCAGCACATGCCGTGGAGCTACAACGATATCTACTTTGAGGGGCGGTTGCAGCTTGTGTATGAAGCGGACGACAACGACACGGTGCCGCGCACGTCGCCTGCGGTTGCGCTACCGGGCGAGGACGCGGTTGTCGAGGCGGGCGATGGCATATCGCCAAGCAACAATGTGCTCGCGGTCAAGGGCGTGAAGCTTGAGTGGGGCGACAGGAAGATACGCGACGACGGCAAGAATACCGCCGTGCTCGATACGCCTATCCAGCCAAAGGCGGGCGACCCCCTCGAGGATCTGTACATCCTCAACTACGCTAAAATCTTGTGCATCTTTCTCAGTGAGAACGGCGTGCATCGCTACAGTTATGAGCAGAAGCAGGCTGGCATGTGCTACGGCTTGTGGCGCGACGACAAGGGCGACGTCGTGCCCGGACCCAAGCCGGCGAAGGGTGCAACGAAGTGGAAGCAAGTCTTCAAGCGCGTCTTCGACATGAAACCCAACGAAGTGAAGGAGACATTAGGTAAACCGCTTCTTACGTGCTTGGCCGGGTACATGTGCGACTCGGTCTTGCGCAACTCCGCACACCTCGACAAGTGTTTGCGCGATAAGAATGGCAGACACATTAAAGCACGTCTGGCCAGTCTACGCAACATACCTTCCTCGATGACCGTCGGCGACTGGGTGCACACACCATGGCATCTAATGCACCTGCCCTACCAGACGCAAACGGCCATCTTCCGCGACGGCGAGGGCTATGGCGAGGGCTGTCTTCGGTGCGCCAGGCCTTTTTACGAGTACGCTTATCATGTGTATGCCAACACGTTGAGCATCCTTAAGAACGATAAGACATTGGGGTGGCCGTACGACTTGTGGGTGCCGAATGTGGGGTCAGCAAAGGAACGATTTACTGCGCCACGGCCGCTACACGATCCAATTTTCTTCTCTGCTGGTACACGATCCGACGACACACCGACGTGGGACACGGCGGTCCAAAAGACCGAAAGGTGCGTGCCACAAACAGTCCCGCAGGACGTCATCGACCGCGATCGGGAGGAAGGCGTGACTCGCGAAGATGAATTTGAGGCCGCGAGGAGCGGTCCGATGGCGTGGCCAGAGTTCTTGCTGCGAGATAAGAGTGCATTCGCCACCTTCCATCAGAACCGCGCAGGCATGGCGGATCCAAAGGAAAAGAAAAAATGCACCGCATTCCGTCGCTTCTACAACCAAGCGTATTCATTCGACCGGGCCGGTGGAACTGACAGGGACGATAAGCAGAAGTGGTACAGGAAGGATTACTGCCAGGGCTACATGTTTGGTGGCAACTCGCGTGCACAGCTGGGGCAGGAGCAGCTGCGTTTGCCTCGGGCGTTCAAGTACAGCAACCTTTGCCGTGACTGTGCAAACGTGCTCGACCGCGCGCCCGGCTTGCTGCTGCGCAACAATCGGTATCAGTTCGCTGCTGGTGCGATACAGAATAACCAGACGCGGGCGGTCCAGGATGACACGTACGACTATTGGACAGATCTGTTGAAGACGAGCGACGTCGCCGCGGGCACCGATCCGAAGGATGCAGACAAACGCGAGAAGCATGGCCACTACAAGATGGACGCCGCCATACTGCAAGGTTTGCAAGCGTGGGCAAAGGAGGCAAAGGATGCGACCATCGCGCCGAGGCAGAAAGGCGTGAAGCGACCGCACATCGGGATTGGCGTCGGGCTGGTAAACACCGACGAGATCGCAAACTATCAAGAGGCGTTTGAGAGGGTGCGCGCGCAGCTGAACANAACGTTGGATAAGGTGCGACGCCCGCCGGACGGTTGGACGCGCCTCGTCGAGGCGCCGCAAATACACATGCAAGAGGCGATCAGCTATGAGACGACGGCGAACAATCGGCGCACAAAGGCGACGGAGGACCTCGACGGCAAGAACATCGACCTTGCGATACGCACACTTGAGAAGCTCTTGAACGCGAAGCCAACGATGACGCTGGCATCGGCGCTAGGCACTGACGCCGCCAAACAGCTGACTAACAACAAGTTCCGCGAGGTTCTGTACGAGGCGCGTCGCCGCTATCAGTTCCTTGGTGCTTACACAAAGATCGACGTCACGAAGCAATTCGACAGCGAGTTAAAGCGGCAGGAGTTCCGCAACGCGCAGATTGTGTACCGCATGATTGACGGCGAGGCAACGATGTGGTGGGTCGACCCGCCGTCGCAATACACAGAGGCGTTCACGGAGNACAAGAAGATGTACCAAGCCAAGTATGATCTCGACGGCACGGAGCGTCCGATTTTGCGCCTGCCGTACAGCGGGCGGCGCTTTGGCAACTTGACAAAGTCTCGCTACATTACGGGCCGCACAGCCGATAACAAGGTGTACGACAATTGCCTCATCGTCGATCAGTATGATCCCGCACAGCTTACAAAAGAGCCGCTGCAGAGTAACAAGGTCGAGGATTATCGCCTCGACGTCTACCTTGCAACACGCTATGGTCCCACCGGCCANCAGGCGCGGCCATACATGAGCATGCCCATAGATATGCAGAGACTCACGGTCAAACGCGGCGACCACAATCGGTCGTGGGACAAGGACGACGCGGACACGGCCTTTCAAACGCAATGGGTTGGCGATGGCTTTGCCTGCAGAAAGCCCGATGCGGACGACGCCGTCTGGCTGCGGAGGGAGGGTCAGGAGCAGCCAGAGGCCATTAACCGACGTCCGACGCAGGTGGGCAACGTTGTCAGGTTTGTGGCCGACCACCGCCCGNCGCCACGCGTTGACTACCAAGTTCGCGACCGCAAGCAGACGCGCGTGATGATCACCTACTCGCTGCACAAGCCGATCACGGCCACAAACGAGGGCAAGATTGTGCTCGAGCAGATGGCGAAGGCCGTGCGGAAGCTGTTTGGTGAGGATCAATACCTCTCCGAGATGCTGTGCTTTGGTAAGAAGCTCGTGCCGGTCAGTGGGAAGGCCGACGCGATCTCCAGCATGCGATGGGACCCGATTGATAGGACGCGCAAGGACGAGGCGATGGCAAACTTCTACGGCGGGTCAGGCACGAATGCCTACCTTTACGACACATTTGAGACGCACGTCGAGAAGGTAGACGTCGTCGGCGGCGTAGAGATCGGACCGAAGATGGGGTTCCCGCACTTTCACGTGCTGCTGACCGTCGATCACTACAGCTACGTGCAATTCGACTCATACCGCATGAAGATGCTGCTAGAGATCATGTTTAAGGGCGTCGAAACACGGCACAAATGGGGTACAGCCTACATGCTACCAAACCAGTTTTACGGCGACAATGAGAACCCCTACGTCGACGTGACGCTGCATGCAGCGGACAATTACAAGGAGGTGCTGGCGTGCTATGTGAAGAAGACCACACTGCCATCGATTGTGGAGGTCGAGGCCGCGCGCTCGCTGCCGGGCACGGCTGCGGAGCGCCGGGAGGCGGCGGAGCAGCGGAATAAAGTGATGGGGTATACGATTTAGGACGATTAGTTTCTAAAGCCTTGAGTGACCATGGTGCACCATTACGAAGAGGAGACGGAGGTAAAGGCAGAGGACGACGCGCCCGACACGGCGCCGAAGTTTAACGCGACCATCGTGCCGCCGTTCATGGAGCCGCCGCCACAGAGCCCGCCGGCGTACAAGAGTAAGTCGGTGCAGTGCGACGCGTGCCCGATGGCGCCGCCGCCGGGCAATAGCAGCGTGCTACCGACGGTGCTCGTCGCGCTCAGCATCGCGTACATCGTCGGCGTCGCGACGGGNGCGGTCCTGTTCCCTGTNAGCGCGGAGTAATAGAGTATTTTTCCAAACTGTTATTGTTNAAATGCCCACAACCGCNTACTACCTCACAATCGAGACGCGCGACCGATACGATGCGACGGAATACGTCGAATCGATCGCCGGCCGCCTCGCACACGCGCTCCAAACCACCCTGCAGGACACACACAAACTGGCCGCTCTCACAAACTGCACGTCCCTGTCCAACCCACGCATTGAAGTCGAAGTCGCCCAGTCCGAACGCCCACAAGCCCCCGATTACAAGTCCGCCGTCGTCGCCCGCGCCATNCTGATGNCCACCCACCCACCCGGCAAGCTTTACTTCTCCAAGAACAAATTCACGCATCACATGCGCAACGCGTTGCGCGACATCCCCATCAGCGTCAAGAAGCAGTGCGGCGAGAGCGACGCCGAGCACGACAAATGGAACGCGCTNAAGGAGGGGAAGAGCGCGGTCACGATGCCGATCGGACCGCGCGAGACCGACAGCTCNGATTGACCTGAGCACACGCGAGGAGGGGACGCGTGTGCTCAGAGTGTGCGCAGGTATGTCACTCGCATCGCGCGCCGGCATCACAACACATCGGCGGTCCGGGAGGATACTGATGGCATACGACTCCCGGCTCCGACCCTCCATGTGGCAAGATGTGCGGATCTCGCGTGCCCACAGTAAGCCTGTGGCGCTAGAGACCGCCTACACGGCCTGTCTGCTCTGCAACCCAACCCGGGGTGAAAAAAGCGCACCTAATCATGGCCGTCGTACGTCGGCGGGTTGAGCATGGCCTCGAAATTCTGCGACGCCAAATCCTGCATGACGTCATCGAACGTGCCGTTGTCAATGAAATCCTGCACTGAGATGTGGTCCGCAGGCGGCTCGACGGCCCCTTGGACNCCTTGTGCTTCGAGGTGTTCCATGCGCTCGAGGCGCGCGTCATGTCCAGTCTCCTCGGCATGTGCTCTCTCAGCGGCCATACATTCCACCTCATCGCGCTCGTTCGCCGCATGAGTGTCCTCGGCAAACCGCTGCGCCTCGTCGGCCATCGCCTCCTCCTCCGCGCTCGGCCCGAGCTGCGGAGGCGGCCGGCGCATCGCCGAGGACGGCCGGCGCATCGCCGGAGACGGCACCACGCTGGCGGGGCGAGACGGCACCNCGCTGGCGGGGCGNGACGTCTCCTGAAGCGCGAGACGTCGCAAGGTGTTCCTNGNCGAAGNGTCTTCGAGCTGCTTGAGGCGCTCGGCGCGAGGCATGTCGAAGAGCGCCGCCGCGGCATCGATCTGCTGGCGCGCGTANANCNCCTGCGNGGGCTCCGCGCCCTCGNCCTCCGACATCGACTCGTCGTCACCGNCCACAAAGTCGCTGTGNNTGCGGCGCTCGTTGTTCTCCAACGCAGCGAGCTCCTGTGAGTGAGTGAGGACAGGGGGAGCTAAGTAGTGCGTCTTGTACGAGAGAAAGTGAGGACACGCGCAGCTAAGTGTCGTTGCGTGAGTTAGATTGCATTCCATACTGCGCTTTTTACCTTCGGATCGTCCTCACCTCCCGCGCCGTCGTCGTCGGCCTCNTCGTCGAGCANACGCTGCGCGAAGGTGCNCTTGCGCCGCTTCGGGAGCGGGAGCGGCTGCTCGCTCAGCGGCGCCTCCGGGGGCGTGGTCGTCGGCATGCCGTTCTCGCCGACCATCGCGCNGNTGATCGAGCGCCGCGGCGGCGAGCGCTTCTTCGGCGAGGGCTTGTCTGGCAGATCGCCTAAGAGCTCGTTCNCGCTGTCNNCGGGCGANNCGCCGCTCTCCGGCGTCTCCTCCTCCTCCTCCTCCTCCTCCTCCTCCTCGCGGCCGAACGCGCGGAAGTTNGGCGGCACGCAGTCGTTGCGCTCCATCGCCATNNNCGTCGTGACCTCCTCCTCGTCCTCNNAGANGAAGGGGCACGTCCTGAAGCACGGCGGCATCCTGTCGATATCGTCCTCGGTCGGGAAGTGGTCGCCAAAGTACTTGGTCATATTCTCGAGGGTGAAGCACTCCGCAATCGTGCCGAAGCCAGCGTCCTTATTGGCCTTCTCGACCTCCGGNCGGATCTTCCGCTCCTTGCAGATCGGCGAGTAGTTGAGCAGCTGGTTCCAGTAGCCGCAGCAATGCCCCCACGGGTGGAAGCCGAGCGAGCGCCAGCCCGCCCAGTCGCCGTACANCACCTCCTTGAAGAAGCAGTAGCGACCNTTGTCGTCCACACCCGCCGACGGATGCGCGCCGCCCTTCGCCTCGGAGGTGTAGCCGTCGATCGACGTGAAGATCGTGATCCTTTTGAAGGCCTGGTTATTCTTCGAGTTGGAGAGCTCGAGCTTGGCCGCGCGGCAGTCGTCGACGTGATCGGTCGAAATGAGGAGGGCGCCGTCCTTCCAGGTATTCTCCNNCGTGCAGNNGTCGCCCGCCGCCTCCNCCTCGGTCAGGCCCGGCCGATTCCACGAGACCGGGCCGATGTTCTCACCGCTGCCGAGGCCGTGATCGACCGGGGTCTGCGCAATGATCGGCCAGCCGNTGNTCGTGTTNTTCGGATNCCAGTAGCGGANGANNTGCTCCTTGANCCATTTGACGTGCGGGAGGTCCNTCGCCAGATTCTGGATGTCGCGCGCNGTGTAGTCGACCTTCTTGCGCAAGACCTTCTCGATCGCCNAGATGCACGCGCTCGGGCGGAACGCCCACCACGTCTTGCCCTCGTNCTCGATCGTCGTGCGATAGTTGTGCCAGTGGAGGCAGTTCTCCGGCTTCTCCTTCGTCGGATCAGGCTTGATGTCGTCGACAATCCGGAGGATGTCCATGAGGAACTTGTCGATCACNCCGCCATACTTNCCGAGCAGCNTGATGCCTTTCGGCGCGCTGTTNACAACGTACTCAAAGACGGCGAGGAGCTCCNNGNNNCCGCCGCCCGCGAGGCGCGTGTTGAANAGCATCGTGGCCAAGCACTTCGCCCAGGCTTCGATGTTGCGATTCTTGTACGTGTTGCAGGCCTTCTGGAGGAACTTGCCGCAGTCGATCAGCGTNNANTTGTCGATGACGCGCTCGCCATNCTNNACAATCGTGCCGACGC
Organism: Flavobacteriales bacterium; assembly: GCA_002706465.1. GTDB lineage: Bacteria > Bacteroidota > Bacteroidia > Flavobacteriales > SAT41. Next base: position 39,350 of record PALO01000034.1, read on the forward strand.
AGATCAGGTCNGGGNAGAGGCACGAGCAGAGGNNGCGCCAATGGNTCATNTNCACNTAGGTNGGGNNCTGGGCCTCGGCNATCTCCTCNNCCTCGTCCATCTCCTCGNCNTNCGCCATNCGGAGGATTGCCATCCGGCGGCTCGTGAGCTCATCGAAGAAGAACAGGAGGATGCGCTGCATCACGGGCTCGCAGTCCGCCTTGATGATCTGATTCGACGAGAAGGCGAGTGCCGACGAGCTCTTGCGCATGCGCTGATAGCACGGACGGCCGGTGCCGTCGTGAATGGCCCGCAGGATCTTGTTGAACGCGTCCGCCTCCGGCGAGTCGCGGCCGAAGCGAGTCTCGACGCTGTCCACGTAATCGTCGACGCACACCGTGATGCCCATCATCTGGATGATCTGCTCCCACAGGCCGATCTTCGTCGCGTCGCCCGAGATCAGCTCCTTGAGCGGGCCGCACGTGATCGCGTTCATCGTCTTGAGGACCTCCGTCTTGCCGGTGCCCGGGTCGGGCGACTGCAGGTAGGCGACAGGGAAGTTGCGGCCGATGCCGCTCTCGCCCGCGAGCCAATTCGTGTAGTGCGCGCCGTGCTGGACCATGTGCGCGAGCGAGATCTTCGCCGCCATCACGTTGTTCTCAAACATCGCCGGGAAGAGGTTATTGTAGCCGTAGCAGAAGATGATGTAGCGCAGCCACGGGAAGGGGACGATCGTTTGCTTCGGGAAGGACCCCTCGTCCATCGGGCTAAACTTGTGGTTCAAGAAGACGTTCGGCACGAAGCGGTGGCCGGACTCGGCGATCGGGAAGACGTTTGGGCCATTCGGCCCGACCGTGAAGGCGCAGTTGCTTAGGACCCAAATGCCACTCTTTGGCTGCTTGCCGAACGCCTCGATGACCGAGCTGGTGGCAAACGGCTTCGGCATCTCCTTTATGTAGAAGCGCAGCATCTCGCCGTCGAACTTCGTGCAATCGAGCAGGCTGCATTGCGAGTTGAACGCCTTGAAGACGTCCTCGGGCCGTACAAGGTTGCCGCGGATGATCTCGACCTCCGTGTGGAGCACCGTGTAGCGGCTGAGCTCGGCCGGTAGGTCGGTGCGAAGGGCCTCGATCGGCAGGTAGTAGACGAGGTCGACGCCGCGCGGAGGTTTCGGCTTGAGACGGTGGAAGACGGAGACGATCGAGCGCACGGCGCCATCATCCTGGCCGTTCTTGAATTGATACTCCGCGAGGATCCTGCCGATGAAGAAGTTGGCGACCTCGACGTCCATCATCTTCTTGCCGTCCACCGCGCCGCCGAGGAATGAGACCTGATTCGTGTTGAGCACGAGCTTGCACATACGCTCATCGTTGCGGAAGTCCCACGGCTTGACGAGCCGAATCACGTGGCCGTCGTCGCCGATGTGATAATCGGCGCTCGACTGCGGCACCGTGATGTCGTCGACGAGCTGCTTGACGTCCTGGATCTCCTTGCGGAGCGGCTCGTCCTCGATGATCATGTAGGGGGCGGCCCTCGGCATCGATTGCAAGCCGACGGTCGTGGGCCGGAAGCGCGGCTTCCAGTCGATCTCGGGGAAAACATTCGCATCGAGGTGGCCGAGCTCGAGGATGACCTTGCCGGTGTTGTGCGGGAACTTCAGCTTGCCGGCGAGCTGTAGGGGGTTGAGGGGGTCGTCGCCCGGGATGACCATGCCCCGCTCGTAGTGCGTGTAGCAGGCGGACTCGTTGAGCGCGACCGTGAAGATGAACTCGAGCGATTTCTGCGCCATGCCGGACGTCTGCGCGTAGTAGAGGTCGTTGTAGGGCCGCTCGTCGATCTTCTCGCCCTTCTTCTTGCCCTCCTGGTGGTAGTACTGCGGCCGCGGCGTGTCGACGCCGCCGGGCACCTTGACGAGCGTGCGCAGCACCTCCTTGCGCACGCTTCTCTTGCCCGACTCGAGGACCGGCACCTCGTGAAACGCTTGGAATTGGTCGCTCTCCGCGAGGTCCAAGCCGTAGCGCGGGTCGAGCTCGTCAAACTGCTGCTTGTCGAGCGGGACGAGCTGCTTGATGCAGACGGCGTAGATCTCGATCATGCTCTCCAAGGCCGAGTCTATGTCCTCCTCCTCCTTGATCTGGTTGTTCATCGCGACGAAGAGCGGATGTAGCTGGGACTCGAGGATGCCTCCCGCATCTGCCTCGCGGATGAAGGCGCGGATGCCGGTGGCGACGCGCAACATGATGGCCTTAATGCTGTCGGAGTCGGTGCCGTCGACCTGATACTCGACGTTCTCGAGACACTGGTGCGCGACGATACGTAGGGCACCAAACACCTTGCTCGGTAGTCCCGCTTGCTCGGCTTGCACGTCAACCTCGTTGGAACGATGCTTCCGGACGCCGAGGTTTCGCGAGCCGTTGGCGGACTGGGCGGCGGAGTTCTGGTCGCGCGAGACTGCAAATTGGTGACGCCGTGGCGCCATGGAGGCGAGAGACGCGAGAAGGAGAGAGTTGCAGGCACAAGACGTCGCTTCACAATCAGATTTGAGAAGGTGCAAAAACCTCCCTTTGGTTTGTGTTTGGAATTTGTTCTCAACTTGGGGCGGAAAAACTTGGGGCGGAATTTGGGGCAGGCGACCGCGACGGCAAAATTCCCAGGCGGAGGGGTGAGCTGTACGGTTTTTGTGTTTGTGTTTGGTTTTGAAAGACGTCATCTCCTTTACTGCAACTTTTGTGTTTGAGTTTGGTATAAAGTCAAAACCAAACACAAACACAAAAACCGTACAGCTCACCCCTCCTCCTGGGAATCTCGGCGTCATCGCGGTGTATGTACGCCGGACCCACCACTCTGATGCCGACCCTCGCCACGCCGCCGACGCCGACGACACTCAAGCGCACGCGCGCGATGCGCGCCCCGCCGGACGACATACTCCGCGATTTTGGAGACGAGTTCGATCGCACTGCGACAGCGATTGGTGCCATCGTCGGAGGTGCGCAATTGTCACATCTGCTCCTGGACCAGCTCCACGCCGTTGCTACCGCGGTGGTTGAGGACACGACGATGATCCGCGATACTGCGTTCAAATCTGGTGTGTACAAGGGTGTGGAGGAGATGAAGCAGATCGCGTCGCCTCAGCTCCAGCGCCTGCAGGGTATCATCAACACGCTCGAGACGCAAAAGACGGATCTTGAGATGCAGCTGTTTGCGAAAGACTATGAGATTCTACGGCTCAACGACGCGCTCGAGCGCGGCACGATGCTGGACATCACAAACATCGGCTCGATGTCCGAGCAGGAGAACGTCCAGCGCTAGAACGACAAGACGCGGCGGATCTCGATCAGCTCCTCCCAGCTGCCGAGGTTCACGCCGACGAATCGCTTCCCGCCGTGCTCGGCCAGCGAGGGCTTGATGCGCAGGGTGACGGCGTCGCGTTTGACAATGGGCCGCGGGAGGGGAGAGCCGTGCTGTGTGTAGCGGACGTACTTCACAATGTGAACCATTAAAAGACGCGCACCCTATCCACAAACGCTCAAACCAAATCTCTGCCCCAAATCTCTCTCCCAAAAGCTAACGGTGCCGATGCCGACCGACCGGCGGCTCGTACAGGTCCGGCCGAGATAGCTCCTCCTGCCGGCACACGCACGCTAGCGCGTCGATGGAGCGCTTGCAGTGCGCCTTCCGCCTCCAGTGCCCGCCCACAATCTCCCTCAAGTAGCCCTTGCGGTTATTCACCCAGCGCGTCTTCGTGTAATACGGGACCCACGAGAGGTTGCGCACGTCGGTCATAAGGTGCGCCCGCGTGAGCGCGATCACGAGCGCCTTCTCGTCCTCGCTCGACATGTGCGCCTCTCTCTAGCGTCGGAATTAGTCGACCTCATCCATCTCCGCGTGCTCCTCGTCGTCCGGCATGTCGCGGCCCAGCTTATGGAGAAGGGTGTCAGCCCAATATGCGGGGTGGTTGTGAAGAAGCCGATCGCGCGGGACATGGGAACGCCCGTCGGCCGTCTCCGCACGAGAGTAGTACGCGTCGGCCTCCGCACGAGACTCCGCAGGCGTCTTCATCTGCTGCTTCCCGAAAAACGCGTTCATCGTCTTGAGGCGCTCCGTCTTGCCGGTGCCCGGGTTGGGCGACTGCAGGTAGGCGGCAGTAGGCCACTCGTTCATCGGCGCGTGCTCCTCGTCATAGATCGTACGGAGAGTGTCCAAGAGCATCGTCTTGCCGCGGCCAGAGGAGGGGTCCCAGGTCTCCTCGACCTTCTCCTGCTCCTCCTCGGTCGTCGGCGCCTCCGCCTCCTCCTCCTCGGTCGACTGATCGTAATCCTGCTCCTCCTTCGGCTCGATGAACGTGAGGCGCTTCATCTCGGCCTGGCGGCGGGTGCGCGAGGAGCCGCAGACCTCGGCGACCGTGGGCGGCAGCATGGGGGTCGGCGGCGGCGGCGACGGGATGTCGTGCCACGACCGCTCGCGCATGGCCGGCCGCGGCGGCGTGCGCATACCGACCTCCTCCGCGGCATCGGTCGCCTTGAAGTGGAAGTCGTCGATCGTCGAGTAGATGTGACCGCTCGCCTCGAGCTTGCGCACGCACGCCTCGATCTGGCCGATGACCGAGATGATGGCGCGCGTCCGGAAATAATGGAAGGCGTCCTGGATCAGGCAGCCCGCCTCCGTCTCCTCGCCGTGCTCACGAAAGTAGTCGAGCACGAGCTTCTCGAGGCCGGTGTGGTCCCGCGAAGGCACGGGCACAATCGGGTTGAGCATCGCCTTGATCTCGATCGACAGCAAGCCAATGCGCGGGCGGAGCTCGGTTGGGTAGCGCTCCTTGATGTCGACGATGCCCGGGTCCGTGGCGCCCTGCACAATGTCATCGACGCGCGACGCAAGGCACGTGAGGTCGGTCGAGAGCTTCTCGAAGACGCGCTGCACGTTCTCCTTCTCGCCGCGGCGGATGGCGGCGGAATCGACGCGGAGCTCCGCCACCTCGCGACGCAGGTTCTCGAGCTCGCCCTTGCGCACGGCCTCGTTCATGAGCTCGCACAGGGCCGGCTCGGTGACATAGCGGAACTTCCCGATGGTGCCCAACATTATCTGGCGGCGGAGCTCCTCGACATCGCCCTTGCGCGCGGCGTCGCCCATGAGCTCGTGGAGCGCCGAGTTGGTGAGCTTGGTGACCAGCGGCGTGACGATGCTCGTGACCAAGTCCACCATGTTCGTCTCGGGAATATTGCAAGTCGTCAGTGCCGCCTTGTCCGTGTTGGTGTCGAGCGCGTTGAGTACGTCGCCGACCTCGTTGGCGGTGCGGAGCTTCAGGTTGGCGAACGCCTCGGGCAGCTTGGCCTTGATGAAGGCGTTCGACGAGGCGGCGTCGGTCGAGTAGATCATGTTGGTCGCGGCTTTGTGTTGGGTGCAGGGTATCTCCATATGGAGGTTTTGTGAGAAGGTTTTGGGGCGGACTTTTGGTTTTGAGATTGGATTGGCTTTTGGGGCAGGATCTCGTGGCACGTGCCATTGCAATGGCTCTCGACGCCAAATGGATCACAAAGCGGCTGCGAGGGCTTGTCGAGCAGCATTCCGAGAGCGGCGCATGGCGCATAAAGGGCGAGGTTTTATCCACCGACGGCGCCGAGATGTTCAACCTCATCGCCGATCAAGTTGGCGGTTTTGACGCATGGCCGGAGGTGCAACTCACGCGGCTGCTGTCGACGCACCTCAACAGCAAGGACCGATTTGGGCTGACAATTTTCATACTCACAAATGGCTGCGACCCGACGCTCTACGTCTGCTGGCTGGTCCACCGCCGCTGCTTGCATGACAAGGCTGCGTACGAGTCGATCAAGCGGCTGCTGGAGCAGTACGTCAATGGCCGGCTCGATAAGTATCCGGTCGAGCTCATGGCACATCGCGTCACGGATCACCGCGGCAACAACTCTCGGCTCCGTTACGTCAAGGTGCCGCCGCCGCCGGAGACCGTCCACGGCTTCTATGACCACGCACACAAGATGATTTGCAAGGCGGGCAACCTCGGCGAGAGCCGGCTCTTGATCGTGGTGCGCGAGATGGAGGCCTTCGAGAAGCGTCTCACCGTGGAGCCGGTGACGCGCCGCGATGTGGAGAGAACCTTCTCCGGGCGCAACACGATGTACCCGCCCGGCGCCTTCCCGGAGGACGAGGAGTCAACATTCTGATGTGAGAGAGAGAGAGCGCGATGCGAGCGAACGCGCGCGACGTGCGCACGTATTATAGCAACAATCGAGCCAAGGTATACCTAAGCAAAGCAATCAAACGATGCCGGGAGACAGGCGCTATACCCTCAATCGCCGTGATTAAGCGCTACCGCCTCGGCCTCGTCCCCTTCTTCATCGCCTTCGCCGATTGGGCCGGGCAGGCGACCAACTATCGCAAGCGGCACGCGCAGCACAAGAAGCTCGAGCTGCTTTACAAAGCTTATTACGCGGACCAACCACCGCCCTACTTTTACACACAACACCTCTTCACGCCCATTCCGAATGACCGCGCTCCCGAATGGCACTCCTCTGACGAGTACGAATCAGACGACGACCCGTTCCCTCAGCTCTTCTTCTGATCACTCAACACACACACGATGGGTTCGCTCTTCTCTCAACCGCGTTCCGACCCTCTCTACCTCCCCTTTGCGCGCGCCGCCCACGGCCGCCGCCCCTCCGACCCGCGAGATTGGGCCTTTACTGGATACCCGCTCTCCTCGGGCAACACGCCGCGAGCTCTCGCCTATGGCATGTACGGCTTACGGCCGCCGTCGACGTAATCGGCGAGATGCTTCGGCACCTTTCTCTCACGCGGCAGGATCCTCGTCGGATGGACGACGCCCTTCCGCTTCGGCTGCGCCTGTGGGTTGGTTGCGGGCTCGGGCGCAGGCGCGGGCGCGGGCGCAGGCGCAGGGGTCACTGGCGCCGCTGCGGCCGCGGCGAGCCCCTCCATAGTGAAGTGGCTCGCCCTCGGGTCGCTCAGCCATGTAATCGCCAAATCCTTGTGCGCGAAGACGAAGGCGCTCTGCTCCGTCAGCTGAAGACCCGCGTGAGGGCCCGCGTAAAGCGTATCGTCCGCTCCAAGCACTGCGAGCCACCCGCGCTCGTACATCGCCGTCAGATCGTTGAGGGCGAGCGCGCTTAGGTTGGCGACCGCGACGCACGCCTCCGATACGGACTCCATGAGCCCAAAGTTGTACTTGTAGAACAGCCGCCCGGCAAGATACTTAGCGGTGATGAACGCGCGCCGCTCCGACTGAGGCCCGTGACCATCGTGCGCCTCGGCGCAGATGATCGTGGTCGTGTTAACGCCAAGGTGCTGCAACTGCCCGGGTAGGATGCGTGGCGGCGCGCCCACAGTCGTCGTGAAGGCCGCGAGGTGCTGAATCGCCCAGGCGAGGCACAAATGAAGGCGCTGCTCGCGGTGCTCCTTGTGCGCATACCGCAAGTCGCAGAGCGCCTTCTCAACGACATCGCCATCGTACTGCTCGTCGATCTGCCGCGCGCCCGGCCCGCGTACGACCTCCTCGGTTAGGTCGTCCCACAGCGTCAGCGCGACGCGCGATCCGTCGGCCGTAAGCGCGCCGACGTCGAGCATCATGATCTCAAAGGAGACCTGGCGCGTGATAAGCATCTCCCGCTCCGAACAGTAGATCGTCTGGTAGAAGACGAGGTACGCGATGCCAGTGATCGGCATCTGGCGCGGACTGCCGTCGTCCGCGGCATCCGGCGCGTCGCGCGATTGATCGACCTGGACGCGCACATGATAGCGTCCGCCCATAAAGTCGCGCTCACACAGACGTAGCGTCGGCTGATAGGAGCCCAACTCGCCGAACGCCGGCACGAAGCGCTTGTTGAGCGTGTGGCCGTCGGGCGACAGGTCGACGATTTGCATGCCGTGCATCGAGTGCAAGGGCGGCATCACGAAGGTCCAGCTGTGGCTGTGGTCCATGAGGGTCGGCTTGTCGGTGTAGAGCGGGTTGGTGCGGATATCGTGCCATGCGCCGGCGGCGTGGCGACGCGCCAAGGCGCCTCCTAACATGACCTGGGGCCATTGGTTGCCAAGTCGAACGGTCTTCTTCGGGCGCGCGTCCTTGTACAGCGCGAAGTCGGTGAGCGCGCCCTTGTACTCCGTAATCGACTTTGAGCACGCCATGTCAGAGAAGGGCGCGCGCATCAACCCGACCTGGTTGAGGCTCGTCACGGGCTGGACGTGGCCGTGCAGCACGCCGCTCGACGGCTTCCGGATGTTGTAGAGGACATACTCAAGGGCCTGCGACTCGTAACTGAGACCGCCCTGATTGTTTGCGCTCATGCCCGACAAGATGACGACGTCGGGCGGGTCGAGCGCCATCTGGACGGTCCGCATGCCGCTCTCGTCGGCGGGCGCTGCCGGCGGCCAACCCTCGCTCTGCAGTATGGGTGCGCGACAGGCATTAGCGAATAAAATGCAATGCGAGCATGACGGCTGTGGCGGTTTGCGCGTATGTCACCTGGACGTCGTGACCGCCGAAGAGTACGGCGCGGGCGGCCTCAGATTTGCCGGTGACGAGGAATTTATGCATGCCGCCCACCAGGACGAGCGCGTCGCACGCGGTGTGGCGCAAGCCCAGCATGTCCTCGCCGTCCAAATCAGCGGCCATAGTTGAGTGCCTTTTGGGGCTGAGACCTTCCGTTAATCAGCAGCAACCTCCGAGTTCTCAAACCTTCCCCAAAATCTCGTCGTTTTTTGGGGCGGATCTCGCATGTCGGATCGCGCCAACATGTGGGCCTTCCCGACGCCCGATGACTTCAACCTGCAGGACTCGGTGCACCAGTGGGTCCTCGACGTCATGCGCCTGCGCACCACCCTTGACCGGGAGTTCAAAGCGATGAGCGACTTGCTCGCCAACAACGTCAAGGTCGTGCAGCTGCATCAGCAGGCCCTACTGAATGTGTGGGCGCAGATGCAGGCGGAGACGAATGACATGTATTTTAAGATGACGCGCGACAATTATTTCGTGCAGGCGATGCCGACCAACGAGCCGCCGATCGACCCCGTGCAAGCCATCGTCACGGTCGACCTATCCACCATCCCAACGGAGAGCCTCCTCGAGAAGCGCGAGCGCGAGTTCGAGCTCGACGAGCTTTTCGAGGAGCACGCCTCGCTGCGTCAGCGCCTCGAGGCCGTCTAGGGAGCCGTGATCATCGACGGCTGGTAAGGAGGGATAGCAGCAGCAGCAGCCAGAAGCAGCAGCACGGCCACACGATGAGGGTCTTTATAATCCAAGCGTGAGCGTCCCGACGGGAATGGGAGTGTATTATTTGTGTGTGATCACTGTTAAGGCGTGGCGTACGGTATGTATGGCCGTATCCGTAGAGCGATCGATCGTTAAGGGAGCGCGTCCTTCACAGCGGCGCCCCACTTGCGCACAAAAATGTCGTGCGTGGTCTCGGGCCGCGCTCGCTTGCGTGAGGCCGGCGGCACCACGATGCGGAGGCGCACGGCCACGTCGCC
>PALO01000035.1 GCA_002706465.1 Flavobacteriales bacterium
CAAAAATATTAACTGAATCAACTATAAAAATATTAACATAAAAATCGCTCCCACTTTGACCCTCTGGACCTCTTGGTTCAACGGAGATAGTGTAATTTCCTGTAAAAGGAGGAACTACCCAATCAAAATTATCATCATTTTGCCAATCATCGTAATAATTTCCAAAATCATCATATATTTCAAAATCAGCTAAATACCAGTTTTGTACTGAACCCTGATATATTGAGTTAAAAGATATATTAACAGTATCTCCAACCTGGAAACATCCTGACGGATTAAACGTCAAAGACTGTCCAAAAACAAAAGTAATTGAACTTAAAAAAATAAGCACAAAAAATATCTTCTTCAAAATAGAAATACTTGTTGTCGCAAATCTATTAATTTTATGTTTTTAAAAAAAATAATTATAAATTTATAATTAGCAACAAATTAAAAAAATGAAAAAAATTATTCTAATCACTATACTAACATTTTCGATATTTAAAATTAGTTACGCTCAAATAACAAAAGAAGTTAATCTTCCCAAACTATTTAATGCTGTAGATTATTCATACCTGTCTGACAATACTATGCCTTTATCTACAGATGATGAAACAAAAAAAATGTATTTAGAAGCATTAGCTGTAAATTGGAACTATATAGATTTTAAAACATCTCAAAAAATGATGAACGAAGTCATAAAATCAGACCCTATATTTTCAATGGCATATGCTTGGAAAATAGGAGACCCTGAAATAAACAATGAAGGCAAAATCGAGTATCTTAAAAAAGCTAAAGAATATGTTAAAGAAGCTACAGAAAGTGAAAGAATATATATAGAAGCTGTAGATGCCTCATTCAAAAAATTAATTGAGTTACAAGACAAATTTACAAATGAAACTACAATTGACACAATTACTGTTTGGAATAATGAAACTAATAAATATGATTTTATCATTGAACAAAATTCACCTGAAATAGACTGGTCAGAACAATGGTCTGTGCAAATACCTTATTTAAAAAAACTTAGATCTATGCATCCTGATGATTTTTATATTAATTTAACATTAGGAGTTTGTTATGGGCAAACTGGAAATCCTGTAAAAGGCAAACATTATTTGTATAAGGCTTTAAGTTTAGACAAAAACTCTCCCGCTGTTAGGAACTTGTTAGGTTATGCTTTTCTTGAAATGGGAAACACCTTAAGAGCAGAACAAGAGTTTGACAAATATATATCTATGTTGCCTGAAGCCGCAAACCCTTATGATTCTAAAGGTGATTTTTACGCTACAACAGGACAGTATAGAAAAGCTGTAGCAATGTATAATAAAGCTTATTCGATAGATAATTCTTTTGAGATGTCTAGGAAAAAAGCAGAAGAAATAAGAAATCAACTAAAAAGATAAAAGTGAATAAAGTAGATATTTTTAAAAAAGTACCAGANTTTAAGTTTGAAGAAAAAGCAATCAAAACAAATCCNGANGANTTTTGTAAGGTCGTNGAAAGCAGAAGAAGTGTTCGTGTATACACAGATGAAAAAATNCCAGAAGNAATTGTNAAAAAATGCTTAGANNTAACTCTNCTNGCTCCAAACTCTTCTAATTTACAAACATGGGAATTTTACTGGGTAAGAAACAAAATAAAAAAAGAAAAACTAATAGAATATTGTTTGTCTCAACCAGCAGCAGCAACTGCCGCTGAACTAATAGTNTGCGTAGCCAGACCTGATAATTGGANAAAAAATAATTCTATGATGTTNCAGCTATTTGATCAAAAGAAAAAAGAAAAACATAAAGGNGCTTGGCAGTATTATAACAAAATAGTTCCTTTAGCTTACAATCAAGGTCCTTTTGGTTTATTCGGTTTAATAAAAAAAGTTGCAATATTTTTTAGAGGATTATCAAAACCTACACCTAGAGGGCCTGGTTCAAAAAAAGAAATGGAGGTGTGGGCNCAAAAATCAACTGCTTTAGCTTGTCAAAACTTAATGTTNTCTTTTAGAGCTTTTGGATATGATAGTTGTCCTATGGANGGTATGGANTCTTTAAGNGTAAAAAAANTACTCAATCTACCNNGTNAAGCAAAAATATGTATGGTNATTAGTGCNGGTAAAAGAGCCCCTAATGGAGTTTATGGCAAAAGAATAAGATTCAATAAAGAAGAGTTTATTAAAATAGTTAAATAGTTATTTAACAAAAAACATTTTTTGATACTCTTTGTGTAAATCACTACTTATAGACAAAGAATACAAACCTGTATTTAATTTTGACAAAACAGTTTTATCTAATTCTATTTTAATTTTATTATAACCTGAATTATCAAGTATGTAATTTTGATTTAAAATAATATTACCTACTAAATCTGTTAACTGTATAGTGATTCTTAGTCCAGCATTTGAAAAAAACTCATAAAATATTTTATCCTTAAAAGGGTTAGGAAAGATGTTTGAATAATGGTATTCATTTGATATTGAACTCACAGAATAATTAAAAACATCTGATATGTTAGAACAACCATTATTATTTGTTACTTCTACAACATAATCTCCGGAAACCTGAGGTGTAAATGTTTGAGAATTAGCACCTGAAATAGGGTTACCATTTAGATACCATTGGTAATTCTGTGAAACAGAAGATTCTAAATTACTGCCAATTAACGATATTGTCGGAATACTTGGGTTGGAGTTAAAATCTACATTCAAAACATTTGAAGAAATAACTGAACCATTATTGTTTGTGACTTGAACAGAATAATTTCCTGAACTAGTAACATTAATAGATGAGGTGGTTTCTCCCGTAGGACACCATAAGTAAGAAGCAAAATTAGTATTCAAGATTAGCTCTGCTGTATCTCCTTCACATAAATTATTTGACCCATTTAATGAAACAGTAGGATTGAACTCTTCAAAAGCTCCTGCCAAATCTAAATTCTCGTCTCCAGGATAATAAGGTGTAAAAGAAGCAAAAACAACAAACATTTCGTCATTAGTATTAAGGCCAGCACAAATGTCTTGAGGAGGGAAATTAGGATTAAATGGATTTTGAGCTGTATTATCATAAGTCGCCAAAGCATTAATTGTGCTATTTGGTGGTATTTTTACAATATTTTTAAATTGATAAAAATCTTGCCATTCAAAATCCCAATTATTAATTCTTATAGCCTTAACAGTGTCCTGATTTGGATCTAAAGCGTATACTAACCAACTTTTACCTATTAAATGAGAATGAGGAAAAACATCTAATAAAGACATGTTGACAGGTATTCCAAGATTGTTTTGCTGAAATACTGTATCTACAGTATTAGCTTGTATGCAAAAACCAAAATCTGTAGCTACAACTTGATTCACTACTTCTCTAATACCTGTTGCATTACTAGGATAAAAATGTATATTAATAGAAGTACTATCCTGCTGACCAAATGTACCTTCAGGATAATGCATAGCAACTACAATACTACTGTTTGCTGGCAACTCTACTCCCATATTAGTGCCAATACCATTGGGGAATATTCTAGGGGTAGAACCAGGAGCGTATGCTGCAAGCATACTGCCAGAGGTAGGGCCCATACAAGTACCGCTAGTATCTGTTTGGTAAGTATTTGTTTCATCAATATAAACCAAAACATGATGAACTATTTCCGGGTTCCCTGGTATAATTTCTACAGCTTTAATAAATCTATCATTAGACAAACCCGTTGGAATAGCAAAGCAAACATAATCATCACTGGTAGCAGTGGCGTGACTAGTATAAGTTGGAATTGTTAATTTCAAATCTGGTATTCCTAAAAGAGGATCATTATTGAATTGAGGAAAACAATTATTAGCACTTTGAACTCCTAATGGCATACCATCTTGTATCCAGTCTATAACTGTATTTATTTTATCTTGTGACAAAAGTCTTTCATTTAAATATCTTTGATAAGTAGTGTCTGGAGGCCAAGGTGGCATTTCACCAGTTGTAAGAACATGTGGTATTATCCAATTTTGATTAATAACATCATTATATGTTTCCAGAGGAAATGGAGCTATTCCACCAACTCTATGACATTCTACACAATTATTTTGCATAATTTGCGCTATATCTTTATACCATGTTGCATTTTGACCTTGTCCTGTTGCAATGTTAATAAATAGAAAACAAATGATAATTATAAAAATATGACGCATAAAAAAATAAATATTTTCTTAAATTTACTAACTTTTTATACGTAAATACAATACATGAAGATATTAGTTTTGATTTTTTCGTTTCTTTTTTTCAACACAAATCTGCAAAGCCAAATTTTAATTAATGAATATTCTGCAGCAAATTACGATGACTATCAGGACAATTATGGTGATTATGAAGATTGGATTGAATTATACAATACAGGAATTAACCCTGTTGATCTAAATGGATATTATCTGAGTGATAAAGACGATAATCCTACAAAATGGCAATTCACATCATCTGTAGTTGTACAGCCAAATGATTTTGTAGTAGTATATTGTTCAAAAAGAAATGAAATTACAAATGGAGGAAATGACATCCACACAAACTTTAAACTAACACAAACAAAAGGTAATGAATACATTATTTTATCAGATCCAAATGGAGTTACTATAGACTCTTTATTTATAAACCCTATACAAACAAATCATTCTTTTGGTCGAGAAACAAATGGGTCAAATACTTGGAAAGTATTTACAAACCCTTCTCCTGACAATAATAATGGAGGTGGTGTTGATGGATATGAACCTAATCCTGTTTTTGATACTCCTCCAGGAAACTATGCAAATAATGTAAATGTAAGCATCACTTGCTCAAACCCTAATGCAACAATATATTACACAACAAATGGTGATTTCCCTGACAATAATTCTACACAGTATACGAATCCAATTAACATAAATAATACACAAGTAATAAAGGCAATAGCATATGGTCCTAATCCTGACATTTTACCTAGTTTTATAGAAACTAACACTTACTTTATCAATGAATCACATACTGTAAATGTAGTATCTATATCTGGTGGTCAAGTTGATAATTTGTTAAATGGAACACAATGGCTAGAACCTCAAGGTTCTTTTGAACTATTTGATTCAAACTTTAATTTACTAGACGAAGCNGAAGGCGAATTCAACAAACATGGAAATGATTCTTGGGCGTACGACCAAAGAGGTTTTGATTATATAGTAAGAGATCAATTTGGATANAATCACGCTATACAAGATGAAATATTTAGAGTCACAGAAAGAGACAAATTCCAAAGATTAATATTAAAAGCTGGAGCAAATGANAATTACCCATTTTCTTATGGNGGNTCAGGTGCTCATATTAGAGATGCTTATTGTCAATCATTGTCTCAAGTTGCTGATTTAAGAATGGATGAAAGATCTTTTGAATCATGTNTTTTATATCTCAATGGTCAATACTGGGGTCTTTATGAATTAAGAGAAAANATTGATGACTCCGATTTTACAGACTACAATTACGACCAAGATGAATTTAATATAGATTGGATTAAGACATGGGGAGGAACTTGGATAGAGTATGGNGACGACACTGACTGGATAGCAATAAGAGATTTTATTATAAATAATGACATGTCTATAGCCGCTAACTATAATTACGCTAAAAGCCTTTACAATGTTGGCAGCTTAATTGATTATTTTATTTTAAACTCTTATGTTATAAATGCAGATTGGTTAAACTGGAATACTCAATGGTGGAGAGGCAAAGACCCAGATGGTGATAAGAAAAAATGGAGATATGGNTTATGGGATCAAGACAATATATTTGACCATGGAGCAAATTACACTAATGTCCCAACTCAAAATGTTAACGCAGACCCTTGTGACCCAAATTCTTTGGGTAATCCTGGAGGACAAGGACATGTNCCTATTTGGAACTCTTTNCTTGATAACGAAGATTTTTTTAGTGACTATATAAATAGATGGGCTGATTTAGCAAATAGTTATTTTAGTTGTGACTTTTTAATACAGCATCTAGATAGCTTAATTGACATAATAGAACCAGAAATGACTGGTCAAATTAATAGATGGGGAGGNAATTACAATACTTGGCAAAATAACGTACAAGANATAAGAGACTTTATACTAACAAGATGCCAAATAGTAAATGACGGTATCGTTGACTGTTTCCCTGATGTTACTGGTCCGTATAATGTGACATTAATAATAGATGGAATAGGAGAAGTGCAAATTAGCGACCTTGACGTAAGTAACTTTACAACACCTTTTGATGGAATNTATTTTGGAGGAGTCAATCTNCCTTTAGAAGTTTCTAGTGGTAATTTTTCATACTGGGAAGTTNTTTCAAGTTCAAACTATAATTATGATCCTTTTGTAGATACTTTAAGTTTAAATCTAAACTCTGACGTGACTATTATTGCTCATTTTGATGCAGTAGATATTGTGTATATAGTTGAGCCTGCATTAAGTGCGGATATAGATATAAATGGTAACATTATTTCAAATTTTCCTTATACAGAATCTTACCCTAATAATTCAAATGTAGCATTGACAGCTTTACCTAATGTAGGATGGGTAATCAACAACTGGCAAAGTAATGTATCTGTATTTAATCCTAACAGTAACTCTCTAAATGTAGATTTTAATGTAACCGACATAGACACAATTGTGTTAAATATGCAGCCAGAAATATTAAACATTACNTTTGTTACNANTCCTAATAACTCAGGAGGNCTTAGTTTAAANAATAACGATATATCTTTATTTCCACANTCTGTGAATTANAATTATGGCNAAAANATAAATATAGCTCCGATTAGTAACAGCACTTGGGANTTTGAATATTGGANTGCAAATAATTTAATAAACANNGGTAATACCGACCTAGAATTAAATCTTAATATAACAACAAGTGACACCATAACTTTAAACTTTAAAGAAATAATATATTACAATGTAACTTATAATGTAAACCCTAATAATTCTTGTGAATTAGAAGTAAATGGTCAATCATTTAATNATTTTCCTTTTACTCAAGAATATAGAGAAGGAGATTTAATTTATCTTTACACAATNCCTAAAGATGGATTTGAGTTTGAAAACTGGAATTCAAATANCNTTNATACTTTTACCTAACAACACTCAAAATTCTGTATATTTTGAATGCTCTGACAATGACACTATTATAGCTGTTTACAAAAGTTTATTTAACTTCTTTATACCTAACTCTTTCTCACCAAATCAGGATGGAGATAATGAAATTTTTAAACCAATAATTTCATATGATATATCTGAATATTTATATGTTTTGAGAATATTTGACAGATGGGGTAATAACATTTTTGAGACTAACCAATATAATGTTGGTTGGGATGGAACAGATCTAAACAATAAAAAATTACCTACTGGAGTATATTCATATGTTTTACAAGTAATTCACCCAACAGAAAACAGCATACATAACATCAATAAATCTGGGAAGGTCATATTATTAAAATAAATAATATGAAAATATATACAAAAAAAGGAGACAAAGGTTTAACAAAAATTCTAGGTGGAACAACTTTAGAAAAATCTAATGTAAGAATAGAATCATACGGAACAATAGACGAATTAAATGCTTATTTAGGTTTAATTTATAATATTATAAAAGAAGAAGAAATTAAAATAATAATTAATAAAATTCAAAATAAGTTATTTGTAATAGGTAGTTTATTGGCATCTGATCCAGATAAAAACAACATCAAAATACCTAAAATAAAAAATGAAGATGTTATCTTTTTAGAAAAAACTATAGATAATTATGAAAAAAAACTACCTGAAATAACCAAATTTATAATACCTGGAGGAAGCAAAAATGAAGCTCTTTTTAATATATCAAGATGCATATGCAGAAGAGCGGAAAGATTATGTGTAAAACTAAAAAAAGGTCATCAAATAGAATTAATAATACAATATTTAAATAGACTTTCTGACTGTCTTTTTGTACTAGCAAGATATGCAAATATGCAAGATGATGGAAAAGAAATTTATTGGGAACCTGAGAATTAACTTGTTTTTGTAAACAAAAAAATTAATTTTGCAAAAAAAACAAGTATATGTATTGGACATTAGAATTAGCATCAAAACTAGAAGACGCTCCCTGGCCAGCAACAAAAGATGAGTTATTAGAGTATTGTATTAGAACAGGAGCTCCTACTGAATTATTACAAAACATACAAGAATTAGAAGATGATGATGAAGTGTATGACTCAATTGAAGATGTATGGCCTGATTATCCTGATAAGGATGATTTTTTCTTTAACGAAGAAGAATATTAAATCAATAAATACAAGATGAGTATTTTTACCTCATTTACTAAAATATTTGGCAACAAATACAAAAAAGACATAAAAAAAATAACTCCTATAATAGAAAAAATACATCAGGAGTTCGATTCTTTACAAGATATCTCAAACGATGAATTAAGAAACAAGACAAAAGAATTTATTCTTCAAATTCAAGACTCATACAAAGAAGAACAAGAAAAGATAAAAGAATTAAAGTTAGAAATAGAAAGGATAAAAGACATAGTAAAGCAAAGAGACTTATATGGAAAAATAGAAAAAATTGAATTAGAAATAAAAGACAAAAGAGAAAATAAATTAAATGAAATTTTGCCTCAAGCTTTTGCTGTTGTAAAAGAAACTTGTAAAAGATTTTCTGACAATAAATTAGAAGTTTCTGCAACAGATTTTGATAAAAATTTAGCAACCAAAAAAGACAACGTACAAATAAAAGGAGAAAAAGCAGTATATGACAATACTTGGATAGTTGCTGGATCCGAAACTAAGTGGAACATGGTTCATTACGATGTCCAATTAATAGGAGGAGTTGTGCTTCATCAAGGCAAAATTGCTGAAATGCAAACAGGTGAAGGTAAAACATTATCAGCTACACTACCTGCCTACTTAAATGCTTTAACAAAAAAAGGCGTACACATAGTAACTGTGAACGATTATTTAGCAAAAAGAGATGCCGAATGGATGGCTCCTGTTTTTGAATTTCATAACCTAAGTGTAGATTGCATAGATCATTATACACCAAACTCTGATGAACGTAAAAAAGCTTATAATGCTGACATAACATATGGCACAAATAATGAATTTGGATTTGATTATTTGAGAGACAACATGGCTATAAAAAAACAAGATCTAGTACAAAGACCTCACAGTTTTGGTGTAGTTGATGAGGTTGATTCTGTTTTAATAGATGACGCAAGAACTCCCTTAATAATATCTGGACCTGTAAAATCAAATGACAAAACTCTTTTCACAAATCTAAAACCAGTGATAGAAAAACTAGTTTTGGCGCAGAAAACATACGTATCTACAGTGTTACAAGATGCTAAAAAATTAATTCAGGAAAATGAAAAAGATGCCGGGTTTAATCTTCTAAGAGCCTATCGTGGATTACCTAAAAATAAATCTTTAATAAAGTTTTTGAGTGAAGAAGGAGTGAAAATAATTTTACAAAAAACTGAAAACTTTTATTTACAAGAAAAAGGAAAAAATATGCCTTTAGTAGACAAAGAATTATTCTTCACTATAGACGAAAAAAACAACTCTATTGAATTAACAGACAAAGGTATAGAGTTGATATCCAAAAACAACGACGATTCAAATTTCTTTATACTACCTGATGTTGGTTTAGAGATTGCTAAAATAGAAAAGTCTGAAGAAAATGAAAAAACTAAAGAAACACAAAAAGAAAAATTATTAAATGATTTCAGTATAAAGAGCGAAAGGATTCATGCTATTAATCAATTACTTAAAGCTCATACTTTATTTGAAAAAGATGTCGAATATGTTGTGATGGATAATAAAGTAAAAATAGTAGATGAACAAACTGGGAGGATAATGGAAGGAAGAAGATATTCTGACGGATTACATCAAGCAATAGAAGCAAAAGAAAATGTAAAAATAGAATCAGCAACACAAACTTTGGCGACAATTACCTTACAAAACTACTTTAGAATGTACGACAAATTATCAGGGATGACCGGTACAGCTGAGACGGAAGCCGAAGAATTTTGGGAAATCTATAAATTAGAATGTATATCTATCCCTACAAATGTACCTGTAGTTAGAAAAGACAAAGAAGATTTAGTATATAAAACTAAAAAAGACAAGTACAAAGCTATCATAGAAGAAATACAAAAACTCAAAAAAGAAGGAAGACCTGTTTTAGTTGGAACAACATCTGTAGAGGTTTCTGAATTACTTTCTAAAATGCTAACCATGCAATCAATTAAACATAATGTTTTAAATGCAAAAAGACATCAACAAGAAGCAGACATAGTTGCTCAAGCTGGTTACAAAAGCTCTATAACAATAGCAACAAATATGGCTGGTAGAGGTACAGATATAAAATTATCAGATGAAGTGAAGTCTTCTGGAGGACTAGCTATTCTTGGCACAGAAAGACATGATTCAAGAAGAGTAGACAGACAATTAAGGGGTAGAGCTGGAAGACAAGGAGACCCTGGTTCCTCTCAATTTTATGTTTGTTTAGAAGACAATTTAATGAGATTATTTGGGTCTGAAAGAATAGCAAAAGTTATGGACAGACTAGGTTTAAAAGAAGGAGAAGTAATACAACATTCTATGGTTACTAAATCAATAGAAAGGGCTCAAAGAAAAGTAGAAGAAAATAATTTTGGAATTAGAAAAAGACTACTAGAATATGACGATGTCATGAATGCGCAAAGAGAACATATTTATAAAAAAAGAAAAAATGCTTTGTTTGGAGAAGAAATGGAAATAGAACTAGATAATTTATTATACAGCAGTACAGAAAACATAGTTAACGAAAACCTCAGTTCAAGTAATTATGAAAATTTTAAATTAGACTGTATTAGGCATTTAGCAACACAAACTAATATTTCGGAAGAAGATTTTCTAAAAAATGAAGCTCAAAAATCTACTGAAAAAACACTTGAATCAGTAAAAAAGAATTACGAAATAAAAAGTGAAATTATATCTAAACAAGTATTTCCTTTAATAAAAAATGTATTTGAAAACGAATCTGAAAAATATAAAAATATTATTGTTCCATTTTTTGATGGTAAAAAAACTATCCAAGTTGTTGCAAGTCTAGAAGACGTGTATAATTCCAATGGGATCAATATGATAAAATATATAGAAACAAATGTTTTTCTATCTTTCATAGATTTATTTTGGAAAGAACACCTAAGAGCTCTTGATGATTTACGTCAGTCTGTGCAAGGAGCTGTTTATGAGCAAAAAGATCCTTTATTAATATATAAATTTGAGTCTTTTGAGCTATTTAAAGGCATGTTGAATATTATAAATAAAGAAATTACTTCTTTTCTATTAAAGGCTAAACTACCTGTAGCAAATACAAAAATAGAACAACAGAAAAACAATATTAGAGAAAACCAAAATATACAAACCAGTAGACAAGGTTTTATACAAGAAAACCAATCTCCTGGGGGAAGACCAAAAAGAGAGCCACTTGCTCCTATAAAAAAAGAGAAAAAAATAAACAG
>PALO01000036.1 GCA_002706465.1 Flavobacteriales bacterium
GATAATAATCTAAATAATAATAAAATATATTATTATTATACCCTGAACCGTCAACCCATAAAGTATCTGGACCCATAACACTCATTGTGTCTAAAAAAATATCATTTTCATAAAATAAAACTATCGCATCATTTATAGAATTTATTTGATTGTTTTCAAAAGCACCAACAGAGTTAGATAATGAAACCCTAACATTAGTATCGTTACTCAAAATGCCATTTAAAACTAAAACAGAGTTATGCGGAGGTATTTCTAAATCTATAACTGTTTCACAAGAAGAAATAATTAAAAAAATAAATAATAATTTTTTCATAATCAAAATTTTATATTATAAGTAATCGAAGGTATTATAGGGAATAATGAAATTTGATTAGCAACAGTTTCTCCATTAGCAGCTCCTCTGCCCTGACTTAAATAAACAAAAAACGGATTTTTTCTATTGTAAAGATTATATATACCAAAAGAAATTGTTCTAAAGAAATTAAACTTTGAGTTCTGTTTTGTGAAATTTAAACCTAAATCTAATCTGTGATAAGGATTCATTCTAGTAGAATTTCTAGAACCATAAGATTCTATTAAAGGTATATAATCTGTTTCTGACAAACCCCAATAAACAGCTTGAGGGAAATTAAAAGAAATACCTGTGCCATAAACCCATGTTAAACCAAAATCAAAATTTTCATTAAAAGAATGAGATAAAACTAAAGAAAAATCATGTCTTCTGTCATATTTATAAGGATACCATTCCCCAAAATTAATATTATCAAATTGTCTATTAGTCCAAGACAAAGTGTACCCTATCCATCCTGTAGTAGAGCCTTTTTGTTTTTGCAAAAAAAGTTCAAAACCATAAGCTTCTCCTTGACCTCCAGTTTCAACTGATGTCTCCCAATTTTGCGCACTAGTAAAAGAAGATCCTTCCTTATAAGTAATTAAATCATACATCTTTTTATAATAACTCTCTAAACTTAACTCATACAAACCATCTTTAAACTTAGTTGCTATAACAAATGCTATTTGTTTTGATTGCTGAGGAGGAACACTATCAGTAGCTGGAACCCATATATCTGTAGGTAATCCAGCAGATGAATTAGTTAACAAATGAATATTTTGTTTCATTTCAGCATAAGATAATTTTAAAGACCAATCTTTATTGATTAAATATCTAGCTGACACTCTTGGCTGAAAACTATAATACAAACTATCACTTACAGAAAAAGCAGAAGCATGTAATCCTGTATTTATTTTTAACTTATCTCCTATTTTAAAGTCATCTTCAATGTAAAAAAACATATCATTAGCTTTTCTTCTTTGAGAAAATATGAAAGTTGTATCTATGTTTGCACTAGGAATAAAAGACTGAGAAAATCCCAAATCTAATTCTCCAGGCTTAAAACTATGATTTGTGTAAGAAAAACCAAACCTAACATAATGACTTGGATTAGGAATGTAATCAAAATCAATTTTAACTCCAATGTCTTCTATACCTGACAAATAATTAAAGTTAAAATTAGTATAACTTGTATCTTCTGTGAAATTGAAGTTTTGATCTAGATTAAAAGAATACCTACTATATATTAAAGATGTATTACTAAATAACTTATCATTAAATAAATGGTTCCACCTTAAACATGCCGTTTCATTACCCCATCCTAAACCAAAACTGATCTCATCATTACCGTTACCCCAAGTATCTGTAAAATCAATATAAAATAAATCTTTACCCGTATACCCACTTAAATATAGCCTGTCTTTTTGAGATAATTTATGATTAATTTTAAAATTAAAATCATAAAAATAATAACCTCCGTTCTCGTCACGAGGAGTAAAAGGTTTAATTAAAAGGTCCGCATACGTTCTCCTGCCAGAAACTATAAAAGAAGTTTTATTTTTTGACAAAGGACCTTCAAGTGTGAATTTTGAAGCAATAAGACCTAATGAGAAATCACCAGCTAATTCTTTCATATTACCCTCCTTCATATCTATTTCTAAGACAGAAGACAATCTACCTCCAAATCTAGCAGGAAAACCACCCTTAGTTAGACGAACATTTTTAACAGCATCTGCGTTGAAAACTGAAAAAAAACCAAATAAATGTGAAGCGTTGTAAACAGGAACACCATCTAAAAGAATCAGGTTTTGATCAGGACCTCCTCCCCTAACGTAAAAACCTGAACTGCCCTCATTACCTGACTGTACACCTGGCAATAATTGTATGGATTTTAAAATATCAACTTCACCTAAAAG
Organism: Flavobacteriales bacterium; assembly: GCA_002706465.1. Classification (GTDB taxonomy): domain Bacteria; phylum Bacteroidota; class Bacteroidia; order Flavobacteriales; family SAT41. The sequence continues at coordinate 2,248 of PALO01000036.1, forward strand.
AGCTGGTATTTTTTTAATTTGTCTAACAGGAATATCAATAACAGAAGTTCTTGTTTCTTCTACAACAGTAGCTTCTCCGGTAACCAAAATATCTTTTATACTTACAGAAGATAATTCTAGACTAACATTTATAGTTGTGTCTTTGTTTAAATCTAATTTATATATTTTTTTATTATACCCTATTATAGAGAACTCTACAATAACTTCCCCTGATTCTAATGAAAGACTATAGAAACCATAAGAATTAGAAATAACACCTGCATTTTTCTCTGAAGAATAGACATTAACACCAAACAGACTTTCTCCACTTTTATTATCCTCTACATAACCACTTATTGTATAAGTTTTTTGAGAATAAGAAAAAAAATATATAAAAGAAAAAACAACAACAAATAAAATCCTCATCTATTCAAATTTATAAATTTTCTCAACATTTCCGTTTTTATATATATTGAAAAATATTTTATTTTTTACATTTTTATTAAAAGTAATATCTCTACCTAAAACATCTATTCTTCTAACAATGTTTTTATCATTCTCAAAACCTAAAACATTGTTGAAATTATAATTATAATGAATATAAAATTCGTATTCTGCTCTTTCAGGAGAGAGCTTAATTGCATTATCATTATGAGCACGAATATAAAACTTCACTGAATCCTGATTCAAAAAAGGCATAAAACAACTATAAATTCCGTCATTAGCAATTACATCTCCCCCACTAACACCATCATCATACATTTCAAAAGATTTAAATTTAGAATTATACTTACTGGTTGTTGCCATTAATTCTACATAATTAGTATTACTAACTTCAACTGTAACTAAATTATTCATAGATACATTTGGTGTTGTGATGATTGGAGGAATTAAAGATATTTCTGGATGAGATAACAAGTACTGCTTTCTTTCATTAATTGTGCTCATGATTCCTCCAAAACCCCATCCTGTCCAAATAGGAGATTCAATATTATCATAATAGTGAGCCATTGTGAAAAGTTTATAAGGATCTTGAGAAGCAGCAGTATAAGCTAAATTATGCAATTGATTTATATTTCCTCTAATATAAGATGTATCTAAAGACTCACTAATAATAGTCCTCATATGAGCAGTATAAATTTTCCTATAAAAATTATCATTTAAAAGATTATATAAAAGAGGTCTCTCTTCCCAAGGTTGTGTAGGGGCTCCTAAAGTGGGTCCTGTAAAATAAGGATCGTATTCGTATACATTTGAAGGACTCCAATAATCCCAACCCATAATTGCTCCAACAAAACTATTATCTAAATCCCAAGGAATCATCTGAAATAAACCGTCCTCAGTTTTATATAAATAATAATTATGTATATAATAGGTATTATAACAATCAAGATTAGCAACTACCTGATTAACCGCAAAAGCCCATAGCACCCTGTCAACATTCAAAACGCTATCAATAGTTTGAAAACTTAAATTAATTGTTCTTATTAAGCTCACTAAATCTTCCCATCCGTAATCAGATTTAATATCGTAACTATCATAATACAAAGCTGTATCATTCCCCATGTAGTATAAATTTGGAGGCATTGCTTGAGGTGCATTTAAAGTGTCACAAAACCTGTCTATATTATCACATTTAAACAAAGGACCTGATTTTTCATCAAAATGTTTTTCTAAAAATTGTTTATTAATTGATTCATCATTTACATAAAGACCATTATAATTACCCTGAACATACAACCTAACTAAATTTGATTCACCCGTAGGCAAATATTTTCTATAAATATTACTAGAAATAATTTGTTTTAAAAATGTAGCATCCATCCAAGAATTAGCTAATTTTAATTTTTTATACCCTAATAATTTTTGACCCCCTATAAAATAATTCATATCTATATTATAAGGAACCTTTGGATTGTTATCATCATTTGGCAAACAAAATGTAGAATTACCCTTATATCTTACACCTACACTATCATAATCCACACCATTTAAAGTTAATACAGCTGGTATTCTTTCATCTGGATTATAAAACCAGGCATTAACTAAATAGCTATGATAATTATTATCATAAAAATTCAAATAAATTGAACGTAAAGAATCTTCTTCAAACATACCTCCTGTTTGATCATACATTAACTGAGGATTATATAAAGATTGAGAAAAAACTAAATAAGGAAATAAAAACAAAAAAAGTATTTTATTCATATAATAAATTTATAAAAATAATAATAAATTTATCTATGAGTTGGACACAAACTGAAATCAATATTAAAGCGGGGAAAAGAGGATTTTCTTTAATAACTAAAGAAATCAAAGAAAAAATACCAGAAATCAAAAAATACAAAATAGGAATACTTCACCTATTCATAAAACACACTTCTGCTTCAATTACAATAAATGAAAATTATGATCCTAGTGTCAGAAATGACTTAGAAACTCACTTTAATCATATGGTGTCAGAAAAAGAAGAATATTACACTCATACAGAAGAAGGCACTGATGACATGACATCACATATAAAATCTACTATTATAGGTAATAACATAAGTATACATATATTAAATGGAAAGTTAAATCTTGGAATTTGGCAAGGTATTTATTTGTGTGAACATAGAAACAACCCTCCTTTAAGAAAAATATCAGCTATAATACACGGAGAAACATATTAATATCATATTTTTATTATTTTTATACAAAGGGTTATTAACTCAGTTGGTTTAGAGTACTTGCTTGACAGGCAAGAAGTCACTGGTTCGAATCCAGTATAACCCACAAAATAAATTAAATAAAAATGTCTGAAAATTTTATTACAGTAGTAGGTCTTGAAATACATCTTCAATTAAACACCAAAACAAAAATGTTTTCTCCTGAGAATTACTTTTTTGGAGGATTACCAAATACTCAAATACATCCTGTTTCTTTAGCACTACCTGGCACACTTCCTTTAATAAATAAAGAAGTAATAAAATCAGCTATAAAACTAGGATTGTCTCTTAATTGTGATATAAACAAACACAATCTTTTTGCTAGAAAAAATTATTTTTATTCAGATTTACCAAAAGGATATCAAATAACACAATTCAACGACCCCATATGTTCAAATGGAGAAGTCATAATCAATGAAAATAAAAAAAATACAACTTACTAGAATACACGTGGAGGAAGATACAGGTAAATCAATACACGACCAAGACCCTTTTAACTCCCTAATTGATTAAAATAGAGCCGGAGTACCTCTACTTGAAATAGTAACTGAACCCGACATAAGAAACGAGGAAGAAGCTTGTAGTTTTTTATATGAAATTAGAAAAATTGTAAGATACTTAGAAATAAGTAATGGTAACATGGAAGAAGGAAGCTTGAGGTGTGACGCAAATATATCTATATGCAGAAAAAATGACACTAAATTTGGAACAAAAGTAGAAATAAAAAATATGAACTCTATCAACAATGTAAAACAAGCTATTTTATATGAAAAAGGAAGACAAATAGAATTAATTAAAAACAATAAAACAATAAAACAAGAGACAAGGTTATATGATGCAATAAAAAACAAAACTATTTCTATGAGATCAAAAGAAGAGTCTAATGATTACAGGTATTTCCATGAACCTGATTTACTTCCAGTTATAATAAAAGAGGAAGAAATAATAAATATAAAAAACAACCTTCCTCCTCTTCCGGATGAATTAAAAAGTTTATTTATGAATAAACATAAACTAAGCGAATACGACACAAACATATTAACTGAAGACAAAACACTTGCTTTATATTATTTAGAAGTAGTTAAAAAAAACAAAAATTACAAAACAGCTGCTAATTTTATAATAGGTAAAATAAAATCATATTTAAATGAAAACGGGATAACAATCAAAACATTCAAATTAAATCCTGAAAAAATATCGAAATTAGTTAATTTGATATCTAGTGGAAAAATAAACTATTCAACTGCATCCAATATTGTTTTTCCCATAATGATTCAAAACATAAAAAAAGACCCCGAAAAAATAGTAATAGAAGAAAATTTAACACAAGAATCTGATGATACAAAAATTGAATTATATATAGAAAAAGCAATTAAGAAATATCCTGAAAAAGTAAAAGAATATCAAAATGGTAAAAAAGGATTAATAGGTCTTTTTATGGGTGAAATCATGAAATTATCAAAAGGCAAAACAGACCCTAAGAAAACAAATATATTACTAAACAAAAAATTAAATGAAAGAAAATAAAAATATATACTTCCTTTCAGATTTTCATTTAGGGTCACCTGATTTCAACTCTAGTAAAAAAAGAGAAAAAAAAATAATACTATTTTTAGAAGAAATAAAAGAAAAAGCAGAAGAAATATATCTTATGGGAGATATATTTGACTTCTGGTTTGAATACAAAAAAGTAATACCTAAGGGATTTGTGAGATTTTTAGGGAAATTAGCTGAAATATCTGATTCAGGAATAAAAATATTTTTTTTTCCAGGAAATCATGATATGTGGGTGAAAGAATATTTAAATAAAGAAATAGGATTAATAATATGCAAAAATAATACGATAAAAAAAATTAATAACAAATTGTTCTTTTTAGGTCATGGTGATGGTATAAATAAAAAAGAAAAAACATATATTTTTCTAAAAAGAATATTTAAAAATAAAATTTGTCAAAAAATATTTTATTGTATTCATCCTGACTTAGGTATAAGTATAGCGAAATTTTTCTCTCAAAAAAGTAGAAATAAAAACAAAACAAAAAAAAGCAATGACAAAGACCTTATAGAATATTGTAAAAAAATTAAAAAAAATACAAAGATTGATTATTTTATTTTTGGACATAAACATTATCCTAAACAAGAAACCATAGACAAAGAATCTATATACATTAACTTAGGTGATTGGGTTAAAAACTATAGTTATGTTATTTTTAACGGAAAAAAATTAGAAATAAAAAAATATTAAAACCACTTCGAAATAACGTCTATTAATCTATTAGAATATCCATTTTCGTTATCATACCAAGAAACAATTTTTATCATACTACCAAGAACAGAAGTTAACTGAGAGTCAAAAACACAAGAATGATTGTTTCCTATAACATCTCTAGAAACTATAGGTTCGTCAATATATTGTAATATTTTTTTAAGATTTTTTTTAGAATGAAATTTAAAAACATTATTAACACTTTGGACGTCTGTCTTTTTACCAACAACACAAGTCAAATCAGTTAAAGAACCATTAATTACAGGCACTCTAATACCACAACCTCCTAAATTGAATTTTAAATGAGGAAAAATATTAGTCAAAGCTTTTGCTGCTCCTGTAGTTGTAGGTATTATTGAATTAGCTGCAGATCTAGCTCGTCTAAAATCTCTATGAGGAGAATCGTGAATATTTTGATCTGTTGTATAAGAATGTATTGTAGTAACATAAGCATCTTTAATCTTAAAATTATCATCTATTAATTTTATTAAAGGAGCAATACTATTAGTTGTGCAAGAAGCATTTGACAAAACTGTTTCCTTATCTGTTATAATTTGGTCATTAACACCTAAAACAACCATTTTAATTGAATCATCAAATGGAGGAGATGCTAACAAAACTTTTTTAATACTAGAATTGAAATAACCTGAAAGTTCTTCTCTAGTTTTAAAAACCCCTGTTGCATCTAATACTATATCTGTATTTTTAAAACAAGATTCGTGAGGGTTAATATAATTTGAAAATGGTATTTTTTTTTTGTTGACAATTATATTATCTGAGTCACAACTAACATCAAAATCAGACAAACCATATATAGAATCGTATTTTAAAAGATGAGTAAGAACATTAATGTCTGCTAAATCATTAATAGCTGTTACTTCTATAATGGGATTTTTGACTACATTTCTAAAAAAAACTCTCCCTATCCTACCAAAACCATTGATAGCTACTCTAATATTTTTCATAAAAAATAAAGAATTTTACTTCTTAATTATTTTTGACTCAAACACCTGATCACCAATAGACACTTTTAATATATAAATCCCTTGATTTAAATTCCTTAAATCAATTCTTTTATCGTGATTACCTTCAAGTAAATTTTGATGTTCAAATTTATTTAACAATTTACCTTGCACGTCAAACAGGTAAATTAAAACATTTTCATTTTGACTTTTAACATCAATACTTACTGAAACAAAATCTGATGTAGGGTTTGGGTAAACAAGGGCTTTGTTAGAATTTGATGTCAAATTAGAAATTGGCACAAATTCAGTGTTTTTTGATTCAGAAAAACTTGAAGACTTAAACATCCCTCTTCCGTGAGTTGCTACATATATTTGACCAAAATAATCATACTCATTATTTACATTAATCCAACTATCATTTAACCAAGAATAAAAAATTGTATCTGATGAAATATTATTAGGATAACTTGGATTACTATAATATTGCTGTCTAATCATAAAACATGGTTGATTACCTAAACCATTATCTTCAGGAGCCCAGTCTGAAAAAGGAAAAGAAGAAGACCAAACACCATACTCAGTAGCAACAAAAATTTGATCAGAATCCTTAACATTAACTAAAACATCATATACTGGCATTTCAGGAAGATCACCCTGAACAGACATGAAACTTGGATTAGCATCTAAAATATTTGAACTTTTATGTATATAATCTGAGTTACCATAATTACCTAAAGACACAAATAAATTATTTTCATTATTAGGATCTATAGAAATGCCTGTTACAGCTCTGTTACTAAACGTTTCAATTAAATCTACATTAACAATATAATTAGTAGCTAAAATTATATCACAATCATCATCAGACCAAGCATTTTTTAAATTTGAAATTCTATAAAGTCTACCATTACTAGTACCAACAAATAAATTATCTCCATCAATAGAGAACTCCATACATTGAGGAGCCCCAGTTATATTAGCTAATCTATGCCAATCAGTAACACCTCCACTTAAAGCATCTCTAGTCATAAGTATTTGACCATTAATACCTATTGCAAACATACTTGTTAAAGGGTCTGCTATCATAAGAGTATCTCCTGTAAATAACTCCTCATCTAAAACATAATTAATAGGATAATTAACAGTGTTACTTTGTATTTGCACAACATCACCTTGTAGATAATCCTGTTGGGCTACAAAACGAATTTTATCAGGATTATTAGATACATTGTATGACTCCCAAAGTCTAAAAGGAGTAACAAAAGGAGCACCTTGAGCGTCTATAAAATTTTGAACTTCTCCAGCAAAAGTAGTAGAAAAAGACATTCCTTTGTCAAAAGATCTTGCAGCATCACCATATTGAGTTTCCATAAATATTACATCAGGGTTAATTCTAGAAAAATCACAATATCCTCCATCTCCTCCTCTGATTTCAAATCCAGCTTGAGGTGTTACTCCTTGAACTATGTCAGAGTTAGAGTATTCTGCTTTCCATCCAACTAATTGTGTACCATTATCTTGAGTCCCACCAACTACTTCTCCATATTTAGAAAAACCTACTGAATAAAACTGTGTTACGTTATAACCTCTATTCATATGCTTAAAAGTATGACCTCCATCTTCTGTNCTAAAAACACCACCATCATTACCAACATAAAAAACATTTGGATTTTCAGGATGAAAAACTATTGTNTGTTGNTCTGCATGTAAATAATTTGTAAACTGAGGGAAACCTGCAAAAAACCACTGAGTTAATTTTTCCCATTGACCAGAATTCCACATCCATAGATCTAAACCTCCTACATATAANATATCAGGATTTGTAGGGTGTACTCCTATCAACATATCATATCTTGCCTGAGATGAAAAAATATTTAATTCTGTTATACCAGCTAATGCTATCGCTTCCCAACTTTGACCTCTATCTGTTGATCTATAAATACCTATCATGTCCCCATTACCAGAGTTGTTTGATATAGCACAATAAACATAATTAGGATTTGAAGGAGATATAGATATTTCTGTTCTTCCTAAATTACCTGTAGGTAAACCAGCGTGCCTAGAAACAAAAGTACCTACAGAACCATCATCAGAATAATAAACCATATTATTAATAGATGCCATATAATAAGAACCATCTGAAGAAACTTGAATGTCAGTTGATGTTAAAGCTGTAGGACCTATACCTACATTAACCCAAGTATTACCCGCATCCTCAGACAACTTAAGACCTGAACCTGTAGACGCAAAAACTCTATTTGAATTATTTGGATCTACTAACATTTCGTAAACACCAGACCATTCATAACCACTACTATTATTTGAACCAGGCATTACTCCTGTTTTTTGTTCAAACGAACTAGAATTAGCTGACTTTTTCCACAAACCATTACCAACAAATCCAGATTCACCAGAACCAGAAGAATATTTAGCAAAATACATTTCTCCTGTACCAAAATAAATATCTCCGTTTGGAGCTTGAGTTATAGATGAAATATTAACATTAGATAATTCTGGAGAATATTTTTGCCATGCTCTACCACCAGAGTAAGAAACCCAAAGACCTCCAGAAACTGCTCCGGCGTATATTATATCTGGGTTATTTTTATCAATTAGAATAGCTCTAGTTCTACCTCCTACATTATTAGGGCCCATCTCCTCCCACTCTAAAACAGATTGAGAGCTTCTTTGCATCTTCATTTCATGTACTTTTGACTTAGCGCTGTAAATATCAGACAAATCAACTCTACCTGTCCTTTCATTTGATTTAATTTTATGTAAATATTGAATAGCTCCAGCAAATCTTTGCTCTTCACCAGGCACATTAATTTCAGGAGATTTATTTACTATAATTAAAAAGGAAAAAAATAATATAAATATAGAAATTGATAAGATGATTTTTTTTGTCATAATGATGTATAATTTACTTTATAATAAATTTACAATTATTTATGTTTTTTCAAAAATATAATCTAGTGAAAATAATATTAAAAAAGATGTTTTTCTGCGTGATAAGAAGAACGAACTAAAGGACCGCTTTCTACAAACCTAAAACCCTTACTTAAACCAACATCTTTATATTTTTTAAATACATCTGGATGAACAAAATCTTTAACAGGCAAATGTTTCTTTGTAGGTTGAAGATACTGACCTATAGTCATTATATCTACACCTACCGACCTTAAATCATCCATTGTTCTAATTACTTCTTCTTCCTTTTCACCTAANCCCAGCATTATTCCAGACTTAGTTTTCATTCCTTTAAATTTCAAATAATCCAAAACACCTAAACTTCTATCATATTTAGCTTGTATTCTAACACCCTTAGTTAACCTCTCAACAGTTTCAATATTATGAGAAACTATCTCAGGACTAACATCGATTATACGCTGAATTTGAAATTTATTTCCTTGAAAATCAGGAATCAAGGTTTCTAGTGTAGTCTTAGGACTTAATTCTCTAATTTTGTTTACTGTTTCTGCCCATATTATAGACCCTCCATCTTTTAATTCATCTCGATCTACTGAAGTTATNACACAATGCTTAACATTCATTAATTTTACAGANTTAGCAACNTTATAAGGTTCATTCCAATCNACAGGCAATGGTCTACCTGTAGCTACAGAACAAAAACCACATGATCTCGTNCAAATATTACCTAAAATCATNAATGTAGCTGTGCCGGCTCCCCAACATTCTCCCATATTAGGACAATTACCGCTTTGACATATAGTNTGAAGATTATTATCATCAACTATNTTCCTGACATTTCTATACTCNTTACCTATTGGTAATTTTACTCTTAACCATTTAGGCTTATTNCTTATTTTTGACAATCTATCNTTTTTAACAANACTGTTGTTTTTTTTAAGATTAACTCTCAACCATTCAGAATTATTTTTAATTTTTTCNATATCCATTAAAACTAACGNACAGTATTTATTACAGCTTNAGAATAAGCTGGACAAGGTTTCTCAATANTACATGAACCTAAAAAGAAAAACAAAAGCATTAAAAAAACAAAAAATTTTATATTCATTTTATATGTGTTTTATTTATTAAATTCAAATTTATAAAACTTATCAAATTTAAATCATTTATGAACATAAAAATTAAACTAAATTCTTGGAAAANTTTTATACATAGAGAAATAAAAAAAGAATATTTTAAAAATATAATAGAAGAAATAAAAAAAGAAAAAAANAANTATAATNTATTTCCTGAAGAAAAAAATATTTTTAAAGCTTTCAATATAACTTGTTTCAATAAAATACAAGTTGTCATAATAGGTCAAGACCCTTACCCAAATAAAAATGAAGCTCATGGTTTATGTTTTTCAAGTAAAAACAAAAATAAAACTCCTAAATCCTTAAAGAATATATTTAAAGAATTATGCAGCGACATAAAAATTCAATATCCAAAAACAAACAACTTAACTAATTGGTCTAAACAAGGAGTATTTATGTTAAACTGCACATTAACTGTAAGAGAAAAACAACCTAATTCACATAAAAAATTAAGATGGGATATATTTACAGACAGGGTGATTAAAAAAATATCAGATGAAAAAAAAAATGTTGTGTTTTTACTGTGGGGTGAATATGCTAAAAAAAAAGAAAAATTAATCAATGTAAAACAACATACTATTTTAAAAGCATCTCACCCATCTCCTTTGTCTTTCAATAAAGGTTTTTCAGGATGCAGACATTTCTCAAAAACAAATAGTATATTAAATAATAATAACAAAAAAATAATTAATTGGAATCCAAATGAAATATAAAATATTAATCATAATAACTTTATTTCTACAAATAGAACTTGCTGGTCAAAAAACAATATTTAACAAAATAAATCAATATTTAGTTGACATAAACAAAGAATACGCTGAAGAAATGATTTTTGTATCTATAGAAAAACAAACTTTATATTACATAAATAAAACCGAAATAATAAAGAAATATGTAATATCATCTGGAGAACTGGGAGTTGGAAATAAACAAGGAAGTAACAAAACACCACTAGGACTACATAAGGTTAAAGATAAATTTGGAGACAAAACACCTGAAAATGGGAGAATGATAGGGAGAGTTTTTTATGGACAAATAGCTACGATATTAAAAGACACTAGCAGGTCTAAAACAGATGACGTGACAAGTAGAATAATGTGGCTTGACGGACAAGAGGAAGGATATAATAAAGGAGGGGAAGTAGATTCTTATAAAAGATACATATACATACATGGCACATCAGAAGAAGGCAGATTAGGGACACCTTCTTCTCATGGATGTATAAGAATGAAAAATAAAGACATTATTGAATTGTATGATAAAATAAAATTAGGTACTTTGGTATTAATTCTATAAAAAAATCATGATATCAAATTACATCATTTTAACAATTATAATTATAGGTTTTATAATTATTTATTTTAAAAAGTCAGATAAAAAATCACAACCATCAAATGACTTGTTACTACAATTACATGAAAACATAAGAAAAGAAATTCAAGAAATAAGAAAAGAAGTTGGAGATAACTCTGAAAAAGGAAGACAAGAAATTGAAAAAAAACTAAAATACATAAATGATGATATAAATAAATTTCAATCACATTCTAAAGACAATATGCAAAAACAATTCGCTGAATCAAGTAAAGTAATAAAAGAAGTTACTTCTGAATTAGAGAAAATAAAAGGCACAAATGAACAAGTTTTAAATTTTGCTAATCAGATGAAAACACTAGAAAAAATATTAGGCAATCAAAAGCAAAGAGGAATTTTTGGAGAAATACAATTAGAAAATCTATTATCAAATGTACTCCCTCCTGACCTATTTAAAATGCAATACAAGTTCAATAGCGGAGAAACAGTAGACGCGATTGTTAAAATTGGCAACTATATAATACCCATAGATGCTAAATTTTCGCTTGACAATTATAATAAAATGATTGATGAAGGAGATAAAAAAAATATACAAGAATTAGAAAAATACTTTAAAGAAGATATAAAAAAAAGAATAGATGAAACATCTAAATACATAAAACCTTCAGAGAAAACAACTGATTATTCATACATGTTTATACCTGCAGATGGATTATACCAGGATCTACTGAATAGCCGAGTGGGAAGTCTACAGATAAACTCAAAAGATTTAGTTTCATACGCTTATTCTAAAAAAGTTATGATAGTTTCACCAATGAGCTTATTCCCTATGTTACAAATTACTGTAAAAGCTTTAAACAATATGAAAATTGAAAAATCAGTAGAAGATATTATGAAAAATGTTGAAAAACTATCAAATCATTTAAATAAATATAAAAAAACACATGAAAGCTTAGGCAAAACAATCCAAACAGCTGTAAACCATTACAATAATGCATCTAATGAATTTAAAAAAATAGATAAAGACATTTTAAAAATATCTGATGGTAAAAACAAAATAGAAATTGACATAGAAAAAATCGAAAAACCCAATTTAGATGAAGAGTAAAAACATAGTTATAGGAATAAGACCAATAATAGAATCAATAAAAAGTAACGAAAATACTTTTGATAAAATCATAATCAAAAAAGGATTAAAAGGTAGTTTGTTTTTTGAGATGCTAGGCATAATAAAAGACAACAACATCAAACATCAATTTGTTCCAATTGAAAAAATAAATAAAATATCACAAAAAAACCATCAAGGTGTCATAGGTTTTAAAAATATTATTAATACTCATAATATAGAAATACTATTACCTAGCATATATGAAAAAGGGAAAAACCCTTTTTTGTTAATTGTCGACCAAGTAACTGACACAAGAAATTTAGGAGCAATAATAAGAGTTGCTGAATGTTATGGATTACATGCAGTAATAATACCTGAAAAAAATTGCGCACCAATCAATGAATTAACATACAAAACTTCTGCAGGAGCTATAAACCATATACCTATATGTAAAGAAAATGATTTATTTAAAACTGTAAATTACCTAAAAGAAAGTGGAGTTAATATTATTTCTTGTTCTGAAAAAAGTAATAAAAATATCAACGAAATAGACATAAAAACACCACTATGTGTAGTTGTAGGTTCTGAAGAAAAAGGAATATCAAAACAAATATTAAAATCTTCTGATGAACAAGTAAAAATACCTCTATACGGAAAGATAGAATCTCTGAATGTATCTGTTGCTGCAGGTATTATTTTGTATGAATGTGTAAGGCAAATAAAATTATCTGTTTCTTAAAGACACAAATTCTCTTTTTGTTGCTCCAGTATAAATTTGTCTAGGTCTACCTATCGGCTCATTGTTTTCACGCATTTCTTTCCATTGAGCAAGCCATCCTGGCAATCTACCTAAAGCAAACATCACGGTAAACATTTGAACTGGGATATTTAAAGCTTTGTAAATAATACCAGAATAAAAATCAACATTAGGATAAAGCTTTCTAGAAACAAAATAATCATCTTTTAAAGCTATAGCTTCAAGCTCCTGAGCTATATCTAAAACAGGATCATTAACACCTAAAGAATTTAGAACATCCGAAGCTATATTTTTAATAATTTTTGCCCTAGGGTCAAAATTTTTATAAACTCTATGACCAAAACCCATTAACCTGAAATCATCATTTTTATCTTTTGACTTAGCAATATATTTTTTATAATCACAATTATCTTCTTTAATCATTTCTAACATCTCTATAACTCCTTGATTTGCACCCCCGTGTTTAGGTCCCCATAATGCATTTATACCAGCAGAAACAGATGCATATATACTGGCATGAGAAGAACCAACAACTCTAACTGTAGCCGTTGAACAATTTTGTTCATGATCAGCGTGCAATATTAGCAACTTATCTAAAGCTTCAGCATGTATTGGATTAATTTCATAATCTTCAGATGGCATAGAGAACATCATATTGAGAAAATTAGAACAATAATCAAGCTCATTTTTAGGATAAACAACTGGCAATCTTAATCTTTTTCTATATGACCAAGCTGCTATTGTAGGTAATTTAGCTAAAATTCTTTTTATAGTGCCATTTATCTCGTCAGATGAACGATTTGGATCAAGAGATTTAGGGTAAAAAGCAGTTAAAGAAGATACTAAGGAAGACAAAACTCCCATTGGATGAGAGTTTGAAGGAAATCCATCTAAAATAGACTTAACATCTTCATGGACAAGTGTATGTTTTACTATATTATCTTTCCAAACATTATAATCTTCTGTTTTAGGTAATTCACCATATATTAACAAATAAGCTACTTCTAAAAAATTTGATTTTTGAGCTAACTCATCTATATCATAACCTCTATACCTTAATATACCTTTTTCTCCGTCAATAAAAGTAATTCCACTTTCTGTAGAACCTGTATTTTTAAAACCTTTATCAATAGTCACAAAACCTGTTTTAGATCTTAAAGAACTAATATCAATAGCATATTCTGACTCTGTTCCACCTATAATTGGAAATTCATAAACTTTGTCACCTATTTTTAATTCAGCATTTTTTTTATTCATAATATTATCTTTTTAAAATTTTTTTACCAAAATAAGAGTTATCATTAATCTCTTCTGCAATTCTTATTAACTGATTATACTTACAGACTCTATCCGTCCTACATAAAGAACCTGTTTTTATCTGACCTAAGTTAAAAGCTACTGACATATCAGAAATAATAGTGTCCTCAGTTTCTCCAGACCTATGACTTATAATTGTACTATAACCACTTGACTTTGCTAATTTAATAGTTTCTATTGTTTCTGACAAACTTCCTACTTGATTAAATTTCAATAAAATAGAATTAGCACATTTATTTTCTATACCATATGAAAGTCTTTTAGCATTTGTTACAAATAAATCATCACCAACTATTTGAACTTTATTGCCTATTTTTTTTGTTAAAATACTCCAACCTTCCCAATCATCTTCATGTAAAGGATCCTCTATTGAAATAATAGGATAATCAGATACAAGTTTTTCCCAATAATTAACAATTTTATCAGTCGAAAAATTATTTTTATTAGATTTAAAAATATAACTATTTGTTTTTGAATCATATAATTCAGAAGCAGCAACATCTAAGCTTAAAAAAATATCTTCTCCTATTTTGTAACCAGATAAATCTATAGCCTGTAAAACAAAATCTAAAGCTTCTTCATTTGAATTTAAATTAGGGGCAAAACCACCTTCATCACCTACATTAGTCAAATATTTTTTTTGTTTTAATAGTTTTTTTAAACAATGAAATATCTCAACACCTGACTTTAAAGCATCTGAAAAATTATTAAAACCGACAGGCATAATCATAAACTCTTGTATATCTATTAAATTATCAGCATGAGACCCTCCATTTAATATATTCATCATTGGAACAGGAAGTTTAAATTCACTAACATCAAAAAAAGAAGACAAATATTTATATATAGGTGTTTTTTTTTCCAAAGCAGCAACTTTAGCAACAGCCATAGATACTGACAAAATAGAATTTGCACCTAAGTTTGATTTATTATCTGTTCCATCTAAATCTATCATGATTTCATCAATTTTATTTTGATCAAAAACATCTAAACCTATTATTTTTTCAGAAATAATATCATTAACATTGGACACAGCGTTTAAAACTCCTTTACCCATATAACATTTATTGTCAAAATCTCTCAACTCAAGAGCTTCATGAATACCGGTAGAAGCTCCTGAAGGAACAGAAAATCTACCCATGTGGTTTTCAGTAAAAACTTCAGTCTCTATAGTAGGGTTTCCTCTAGAATCTATAATCTGTCTTGAAACTATGCTTTTAATTTTAGACATAATTATTTTTTTAAATTTTTTATTAAATCTATAAAATCATCAAATAAATATCTAGAATCATTAGGTCCAGGTGAAGACTCAGGATGATATTGGACAGAAAAACAATTTGTGTTTTTTATTTTAATACCTTCTACAGTATCATCATTTAAATTAACATGAGTTACATCAATATTATTATTATTCTTAACATCTTTTTCTGAAATAGAAAAACCATGGTTTTGTGAAGTGACTTCACATCTGCCAGATATAATATTTTTTACAGGATGATTAATGCCTCTATGCCCATTATGCATTTTAAAAGTAGATATACCCTGAGAGAGAGCTATTATTTGGTGACCTAAACAAATACCAAAAATAGGTTTGTTAGTTTTAATTAAATCTCTAACTAAATTTATTGTATCCTTCAGAGGACTAGGATCTCCAGGACCATTAGATATCAAAACACCATCAGGAGACCAATCCATAATGTCATCAAATGATGATTTTATTTTAAAAACCTTTATATAACAATTTCTTTCACTTAAACACCTAAGTATATTTGTTTTACAACCTAAATCTAACACAGCTACCTTGTATTTGGATTCAGGACTACCATAAAAATAATTTTTTTCTGTAGAAACTTTTGAAGCCAACTCTAAGCCTTCCATTGAAGGAACAGATTTTAGCATTGATTTCAATTTATCAATATCAAAACATTCACTAGAAAGAACTGCATTCATAGCACCTTTGTCTCTTATGTGTTTAACTATAGCTCTAGTGTCAAAATCTGAACCAACTGTTATATTGTTTTCTTGAAAATAATCTTCAATGTTTTTTAACGAACTTGGACGAGAGAATCCTAGAGAAAAATTCCTGCAAACTAAAGAAGATATTTTAATTCCTGTAGATTCTATTTCTTTATCATGAACCCCATAATTACCTATATGTACATTTGTTGTTACCAAAATCTGACCAAAATAAGAAGGGTCAGTAAAAACTTCTTGATACCCAGTCATTCCTGTATTGAAACATATTTCACCAACAGAAGTCCCAACTATTGATGTACTCTTGCCATAAAAACATGATCCATCGTCTAATAATAATATAGCTTTACCCATTTTAATTATATATAAAAAAAGATAAGCAGTAACTTATCTTTTGTTTGAAAATTAATATTTTGTTTCATTATCATTCTTCCTTTTTGTCGTTTTCTACAGAATCATTAGAATCTGAATCATTTTTACTATCATTTAAAGGATCTTCCTTCGCTACTGGAGCTTCCTCCTTTGCTGGAGCTTCCTCCGCTAATGGAACTTCCTCCGCTAATGGAACTTCCTCCGATGCTGGAGCTTCCTCCTTTGCTGGAGCTTCCTCCGCTAATGGAACTTCCTCCG
>PALO01000048.1 GCA_002706465.1 Flavobacteriales bacterium
GTAAAGGGAAAATAACATTATATAAAGAAAAAAAAATAATTAGAAAAAGCATTCCTGAAAAAGAAGCTGTAAAAGAATTAATAAGTATAATTAAAGAAAACAATGATTGGATAGAGCCCTAATTAACCTCTATTTTAATTATTTCTACTCTTCTTTCTCTTGAAGCATTAATTCCAAAAACTGATTTTTTAATATCTTTTGGGTTATCATTAATAAATTTTGGAGCCGTATCTTCACCAAAAGGCATCATAAGTATAATTAATTTTTGATTAATTAAATATTTATTTAAAATCTCTTTATTATATTTTTCTATATATTTTTTCACACTACTTATTCTTCTTTTAGATAGAAGAGTATTATATTCTTTTGAAGTTAAAGGGCTTGCAAAACCTTTAAATATTAATTTTACATTTTGACCTTTATCAAGCAAAGATGTTATTTCTAAAAGTAACTTGTCTAAACTGCGTTTACCTTTAATTATTTCTGTGTCGAAAAAATAATTCATGTTGTCAATAGCATTTTTATAAAATCTTCCTTCTAAATTTTCAGAATAAACTTCAATAAAATCATTTCTTCTTTTCAAATAATTTTCGTAATAAAACAAATAGTCTTTATTCGCAATGGTATCATTTTTTGATTTTTCAGGTTTATCATTGTCAAAATATATTTTTAAAGGTAAAAGTTTTATGAAACTATAATTTTTTTGTTTTACAGTGTCACAAAAACAATTACTTAAAATTGTAAAACTATAAATATCGTTACAACAATGATTGTCTATAATTTCTAAAGAACTGTTTCTGTTCGATGAAATAAAACCCATTTTAGTATCTCCTTGATAAGAAAACTTCATATATAAATCATTGTAATTAGAATTAATACCTTCGCCCATATTTTGTATTTTACCCCAATGATCTTTTATCCAATTAACAGAAAAAATATCTAATCCTCCAAAACCAATATGCCAATCAGAGCTAAAATAAAATATATTTTCTTTTTTATCATAAAAAGGAGTAACCTCATCACCGTGAGTGTTTATTAAAGAGCCTATGTTTTTTGGTTTTTTAAATTCTTTGTTATTTATTTCTGAATACCATATGTCAAAACCGCCGTAACCGCCTAATCTGTTTGAAGAAAAAAACAAAACTTTTTTATCTTTCCAATAAGTGATAAAGGGTTGTGTAGAAGAAAAATTTGACACATTAACATCTGAAATATAAATATGTTGATGAGGATTTTCCAAATCAGCATAATACAAGTTGCACAAAAAATTATTTTCAATTGAACTACATTTATTAAAATAAAATCTATTACTTGCTTCATCAAAAAATAAATTAGAAACGTGCATTTTCTCATCTTCTATTAAATCTAATTTTTGATTTATAGAAAAAGAACCACTTTTATATTCTGAATATAAAATACTAGATTTATAATTATCATTATCATCTGCTTGAACTGAATTATAATATAGTTCTCCTTTATAATAATATGGTGATAATTCGGAAAAAATAGAATTAATGTTATTTGACATTCTTTCTACATTAATTAAAGAATCTTTTTTGTGTTTTTTAATAAACTTATTTGATTGTATTTCTATTAAAGCTTTTGAATATAAGGTGTCGTTTAAGTTTTTGAAATCTATAAATTGATGTAAGTATTTAATTGACAAATCATGCTGAGATAAATTTTTATATAAAACTCCAATCCATAATTTAACATTTAAGTAAGTTTCATTAATTTCATGAACTTTCTTGTAATATTTTAAAGATTCTTCATAATTATATGTTTTTCTTAACACTTCGGCATATTTATAAAGTAATTTTATATTGTTAGGCTTTTTATTTAGAGCTTTTTTATATATATAAATAGCAGAATAATAGTCTTTGTTCTTTGACAAAAAATCTGCTTCTTCTACAATGTTATTAAAAGATTGAGAAAATAAAAGATTACAACAAAAAATTGAAATTACTATAAATAATCTGGACATATGTGTTTTTTAAATTCTACATTTTTTTTATTGCCAAATAAATAAACAAAACCTACTTCTACACCCCCTTTGTAATTACTAGCATTAGATAAATTAGATACGTTTAAATCATAAAGAAAATCAACAGCATAATTTTTTGAATTAAACCCAAAGTGTAAAATAACTGCATCTTTATTTCTGTAACCTATTCCGGGAGAAAATGAATATCCTAGAGGAGTGTTTATTCTATAAAAAGAACCTATTTCGATTTTACTAAAATCTCCTTGATCAACTATCTTGAAAGAAGAGACTATGTTATTGTATAACAAAGAATATGTCATTTTAAACTTATATATATATTTTACACTTAAATTGTTTTCTGAATTATTAGATAAAGAAATTAATGGTGAATTAATGTGACTAAAAGAAAAACTATTTTCTAATAATATTTTTTCATTTAAATTATAATCATGTTTTATCCCCAAGCCTAAGTCTAAATAATTTACACTTGATATAGAAAATGCCTCATAATCTAAAAGTGAAAGATTTGAATAATCTATTTTCAACTGACCTATACCGCTATAAATACCTAAAAAAATTTTTGACTTTGAGACATTAAAAGAACCTGAATATACTACATTGAATTGATTTGTTTTTAAATTTAAATCACCTGATTTATCTTGAAAAAAATTAAAACCCAATGCCCCAGACAAAATTTTTATTTTATTTTCAAATCCAAAATAAAATGTTTTATATGGAACTGACACTGACCTCCATTGATCACGATTTATAAAATTTATTTTTGATAAACCTTCGTGGTTACCTATGTAAGACGGATTTTCATAAGAAATATCATTATAAAACTGAGAAAAGTGAATGTCTTGAGATTTAATTATTGTTAACTGAAAAAAAATAAAAAATAAAACAATCAATATTTTTTTCATTTTATAATTGTTATGTTTCCTTTAATAAAAGTTCTTTCAAAATCTAAACACTCTATATCCATGAAATAATCATAAACATATGTTATTTCTTTTTTTTCTTTGTAAATGCCATTCCATGTAAAATTTTTATCAAAAGAAGAAAAAACGTCCTCTCCCCATCTGTTAAAAATATTTATTTCAAAGTCTGTAATTAAATCAAAATCATCGAGTATTTTAAATACATCATTTTTGCCGTCTGAATTTGGTGTAAAAGCATTAGGTATTATAATATTTTCTCCTGAACAACAATTTTCAGATAAATTAATATTAATTTCTTTTATATCAGTACAGCCATTTTCTGTTGCTTGTAAATATAATACTCCTGGAAAAGAAACAATAACACTATCTGCACTACTAAATGGATTTGAAATATTACTATTATAAGACCAAATAAAAGAAGTTGTATCTGTTCCTTGTGCATATAAAACAACATCATTTAAACAAATACTTGTGTCTTGTGTTACATTGAAGTTTACTTTTTTAACTCTAATATTACTAAGTATACTGTCAATACAATTTTCAAAAGAAACTATTAATAAATAATCTGTGGTGTCTTCTGGGTTAACATTAAAACTACTGTTTGTGTTAGAATGAATTTGACTATTAACAAACCACTGATATGTTGAATTAAAATCATCGTAAAAAACTGACCCATTGTCAAGTAAAATCTGTTCTCCAAAACAAATATCTAATGTATCTGACAAAATAATTTTATTATCTCTAATTATAATTGTGTGACTAGAAGTATCACGTAAATTACAACTTTGAGAATCGTCAGTTATTAAGGTAACTATATATTGTCCTGTATCTAAATAAGTGTGTGTTGGATTTCTGTCAAAATAAAATGTTCCATCACCCATATCCCAAATATAAAATGTTGAATCACTCCCTATACTATAATTATTAAAATCTATTGTATTATTACATGATATATCCGGAATAAAAAAATCTGAAATTGTCAAAGGTAAATCAGGATTAAATTTAAAAACAGCATTATTACATCCAAAGCTGTTGTTTGTGTTAGAGTGAGCATTTGGTGTTGTGGGAAAATCTGAGTTAGCTTGACATCCAGCACAAACTGATTGATATATAATTCCTTTTTTGTCAAATCTACTTGTACCACCGTCAACATGTTCAGCACTGATATTACCACCATAAAAAGTAGCATAAGTTAAGCTACTTGCATCTTCTTCCATTATTAAAATATAAAAATCACTACTATCAGTGTTTGTTTGTACTGCATCACTAGTGACTAACAAACTTCCAGTGTTTCCTCCTCCTCCATAAGGAGCTGCATTTGTTAATCCTCCCCAGCCTGATATATATATTCTGTTACAAACATCTACCAAAAAAGCTGTTGGAGCAATATCTGGGGTTTGAGAACCTGACCCAAAAACAGTAGACATTTCTAAATTTGTTAAATCAGGATCAAATTTTGAAACAAATTGACCACTATTAGCTTGAAAAAAATTAGCATTTTGCACAAAAGTAAAACCACTAGCTTTTGTTTGTCCAAAAACAAAAACATTGTATTCTTGATCTAAGTCAATAAAATAAGATTGGTCATATTTATCAGAACCATAATATGTAGATGTTATATAATTTCCATTATTATCTAACCTAAAAATACATGCGTCTGCAATACCGCCATTATTTGAAGACTGATAAGAGTTGGGTTGAACAACTAAATTAGATGACACTGTTCCTCCGCAAACAAAAACATCTCCTTGCTTATTAAAAGCTAAAGAGTATAATGCATCATCCATGCTACCCCCAATATAAGTACTCCATATTAATGTTTGTAAATTATTTGAAAATTTAGCTACAAATCCATCTAAACCTCCATTAAAAGAACCTTGAAAAGAATTTAACATTGGTAGATCTCCTGACCTAGTACAAGAAGCAATATAAACGTAACCATCATTATCTATATCAATCTCTCCTCTTATTTCATCCGCATAATTAAATTTTAATTGATTAGACGTATTAAGTCCATCATTGTATATTCCTCCAAAATATGTTGACCCTAGTAAGTTTGATCCACTATAATTAAATTTTGTAATTATAATATCTGAACCATTGTTATAAGTTACTCCTATACCATTTGGAGTAAAGGGTAATCCTCCATTAAAAGAAGGATCAAAAGATCCTTGAGATATTGGAAAATCATTTGACCCTGTTGTCCCTAATAAATAAAGTTCTCCTCTGCTGCAAACTAAACTATGCGGAACTTCATCTCCACTACCTCCTAAATATGTTGAATAAACCAAAAAAGAGCCCGAAGTGTCGTATTTTGAAATTACTATATCTGTTCCAAAACCGACAAACATATTACTGCCTCCTGCAAAATTAGTCTGATAAGCTCCAACAGTAGTTGGATAACCTATATCGAAAGTAGTTCCTGCTGAATACAAAAAACCTAACTCATCGTAAGTTGAAGAATATCCAAAATTATTAGAATAAGATCCAGAATAAGTTGAAAAAACTATAGGGTCTATAACTAAATCATGTTTTTTATTATAACTAGATTTAACATTAAAACTAACAATATCATTCTGTAGTTTATACTCACAATCTATAAAAACAGTATCTCCTTTAATTAATTGATAAACTAGAGGTTTGCTTTCTTTAATCAGTAAAAAATCCAAATCTATGTTCAAATCATTTCTTTTATCCACGTTTGGACTAATTCCTTGATAAGACAATTTAATATCTTTTATATCTCCTCCTGGCTTAATAATAAAATCATACTTCAAGTTATTATGTTGAGAATAAAAATTAATATCTATGTTTTCATATATTGAACTATAAATTACTGAGTAAAATGCATCTACTTTGCTTTTATAACTTGTTTTGTCATTGCCGTGATAAAAATTATAATAATTTTTAGTTTTTGAGTACCCCGTAACATTAACATTTTTATTTGCGTTTTTAAAAACAACTCTATAAGAATGTCCAGAAATATTATCTAATTTTTCTCTTTTTTCATGAAAACTCGAAAATCTTTTTTGATCATAAAAATTATAAGTTATAGAGTTTGATTCTAAAAAAACTTTACCCGAATGAATATCTCCATAATATTTTATTTTATCAATTATTTGTCCTTTATTCTCTATAAAGCTAATTTGACAAAATAAATTGCTTGACAAAAGAAAAAATAAAATAAATATTCTGAACAACATTATAATATAACTATATCTTATCTAAGATATTATATAAACTATCTGCAATAATTTTAAAATCATCTATATAATCCTTTGATATTGGTTCCGCTTCAGGTAATTTTTGTTTATAAGGGTCAACTTGTCTGCCATTTTTCCAAAATCTATAACACACATGTGGCCCTGTAGCTAACCCGGTTTGACCAACATAACCTATTACATCTCCTTGTTTAACATAAGAACCTTCCGAAGCTCTACCTCTTTTTAACATATGTAAATACTGAGTAGTATAAGTTGAGTTATGTCTTATTTTAACATAATATCCATTATTTTTTGTGTAAGAAGACTTTATGACTTTACCATTAGCGGTAGCTATAATTGGCGTTCCTTGAGGCGCAGCGTAATCTGTCCCTAAATGAGGCTTTATTTTTCCTGTTACTGGGTGTAATCTTCTTTTTTGAAATTTAGATGATATTCTGTAAGAATAACTTAAAGGTGCTCTTAAAAAAGCTCTTCGCAAGCTTTTACCATTTTGATCGAAATAATCATCATAGTTTTCATTAATCTGAAAGTTAAAGGCATAAAACTGATTACCCTTATGTTGATAAAGCGCGGCCATAACTTTACCAACCCCTATTGACTCTCCTTCAACAAATTTTTCTTCAAAAAAAATCTTATACTTATCACCTTTTTCTAATCTGAAAAAGTCTATAGTCCAAGCATAAATTTCACTCATTTTCATAAGTAAAGCTGGACTTAAATTAGAAGAATCAACTATTGATGCCCATAAAGAAGTTTCAACAACTCCAGAACAATATTTATTTTTTGTTTCAACTTCTTTTTGCATTAAACTTATATTTAAACTATCTCTAAAATCAAATAAAATATAATCAACGTAATTTATTTCGTATATAAATATTTCTCCTCTACTTAAAGAATCTTTAGTTGAAAAAACAGCATAATTGTTACCTGCTCTAATGTTTCTGAAATCAAAAATATCATTATTCACTATGTATCTTTGTATTTTATCTACCATAATAGGGCTAATACGGTATCTGTCAAAAATATCTGAAAAAGTTTCTCCTGATTGTATTTTAAGTTTTTGGAAGTCATAATTATTAACAACTATTCCATATTCTTTTTTTATAACAATTTCTGGTTCTTCTTTAACTTGAATTGTTTTTTGTTTAGAATTAATGATCCTAAAAAGAAAGAAAACTATTAACAAAAAAGAAAAAAAAATAATTTTTTTAATTTTCAATTTTCAACTATTTAAAATTACTTAAAACCCAATTTTTACCCCAATTTTCTTTTTCAGTTTCAGTCCAAAGGTTAGGGAAAAAAATTCTTTTCTGAAACTTTGGAGGCATGTATTTTTTCCAATTTGTGCCACCAGTGGCTATTATATCTTTATCTGGCATACTTAAATATTTAACTGCTGACTTATAGTGAACTAAGGGCCACTCAACATTAACATTTAAATCGTAAAGTTTTAATTGATTTATCAATACTTCGTTTTTCTGATCCTTTTTTTTAAGAGCGTTATATTTTTTAAATAAATTATTTTTTTTATAATTCTGATATGTTTTAATAAACAATTTGGAATATTTTTTTTCAAAATTTTTTAACATCAATGTTTTTTTACCTGTCTTTAATTCTACCGAACCTTTCATCCAATATATTTTTTTAAACTTATCCAAATCGGAAGACTTACTTAATTTTTTTCTATAATTTTTTTCAACTAAATTTATTAAATCTGTTGACATTAATTCTATGATTCTATATTGATAACTCTGAAATCCACTTGCCGGCAATAAAGACATTCTAAACTTTAAAAACTGTGATCTTTCCATGCCTTCTATCATTATATCAAAAGAAGAAATCAATGCCTTAAAATAATTATTTATTCTTTTTAAATGTTCAATAAAGTCGTTTGTTGATAATGTTTTTTTCCAACCTTTATCTTCTCCTATATCTGAAACAACTTTTCCGTTATTACATATTGTCGTTATTTCTTTTATAATAAGTTTAAAATAAAGCTCTGTTATTTGATGATAAACAATAAATATCTCTTCATCTGGAAAATCTGTTTTTGGTCTTTGTAAACTTAAAAGAGTTTCTAAATTAATATAATCCCAGTAAGATAAAGGATTAGTATATAATAATCCTTCAAGATAAGAATTCATATCTTGACCTATTGAAGAATACTTTTTTTGAAGTTTTGCTAATTTATGATTAATTTCTTTTGACATATAACTAAACAAATATACTATAAAACTATATTAACTATTTTTCGCGGAATAATTATAATTTTTTTTATTTCTAAATCTGTTGTTTTAGAAATAGTTCTTTCATCAGATAACACTTTTTCTTTAATTTGATCTATACTTAAATCTAGTGATAGATTTAATTTAAATCTAACCTTTCCATTAAAAGATATAGGATAATCATATGTTGTTTCTGTTAAATGTTTCTCTTCAAAAGAAGGGAAATTTTCAAAAACAACTGAATTGTTGTTTCCTAATTTTTGATGTATTTCTTCTGCAACATGAGGAGCAAAAGGAGATAATAATAAATTAAAACATTGTATCATGTCTTTTTTTACAATATTATTTACATGCATATATTTTAAACAAATCATTAAAGAACTAATTGCCGTATTGAAAGAATAAGAATTAATATCTTCTGTTACTTTCTTAATGGTAGAATGTAGGACTTTTAAGTCTTGTTTATTCATTTTAACATCTTCAATAAAAAAATCTCCTTTTTGGTGTAACAATTTCCAATATTTTTGTAAAAAATTAAAACATCCTGAAATTCCATTTTTATTCCATGGTTTAGATTGTGTTATTGGTCCTAAAAACATTTCATATAATCTTAAACTGTCTGCCCCAAATTCTTCAACTATGTCATCTGGATTTTCTACATTAAATTTTGATTTTGACATCTTTTCTATTTCTACTCCACATTTATACTCATTGTTTTCGTTTAAAATAAACTCTGCATCTTTAAATTCTTTTCTCCATTTTTTAAAAAGAGTTAAATCTAAAATATCATTTTTTACAATACTAGTATCCACGTTCATTGAGACTACTTCTGGTACTTCAATTCTTAAACTATCTCCAACAAAATCTCCTGCTATTTTTTCTTGTGTTAAAAATTTGTTTTCACCTTTTATTCTATAAACTATGTTTGATCTACCTAAAATCATTCCTTGATTTATCATTTTTTTAAAAGGTTCTTTAAATGGAACAAAACCTCTGTCAAACAAAAATTTAGTCCAAAATCTTGAATAAAGCAGGTGACCTACAGCGTGTTCTGCTCCTCCAACATAAACATCAACTTGTCCCCAATAATCAAGCTTACCTTTAGAAACAAACTCTTTTTTATTTTTTGGATCCATATAACGAATAAAGTACCAAGAAGAACCGGCCCATCCTGGCATAGTATTATAATCCATTCTTTCTCCGTAAAATTGACTCCAGTCAGATTTTTTAGCTCTAGCTAAAGGTGGTTCCCCTTCTGCAGTTGGCAAATATTTATCAATCGATGGTAACTCTACAACTTCATCAGACTCTATCAAATAAGGTATGTTGTTTTTATAATAAATAGGGAAGGGCTCTCCCCAGTAACGTTGACGACTAAAGACAGCGTCTCTAATTTTATAATTTGTTTTTAGTTCTCCTATTTCATTTTCTATTATAAAATTTATTGCTTCCCTTGTTGCCTCTTTTTTTGTTTTGCCATCTAAAAAGCCTGAATTTACAAGTATCGCATTGTCTCCTTCATAAAGTTGGTATTGATAATCTTTAAAAATAAATTTTAATTTTAAATTAAACTTTTTTGCAAATTGCCAATCTCTATGATCTCCACAAGGAACAGACATAATCGCTCCAGTACCGTAGTCAGAAAGAACGTAATCACTAATCCAAATAGGTATTGTTTCACCTGAAAATGGATTTATAGCGTATGAACCCGTAAAAGCCCCCGTCATATCTTTATTATTACTCATACGGTCTCTCTCTGACTTTAAAGATGAATCTTCTATATAATCAAAAACTTGTTTTTTTTGTTCGATTGATAGGTTTTTGACGTTAATAATTTTATTTATCTCTTTATGTTCTGGACATAAAACCATAAATGTTGCTCCAAAAACAGTATCAGGTCTAGTAGTAAAAACTTCTATTTTAACATCAGAATCTATTAATTGAAAAAATATTGAAGCCCCCTCCGATTTACCTATCCAATTTCTTTGCATGTCCTTTATTGATTCCGTCCAATCTAAATCATTCAAATCATTTAAAAGTCTGTCTTTATAAGATGTAATTCTTAACATCCATTGTAACATCATTTTTCGTTTAACAGGATGTCCTCCTCTTTCTGAAAGCCCGTCTTTAACTTCATCATTTGCTAACACTGTTCCTAATTCTTCACACCAATTAACCATTGTTTCTGATAAATATGCTAAACGATATTTCAATAAAATAGTTTGTTTTTTATCTTCTGTAAAATCATTCCATTCTTTTGATGTGAATTTTGGAGTGTCTTCATCGCATGGAGATTGCACTTCGAAGTTTCCGTTTTTTTCAAACTCTTCCGTTAGATTAGATATAGGCAAAGCTTTGTTATCTATATTACAATAATAAGAATTAAATAATTGTTTAAAAATCCATTGTGTCCATTTATAATATTCTGGATCAGAGGTACTAACTTCTCTTTCCCAATCAAAAGAAAAACCTATTTTGTCTAATTGTTTTCTATATACAGATTTGTTTTTTTCTGTTGTTAAAGAAGGATGCTGGCCTGTTTGTATTGCATATTGTTCTGCAGGAAGGCCAAATGAATCATACCCCATTGGATGCAATACATTAAATCCTTGCATTTTTTTATATCTAGCAATTATATCTGAGGCTATATATCCTAATGGATGACCCACATGTAAGCCAGAACCTGAAGGATAAGGAAACATGTCAAGAATATAAAACTTTTCTTTATTATAATTATCTTCAGTTTTAAAAACATTATTTTCTTGCCAATAATCTTGCCATTTTTTTTCTAAAAAATTAAAATTATATTCCATTTAAAAAATTTATTAAAACAAATTTAAATAAATCATACAAAAAATAGATTATTTTTAATTTAGCATTAAAATTAATTTATGAAAAAAGAAAAAAAAATTATTTTATCTTCTGTATCTACCATAATTTGTGAGTCTTTTTTACTTTGTTTGTTGTCTTTTTTAATATTATCTTTTTTTGCTACAAATAAAATAACTGATAACATAAAAGAAAGTGTTAAAATAAATGTCTTTTTAAATGAAATAAATGAAACAGAAATAACAAGAATCACAAAAACTCTAAAAAATAACGACTATATAAAAGATGTTTTATTTGTATCAAAAGAAAAAGCTGCTGAAAGTTTATCTAAAATAATTGGAGAAGATTTTCTAAATGTATTAGATGGGAAAAATCCTCTTTTAGACTGCATAGATATTACACTAAAGCCTGAACACGCTAATTTGGATAAATTCAAGGAATTAGATTTTTTTTTAAAAAACAAATTTAATGAAGAAATAAATGAAGTAAAATTTCATGAAAACTTAATAGAAAAAATAAATTACAACA
>PALO01000049.1 GCA_002706465.1 Flavobacteriales bacterium
CAAGGTGACTTCCAAGTAGAACCTACTCCACAGAAAGTTCTCACTTCCCATTCATAGTCTACACCAGAAGTAAAGCCTCCGATTGTTCTTCCAGTGGCTGTTCCACCACCAGCTACAGATCTGTAGTTCCACGTAGTGGCGCCTATCTCTCTGAATCTAATAGTGAAGTGATCAGCTGTTGGTGTTTCAGTAGTTAATATCCAAGAGAAATCAGCAGACGTAGCTGTTAACTGTGTAACACCTAAATTGTCTGTCTGAACTGGACAAGGTACAGTCGTAAACTGGCCGTTACCGCCCCAGTCTGATTTATAGTAAGGATCTGATGGGTTGTTAGCATCACCTGTTTTACACCAAGTTCTAGTCTCGAACTCGTATGTAGCGCCAGGAGTTAAACTGCCAATAGTCTTACTTAAGCCATTACCAATATTGCCCTTGATGTTCCAAGAGTTTGATCCAATCTCACGTACTCTAGCTAAGTAGTGGTCTACACCATATGTCATGGCTGCGTCCCAGCTTATGGTGTTCCATTCAGCTTCAGTGTTAGTTGAATTTAGATTTGTAGCGTTAGGGCATTCATCTAATGTAGTTAATGTAGCGCTTGGTGACCAATTAGATACAGAGCTATCAAGACACCAACCTCTTACCTGCCATTCATAAGTAGTGTTAGGTGTTAAGAAGTATTTTGTCTTGCTGGTGTTTGGATGAGCAAAGCCATCTGCGGCTCCTATTTGAGTTAAGATTGACCAACCTGAACCAGTATCAATCCTTATTTTATAGTATTCAGAGCCATTATTGGTCCAGTTAAATGTTGCTCTTGAATGAACCACTTTATTAGAAATTAAATCAGTAGGTACTGGGCAGTTTACACAAGAACCGTCATCTATAGTTGCTAAAGGATTGTAGTTTGTTGAAGAAGAATCCATACATCCGTAAATAGGGTAGATGCATGAGCCATCATCACATGTTGCTGACGAATTATAATTTGTTGCTAAAGGGTCAGTACATCCCCAAGAAGAATTAAATTGCCAAGATAAATAATCGTCCGGACATCCGTTATTATGAAGAATATCAACTATGTAATAATTATTACCCAGTCCTGTTGCAACTGGTCCCGTGAAAGGCAAGATGTTTGTCGTTGAGCCATAAGGTGGTAAGTAAATTTGTTCTCTCCACTGATAAGTAGTATTGGGTGGTGATGGTATTGATCCCGTATTTGTTACAACTTCTAATGAACCGTTACCGTAGTTAGGGCAGCCGGGTGTTACTACGTTAATAGAATATGTAGGACAATACATACAAGAGCCATCATCCGTGTTAGCCCAATAAGTGTAGTTGGATGCCGTTGAGTCTGTACATCCGTAAATAAAATTAACACATGAGCCGTCATCTAAATTAGCTGCTGGATTATAATTAAACATTGTGGGGTCAGTGCATCCAAAAACATTTGCAGGTGCATTTAATGTTGATATCGTCACAACACCTGAGCCACTATTACTACAACTAAAAGAGCCGTAAACTCCTAGATTCCAACTGTAGGTGATACTTAATGTGACTACATAATTTCCAGTTGAACTATAGGTGTGTACAGGGTGATGTAAGTTAGAAGTTGTACCGTCTCCAAAATCCCAATAACTTGTACTAAACATTGTGCTAGTATTTACAAAGCTAACTGTTCCTCCGTTAATGGTCCATGTGGCTGATGCTCCGTAATAGCATCCTTGAGCATCAACTTTTTTGTTTAATGAGATTAATATAATTGTTATAAATAATAATTGTAATAATTTTTTCATAGTATATTTAAATTTCACAAATATTACTATTAATAATATTAGTGCAATAAAAAAAAACCATAAATCTTATATATTCAAAATTATTTTACATTTTTATTGTATATAAAAAAACATAAAAATATGATTTAAAATAAATATTGTTATTATTAATAATAATTAATATCTTAGTTGTTCAAAACAAAAAAATGAATTTATTACTTGACACTATTCGCTCTTTAAACAAAGAAGAATCGAGATATTATAAAATATTCACAAGAAGGACACATAAAGACTCTGAAAGAAAAGATATTATTTTGTTTGATATAATTAAAAATGACATTGAGAATTATGATGAAAAATATGTTTCAGAAAAAATATATGGAAACAATAAGAATAACTTTTATCAGCTTAAAAGTAAATTAGTTGATTCAATAAACAAAAGCTTAATTTCTCAATATTCATTAAAGGAAAAAGAATCTTTTATAAGTAATTTGATATTACTTTCAGGTATATATAAAAGAAAAGGCAAGTTTTCTCTTTCATATCATTATTTAAAAAAAGCAGAAAAAGAAGCTCAAAAAATAGAGTCATTTGAGAGCTTGTCTACATTGTACACCGAAATTCTAAAGTTATCACATGATCTTATTTCTATTGATATAGAAAAATATATAAACAGGAAGATATTGAATAAAAAAAACCTCAATTTGTCTCAGGATATTGACATAGCTTTATCTTCAGCTATGTATAAAATAAAAACTACTCAGAATTTATCAGTTGATAATAAAAAAACATCCAATCAATTAAAAAAGATTATAAAGTCAATAAATAGTCAAGTAAAATTATCTGAAAGTCACAAGTTTCAAATTAAATTATTTCAAGCTATAAGTAGAGTTCTGTTGCATAAAAATGATTTTTTGTCTTTAGAGGAATACGTTAAAATGACATATATTGAATTTGAAAGAAAAAAAATATTTAATAAAATAAATCACGAACAAAAGTTAATGATGCTAACTTATCTAATTAATAGTCTTTATAAAAACAACAAGTTTCAAGAGTCTTTAAAGTGTGCAGAAGATTTACAAAAAGCCATGAATGATTTTGACGGCTTTCTTAAAAGTAAGTTTTTATTTTATTATTATAACGCGTTAGTTATTAATTATTCTCAATTAGATAAAAATAAAGCAATTGAAGTTCTTTTTGAGGCAAAAAATAACAAAACGATACAAGGTCTTCCTATATTTAGTTCATTTATATATTTAAACATGAGTCTTATTTATTATGATTTAAAAAAATATAAACTAGCGGTCAGGAATATGTCTAGGCTTATTCTTCAGAAAGATTTTTTGGATCTTTCTGAATATTTTCAACTAAAGATATTAATATCTGAAATTATAATAAGATATAATTTAAAACAGACTGAATTGGTTCAAGAAAAAATTAAAAAAATTAAAAAGAGTTATAAAAAAATATTAAAAAACAGTAATAGGGATTTTAAAATGCTTTTGGTAATTGAAAAAATTATTTATTGTATTAATCCATATTTAGATAAAAATATAGTAAGAGAAATAAAATTAATAAATAATATTTCTTCAAAAAAAGATTCATCAAATACTGACGTAATTAATTATAACGAATGGTTAGATACTTTTTTAGTAAAGGCATAATTTATTTATGTCTTCTAATTAATTTAATATATAAATACTAGTTAGGCTTGTATCAGGATCACTTACGTATGTAGAAGCAGGCCATATTACAATTACATTATCTCCAACAGAATATGAAGATAAAGATATTATTTCTGAAATATTCACAAACAAACTGTCTCCAGGCATAATAGAAGAATTTGTGTTATATGTTGCTCCGATAGGCATGTATGCTATTAGGTTTCCGTTATTGTCAAATGTTTCACAATATACATCTATAGGTTCATTGATACTGACAAAGTTTTCATTTACTAGCCAAAATTCAAAATTAATTGTATCTCCAATGCTTAGTGTGTCTTCATGTATAACTCCTTCAGTCCCAAAGTTAAGTGTATGCTCAATTGTGTCGTCTTCTTCGCCACAAGATGTAAATATTAGAACACATCCAATTAATATTAATGATAAAAATATTTTAATTAATTTTTTCATGTTATGTAAATATCTAATAAACTAATTTTAAAATACTATTTTTTTTTATAAATATTATCTATCCAAAATTAATTTTTCAAAACAAACAATCATAATAAATCATTAAATAACTGTTAAAATATTATATGATCAATATTTGTTTTCATATTGTGTCATTAATAATGATTGAATGTATGTGCCTATTTTTATTAAAATACATGTCTATATTTTTTTTTGCCTCTACACTTAATGGTTCTTTTTTTATCTCTTTATGAGAATAAACACAGTGAGTTATTTTTTTGTTTATCATATATATTGCTTCATCAAATTTTTCGTATTTTTTTCCAAAAAAAACGGGTTTATGGAACACTAGAGGTTCTAGTATATTGTGTATTCCTTTGTTAAAGCCACCTCCTATAAAAACTATGTCAGCGTATTTGTAAGCGTCAAATAAAATATTCATTTGATCAATTATCAGGATATTATGTTTTGCTGTTTTATTTTGTAATTCAGACAAAAGATGACATTTGTTTTTTACTTTTCTTTTTATTGATTTTATTCTATTTTGATTTATATCATGAGGTGCTATTATTAATTTATATTCTTTTTCTTTTTGAATAAAATTAATTAGTATATCATCATCTTTTTCATAAGTACTGCCTCCTAATATTATTTTACTTGAATTCCTAAAATCATTTATTTCCTTAATCTCTTTCGTTTTATTTTTTTTGTTTATTATACGGTCGCATCTTAGATTGCCTATGTATTTGCAGTTATGTATTTTATTTTTATTTAATACATTTTTTGAATTTATATCTTTTGTGTAAAAGAAATTAACCTGTTTTAAAATGTTAAGTAAACCCTTTCCGTAAAATTTGAAATAAAATTGATTCACAAAAGAACAATTAAAAACATATACCGGTATTTTATTTTTAATTAATTCTTTTAGATAATTAAACCAAAAGTCATTGCCTGAAATAAAAAGCATTTTAGGTTTTATTTTTTTTACTAAAATTTTAGCATTTTTTTTAGTGTCAAATGGCAAATAATACACATAGTCAATGTTATTGTTTTTTTTGTAATTTTTATATCCTGATGCAGAAAAAAAAGTTAACAGTATTTTATTTTTATGTTTCTTTTTTATTTCATTGATTACATTGACGGCTTGTTCATATTCACCTAAAGAAGCACAGTGAAACCAGATAACATTATTTATATTATTTGATTCTATTAAATGCAAATTATTTTTAGTTACATTTTTTGCTTTTTCGTTACTTAAGCTAAGTAATGAAAATATAATTTTTATAATATGGATTGTTATATTATAAATCAAATTAATAATAGTAATTTTTGTTAGTAGTCCTTTTCGATACAGGTATCCACCAAATAAATTTTACACCATTCATCAAGTCAAATTTTAATTCATCATCAGGGCTCATTGAAACAAAATTATAGCTTCTTCTATTTTTTGTAAAACCTATAGATGATTCTATTCCTATTTGAAATTTATTTTTGGCTTTTTCATATTTGTATCCTAAAAAAACACTGGTATTAAATCCGTTTGTTAGTTTATCATATCCTTTTAAATAATCTTCTGAAAGAGCAGGTATAGTATTATCTTGATCTTTTATTTTTATTTTGTGTTGCATAAAACCAACACCAAATATTAAGCTAAAATCTTGATTTATTATTTTTATATCCTTACCTATTTTATACATTATTTGGTATCCTCTTTGATACAAGTATACTTCTCCTTCTTGTCCAACTTCATCAACAATAATTCCATTTTCAGAAAACATAAAAAACATAGAGCTATCTTTTACATTTTCTCCAAACATATACCCAAATCCTAGTGAGTGAAATAATTTATTTTTTTCTAAAACTAAATCTAAGCCAATTGTTGAATTAATACCAAAATTATTTTTCAAGTCTAATCCAGGAAAAAACAAACCATAATGCGGAGTTATGTTAGTTTTAATTTTTGTTTGATTGTGTTGTTGTGAAAGTAATAATTGACTGGATAATAATAATAATAAAATAATTTTACACATAATTATGTTACTAATGTAGTGTTTTTCAATAATAGATAAATATAATAATTACTTATATTTGAATACAAATGTCTTTTAAAAGAAAAATATTAATTACAGGAGGTGCTGGTTTTATAGGTTCACACTTAGTTAGACACCTTACAAACAAGTATAGTGATTATTTGATTATTAACTTTGACTCATTAACATATGCTGGTAATTTATATAATTTAAAAGATGTAGAAGAAAAAGATAATTATATTTTCAACAAAGGCGACATAAATAATCCTTCAGATTTAGAGAGAGTTTTTTTAGAGTATGATATAGATGGAGTTATACATCTTGCAGCTGAATCTCATGTAGATAGGTCCATTGAAGATCCAAATATTTTTATTAAAACTAATGTTTTAGGTACAACTAATATTTTGAATGTTTGTAAAAAATATTGGAAGAATAATTACAAAAACAAAATTTTTTATCATGTTTCTACTGATGAGGTTTATGGTTCTATAGAGGAAGGTTTTTTTGTTGAAACAACTCCTTACGACCCTAGATCTCCTTATTCTGCTTCTAAGGCTAGTTCTGATCATTTCGTGAGATCTTATGGTAATACATATAATATGCCTTTTGTTATTTCTAATTGTTCAAATAACTATGGCCCTAATCAATTCCCAGAAAAACTTATTCCTGTTATAATATCAAATATTAAAAATAAAAAATCACTACCTGTTTACGGTGATGGTTTAAATATTAGGGATTGGTTATATGTTATTGATCACGCTATAGCGATTGATTTAGTATTTCATAAAGGCAAGATAGGTCATACTTATAATATAGGAGGGAATAATGAAGTAAGTAACATAGATTTAGTTAATCAATTGTGTGATATTATGGACAAAAAACTAAAAAATAAAGTTAGTTCAAAAAAATTAATTAAATACGTTGAAGATAGACCAGGTCATGATACTCGTTATGCTATAGATTGCAGTAAAATATCTAATTCTTTAGGATGGTCACCTACAGTGACATTTAAGCAAGGATTACAAAAAACAGTTTCTTGGTACTTGAAAAATTTTGATTGGATAGAAAACATTCATTCGGGTCAATATTTAGAATATTATGAAAATAATTTTTAAATGAACTCTTTTTTTAGATTTAGAAAAAAAACACAAAAACTTCCTGTTCTTGATTTTTCAAAGTTAAATTGTGACTTGCATTCTCATCTAATTCCAAATATAGATGATGGTGCTAATTCATTAAGAGATAGCGTTTCTTTAGTTAAGGGTCTAGCTGATTTGGGTTTCAATAAAATAATTACAACTCCACACATAATGAGTGGTGTTTATAATAACAATGCAGATATTATAAATTCAGGCTTAAATCAATTAAGAAAAGAAATAAGCAATAAAAAAATTGATATAGAGATTCAAGCTTCAGCAGAGTATTATTTTGATTTTCACTTTTTTGAATTAGCAAAAAAAAGAGAATTAATGTCTTTCAATAATAATTTTATTCTATTTGAGTTATCTTTTTTAGATTCACCTTTAAATTTATATGATGTTGTTTTTGAGTTACAAGTAATGGGTTATAATGTTATTTTAGCTCACCCAGAAAGGTATTCCTTTTTCAATAAAGAAGATTATAAAAAATTAAAATCTAAAAATATTTTTTTTCAAATTAATTTATTGTCTTTAATTGGTTATTATAATGAAGAGGTGCAAAAAAAATCAGAGTATTTAATAGACTCAGGAATGGTAGATTTTGCAGGTACAGATTTGCATAATTATGTTCAGTTAGAACTTTACAATAAAGTTCAAACTACAAAATATTATCATGCTCTTTTTGAAAAAAATAATTTATTAAATAATACTTTGTGATATGAATAGAAATATTAATTTGTTCAACAATTGGGCTTTAAAAGACAAAGATAAAGGGATGGAGAAAGGTCATGCTAATTCTGTTGAAAAAATGATTAGCTTAATACCTGAAAAAATCACCTCTAATAAGTTTTCTTTTATTGATTATGGTTGTGGTAATGGTTGGGTAGTAAAAAAAGTGGGATCTATTAGTAATTGTATTTTGTCGGTTGGATTAGATGGAGCTCCAGAAATGATAAAAAAAGCAAAAAAAAATGACAAAAAAAACACTTATTATAATGTTGACATAGAGAATTGGGAAGATAATATTAAATATGATGTTGTGTTTAGTATGGAGTTTATGTATTATTTAAATAATCCATCTAATTTAATTAAGAATATTTTTGAAAAAGTTCTTAAAGAAGAAGGATTTTTAGTTGTTGGTGTAGATCATTATTTGGAAAATAAAGAATCTTTAAGTTGGGGTGAAGATTTAGGTCTTGACATAAAAACTTTATCAAAAAAAGATTGGTATAATATATTTATTGATGCAGGTCTATCTAATGTAAATATATTTTGTTATGGGAAACATGAGGATTGGGAAGGAACTTTGATTATATCAGGTTCTAAATAGTTTTTTTGTTTTTATTATTATAATTTTATCTTATGAATTACGAGCAAATAAATTTCATTTTACTTATTATAATTACTGTGCTTGAATTTGCTGCAATAGGTTGGTTGATATATGAAATGAGAAAATCACATGATGAAAGGGATGAGATTTTAAGGTTAGAGCAAAGACAAATCAAAATGGAAGAAACTGTTTTAGAAAAGTTAGACGAATTAATTAAAAAAAATAATTAAATAATATTTATATCTTTTTTTGTTCTTCTAAAAAGATTTTGCAACACCTTTCCTGGACCTAATTCTTTTATTGTATTAACATTGTCTTTTATCATATTGTCCATTGTTTGTGTCCATTTCACAGGCGAGGTTAATTGAGATATTAAATTTCCTTTTATTTTTGCAGAATCAGTATATTTTTCACCAGAGTAGTTTTGATATATAGGACAAATTGGATTTTTAAACTCTGTTTTATCAATAGCTTTTTTTAACAAAGATTCAGCGTCTTTCATTATAGGAGAATGAAATGCTCCTCCTACATTTAATATTAGTGCTCTTTTAGCTCCCTTGTTTTTTAATTCTTCACAAGCTTTCTCCACAGAATTAATTTCTCCTGATATTACTATTTGTCCGTTACTATTGTAGTTTGCAGGAACAACTGTTCCTTCAATTTCGTTACATATTAATTCAACTATTTTGTTCTCTAATCCTATTATTGCCGCCATTGTTGATTTTTGTTTTTCACAAGCTATTTGCATAGCTTCAGCTCTTTTAGATACAAGTTTTAAACCATCTTCAAAAGAAATACACTTATTTGCAAATAATGCTGAAAACTCTCCTAGAGAATGTCCAGCAACAAAGTCAGGTTGTTTGTTTTCTATTGTGTATTCAATACTAGAATGAATAAAAATAGCAGGTTGTGTGACTTTTGTTTCTTTTAATTCCTCTGAATTGCCATAGAACATTTTTTTTGTTATATCAAATCCTAAAATTTCATTTGCTTGATTAAACATTCTTTTTGCTACTTCGTTAGATTCAAATAATTCTTGCCCCATTCCTGTAAACTGAGAACCTTGTCCTGGAAATAAAAATGCTTTCATAATATTGATTTATTTTTTTGATAATTTATTTTAAAACTTTTTTAAGATTTGTGAATTAAACTTGACCATAGTTCATGAGATATCTCACTGTTGAATTTACTTTTTGGAGCTAAAATAACAGAGATTGCATCATGAGAATGAAGAGATTCTTGATGAGAGCAAATTACTCTAAAATCTTTAATTCTTTTGTCTTGAATTAATTTTTCATATAACAGTCTGGCTGCATCTTCAACAAATTTTAGATTAGATCCATTTAGTTCAGCAAATGCCATTTCATCTTCTCTTTTAACAATTACTTGTGTTTCTGTATTTAAAGCTGTTGAACATAGTTCTTGTAATTCTTCTATCCAAAGTAATTTGTCAATTTCTAAAGATATTCTTGTCACAGATCTTTGTGAATGAGATACTGTTGCTTTATTTCGTTGTTTTCTGGCATACTCTGCTAATTCATAAGAACAAGGGCAAGCAGATGAGTACACAAAATCAAAATGAATAATTTTTGTAAATATTCCTTCACGATTCAAGCTGCCTTCAAGTGAAACATTATAGTATTGATACCCCTTGTTATCAGACCTTAGAGAAGGTATTAATATAGGATAAGAAAAATTCAACCCAATTTTAGCATCAAATGAACTTAAGTCATCTTTATATCTTAATAAGATATCTTTTAATTTATCAAAAATAATTTCTTCTTTAAAATCATAAAAAGACCTTATAATACGAGACATGTTAATACCTTTTTTATGCGCTTCTAATGAAACTGTTCCAGTTACTCTTGTTTCTAGTTCTATAGTTTCACCATTTCTTTTTTTATATTTTAAAGGTAGTCTGAAGTTGTGAGTTCCAACTTGTTGAATCCCAACAGAAGACCCTTCTATTAATGATGCTGGTCCATTTTGGATATCAGGAAAACTTTCTATTTCTTTTTCAGTAGGCTTGTAATTTGAGTCGTATGTTTTGTCTTTAGTGTTCATTTTATGTTAATTAATTATTTCCGTAATATTCAAAGAAGTTATTTTCAGTTTCATTTATTTTTATTTTATATAATTTTGCTCCTAATAATTTAATCGGTTTTTCAAGTTCGTTCCAAATAGATATGCATAAATTTTCAGTTGTTGCTATTTTGTTTTTCATGAAATCAACATCATTTATTAATTGATGGTCTAACTTTTTTATAACTTTGTCTTGCATTACCTTCTTAAGGTCTTTTAAGTCGATGACAAATCCACTGTCATTATGAACTTCACCCTCTACTGTTACAAATATCTCGTAATTATGTCCATGTAGTTCATTGCATTTACCGAAAATTTGTTTATTATCTTCAGACTTTAGTCTTGTATTTTCTAATTTGTGTGCTGAAGAAAAACGTTCTCTTCTTGTTATTCTCATTTTATATATTTTTTTGTATTTCTTTTAAGAAGGATTTTATTTTATTTAGTTTTTCTATTATCTCTTGTTCGTCCTCTATTTTTTCTTTTTTTAATTTTATTATTCTTTTGGCGCCTTTAATCGTGTATTTTCTTTCTGTTAGTAGTTCGTTTATTAATTTTATTTTAGATATATCTTTTTCCGTAAATTTTCTTTTGCCAAATGAATTACGATTAGGTTTTATGATATTGAATTCTTTTTCCCAAAATCTAATTTTTGAAACTTTTACTTTAAGCATTTCTGCAACATCACCTATTGAGTAAAATATTTTTTTTATTTCCTGTTCTTTGTACATTTAATCAAAAGATTGGTTTTGTTTAGTGCTTTGTTCTATTAGTTTTTCGTATTCTTTTGAGTCTAGATCATTAAAAAAATAGTATATAGGATTTATTTTTTTATTATTTTTTGTGATTTCGTAATGAAGGTGAGGAGCTACTGATCTTCCAGTGTTTCCAACAAATCCTATTACTTCTCCTCTTTTAATTTTTTGTTTTTCTTTAACTATATATTTATCTAAATGAGCATATAAGCTTTTATAACCGTATCCATGATTTATTGTTACATGCTTTCCGTAACCACTTCTTTTATTATATCTAGCTTTCTCAACTGTTCCGTCTCCTGTTGCGTAAACAGGTGTTCCTTTTGGAGCTGTAAAATCTAATCCAGCGTGCATTTTTTTTATTTTATATATAGGGTGAATTCTAGGACCAAATCCTGACGCTAAGTATGATTTATTTTTCGATACAGGTTGTATTGCAGGTATTGAAGAAAGCATTTTATTTTTGTCTTCAACTAATTCTTCTATTTCGTCGAAAGATTTAGATTGAATATATATTTGTTTTGTAAGTATATCTATCTTTTTATTTAGATTTATTATAACATCAGAATGTTCATATTTTGACATTTCTGCATACTTGTTTGAACCTCCGAAACCAGCATTTCTTATTTCATCAGGTATAGGGTTTGTTTCAAATACAACTCTATATATGTTTTCATCTCTTTCTTTTAGATTATTCATTATTTTATCTAAATCTTCTATTTGAGAATTCAGACTATTTAATTCATATTTTAAAAGTATTATGTCTTGTTTTAATTTTGTTTCTTTAGGTGTTTCGTAAAATTTATTTATCACAAAAAACACTACAAGTGATATCATTACAGAAGTTGACACTAATATTAGTAAATTTCTAACTTTATTCTTTAAATTATTTCTTTTGAAAGAAAGAGTAGTTTTATCAAAAATATATTTATTCTTATTCATTTATTTGTATAACTTTATATTCTATTAAAAATTATGCAAAAATAAATATTATTTTTTAGTCATAACATGAAATCAGAAGATATAAAAAAAAATTTTTTAGATTTTTTCAAATCAAAAGGTCATAAAGTTAATAATTCTATTCCTTTAGTATTAAAAGATGACCCTTCTTTAATGTTTGTGAACGCTGGCATGAATCAGTTTAAAGATATTTTTCTTGGTTTTAAAGAACCAGATTACAAAAGAACAGTTAATTGTCAGCATTGTTTAAGGGTGTCAGGTAAGCATAATGATTTAGAAGAGGTTGGTTTTGATTCATATCATCATACAATGTTTGAGATGTTAGGTAATTGGTCTTTTGATGATTATTCAAAAGAAGATGCTATCATGTACGCATGGGAATTATTGACAGAGATATTTAAAATAGAAAAAGGAAGATTATACGTTACTGTTTTTAATGGCGACAAGGAGGATAATATAGGTCAAGATGATGAATCTTTTGAAATATGGAAAAAAATCGTGCCTGAAGAAAATATTATTTTTTGCTCTAAAAAAGATAATTTTTGGGAAATGAGCAGCATAGGTCCTTGTGGTCCTTGTACAGAAATACATATTGATTTAAGAAGTGAAGAAGAAAGAATAAAATTAAGTGCTATTGATTTAATTAATAAAGATCACCCCTTAGTAATAGAACTATGGAACATAGTTTTTATAGAGTATATTAGAAAAAAAGATTTATCTCTAGTTAGTTTAGGTAAAAAATTTGTTGACACAGGTATGGGTTTTGAACGTCTTGCCATGGTTTTGCAAAACAA
Source organism: Flavobacteriales bacterium (assembly GCA_002706465.1). Lineage (GTDB taxonomy): Bacteria > Bacteroidota > Bacteroidia > Flavobacteriales > SAT41. Next base: position 12,992 of record PALO01000049.1, read on the forward strand.
AAAATCTACATACGAAATAGATACATTTAGTGTCATCATAAAAAGTATATGTCATATAACTTCTGTTAAGTATGGAGATAGCGATAAAAAAGATATAGCAGTACGAATTATTGCTGACCACGTTAGGTCAGTTTGTTTTAGTATAGCCGATGGTCAAATACCTGAGAATACCGGCGCAGGTTATGTTATTAGAAGAATACTTAGAAGGGCTATTAGGTATGCTTTTTCTTATTTAGGTATGGAAAAACCTTTTATTTTCATGTTAGTTAAAGACATAATAAAGTCAATGCCTGATTATCATCAAATTAAAGAAAACCAAGATTTTATAGAAAATATTATTCAAAATGAAGAGAATCTATTTTTGAAAACTTTAAATAAAGGTTTAATTCTCATAGATGAAATAATTTCTAACACAAATAGTAAAGTAATAGAAGGGAAAAGTATTTTTGATTTATATGACACTTATGGTTTTCCTGTTGATCTTACTGCTATAATATTGAAGGAACGAGGTTTTTCATTTAAGCAAAAAGAATTTGATGAATGTCTTGTTTTGCAAAAAGAAAGATCTAAAAAGAATCAAAAAAACGTTGTTTCTGAATGGGTTGCTGTTTTTGATGATGACATTCAAGAGTTTATTGGTTACGAAAAAACGTCTTGTGTCGCTAGATTAGTTAAGTATAGAGAGGTGAAGTTTGAAAATGAAAAACAATATCATCTAGTATTTAATTATACTCCATTTTATGCAGAGGCAGGAGGTCAAGTTGGAGACAAAGGTTTTTTAGATTCCAATAATGATAAAATAGATATCATTAATACTTTTTTAGATTTAGGTATTGCTATACATGTCGTAAAACAGTTGCCAGATAATTTGAATGTAGATTTTAATTTATTTGTTAATCAGGAAAAAAGAATAAAAACTTCTATTAATCATTCTGCAACTCATTTATTGCATTTTGCTTTAAGGAGTTTTTTAGGAAATCACATAGAGCAGCGAGGCTCTTATGTTTGTGATGATTATTTAAGATTTGATTTCTCTCATTTTAAAAAGATAGAATTAAAAGATTTAAACAAATTAGAATTTTTGGTGAATTCTCTTATTACTCAGAATATTTCACTTGAAACAGAAGTTATACCTTTTAATGAAGCTAAAAAAAATGGAGCTGTTGCTTTGTTCGGTGAGAAGTACGGTGATTTAGTCAGAGTTGTGAAGTTTGGTGATTCTATTGAGCTTTGCGGAGGTACTCATGTTAATTCAACTGGTGAAATAGGTTTATTTAAAATCATTAGTGAAAGTTCATCTTCTTCTGGTATTAGACGAATAGAAGCCATAACTAACAATAAAGCTTTGAGTTATTTTCAAAAACTTGAATTAGACTTTAGTGTTATTAAGGACATGGTGAAAAATAAAAATATTGTTGAAGGAGTAAGAGTTTTATTTGATGAAAAAAAATCACTGAATGAAAAATTAGATTTTCATAAAAAACAAGAAATATTAAACCTTAATAAAGATTTTCTTGCAAAAGTTAAGGATGGAGAAAAATATAAATCAATTATTGAATTAACAGATTTAAGTCCAGACATTCTCAAGTCTCTTTGTTTGTCTTTGTTTAAAAAAAATAATAATATTTTCGTTTTTTTAGCTTCTTCTTTTAATGGTAAAAAATATTTTACCATGGGTTTTTCTAAGGATTTGATTTCGAGAAACAAAATAGATATAGATAATATTGTCTCTAAGATAAATGACAATTTTGATTCTAAAGGAGGTGGTAGTAGAGATTTTTATTTTTATACTTTAAGCCAAGAAATAGATATAAAAGAGTTAATAGAGTTTGTCTCGGGTTCAATTATCTAAATATTTCTTTCACTTTGTCAAAAAAAGATTTACTATTTTTGTCTGGCTGAGGTTTAAAGTTTTCAGAATTTTTGCTTTTTTCTAAAAAAACTATTTCTGACTTTGATAAATTTTGAGGTGTCCATAAGTTAATGTGTATTAGTAAGTCACCATTTCCGTAATTGTTTATGTTAGGTAATCCTTTTCCTTTTAGTCTTAATATTTTTCCACTATGTGTTCCTTTTTCTAGTGTTATTTTAGCTTTACCATTTAAAGTAGGTATCTCTATTTTGTCTCCAAGCGCAGCTTGAGCAAAACTTATAAATTTTTCATGATGTATATTAGAACCATCTCTTATAAAAATATCATTTTCTTTGACAGATATTAATACAATCAGGTCTCCATTAACACCTTGAAAAGGGGCTTCGTTACCTTGTCCATTTAATTTCAACTGCATTCCGTCTTCAACTCCTCCAGGTATTTTTATTTCAATTTGATGGTCATTTTTTATCATTCCGTTTGAGTCAGCTTCTTTAGGTTTTTTTGTTATTATTTTACCATAACCTCCGCAGTAGTTACATGTTACTGATTGTTGTATTCTTCCTAGTATAGTAGAAGAGATTTTTGTAATCTGACCAGAGCCATTACAATGACTGCATGTTTCATATTCTACATTTTCAGCTTTTGTTAATTTTTTAATTTTAATTTTTTTTGTAACCCCGTTCATTACATCTTCCAAAGTAACTTCTATTTTTATTCTAAGATTAGAGCCCTTATAAACTCTTTGTCTCCTTGATCCTCCTCCTCCAAAAAATGATTCAAATGGATTGTCTCCTCCACCAAAGATATCACCAAATTGACTAAATATATCATCCATACTCATTCCTCCTCCTCCAAATCCTTGATTGTTAAATCCAGAATGTCCAAATTGATCATATCTTGCTCTTTTTTCTTTGTTGCTAAGTATTTCATAAGCTTCAGCTGCTTCTTTGAATTTACTTTCAGCTTCTTTGTTGTCTGGGTTTTTATCAGGATGAAACTGAATAGCTATTTTTCTGTAAGCTTTTTTTATTTCTGATTCGGATGCGTTTTTACTTACACCTAATATTTCATAATAATCTCTTTTGCTCATAATTTTATTTTCCAATTACTACTTTGGCGAATCTTATCACTTTTTCTTTTAGTAAGTATCCGTTTTCTATTACATCAATGATTAAATTTTTATCTTTTTTGTTTTTTGTAGGGGCTTGTGTTATCGCCTCGTGAAAGTCTATGTTGAGTTTTTGACCTAAACATTCTATTTTTTTTAATCCTCTTTTTTCTAATATGTTTTTTATGTTGTTATATATTAAAATAAAGCCTTCATTTTCTTTATTTGATTCTTTAATTGTTTTGACCGCTCTTTCAAAGTTATCCAATATAGGAAGTAAATCTATTATTATTTCCTGCTCGGAGTACCTTATTAAATGTAATTTTTCTTCAGCTGATTTTTTTCTAGAATTTTCAAAATCAGCGTGTAGTCTTAAATATTTGTCATTTAATTCTTTTAATTGATTTTTAAGAGTAGGTTTTTTCATATTTTATTATTTTATTATTTTGTTGTTTCAAAAAATATACCTTATTTATTTTTTTGACAAAATGTCATATTATTTTACAACATGTTGTTTAAGGAAATCTTCTAGACTATTTCCCCTTAGATTTTTTGCTTGTATAAATCCATTTTTATCTATTACTAAAATAGATGGTATTGATCTTATGTTATACAAAAAAGCAGCATCTGATTCCCATCCTTTTAAATCACTTACATGATAGTCCCAATATAAATTATCATCTTTAATTGCTTTTTCCCACTGATTTTTATTCTTGTCTAAGGAAACACTAAAAATCTCTAATCCTTCTCCTATATCAAATTTAGATTTATTATATTTTTTGTATATGCTTACTAAATGGGGGTTTTTTATTCTACATGGTTTACACCATGAAGCCCAAAAATCTATAATTACTACTTTTCCTCTTAAGTCAGATAATTTTATTTTTTTATCATTAATTGTTTTTGATATTATATTTGGAGATAAATTTCCAACATTAACACCTGTTACAGCTCTTTTCTGTTGTTGTTTCCATTTATATTTTTTTTGATAATCAGTATTAAAAACAACAAAACTAGTTAGACCTAAAAAAATAATAAAAAAAGCAATAATGAAGTATATTTTATTTTTCATTTTTGTCTTTTTATTTTTGCTCCCAACTTATTTAGTCTTTTTTCTATGTTATTATATCCCCTATCTATTTGGTCAATATTGTGTATTATGCTAGTGCCTTTTGCTGATAGTGCTGCTATTAATAAAGAAACTCCTGCTCTTATGTCTGGAGAGCTCATTTTTGTTGCTTTTAATTCGTTTTTTCTATTTAAACCTATAACTGTTGCTCTATGAGGATCACATAGTATTATTTTAGCACCCATATCAATTAGTTTGTCTACAAAGAACAACCTACTTTCAAACATTTTTTGGTGAATTAAAACACTTCCTTTTGCTTGTGTTGCTACCACTAAAATTATGCTCAATAAATCAGGAGTTAATCCAGGCCAAGGAGCGTCAGATATAGTTAGTATTGACCCATCTATAAAGTTTTTTATTTTGTAGCTTTTTTGTTTTAAAACTTTAATATTATCGTCTTCTACTTTTATTTTTATTCCAAGTTTCTTGAATGTTTCTGGTATTATTCCAAGTTTTTTGTATTGAACATTTTTGATAGTAATTTCTGATTTAGTCATTGCCGCTAAACCAATAAAACTACCTATCTCAATCATGTCAGGCAATATTTTATGAGAGCAACCGCTAAGTTTTTTTACTCCTTCTATCGTAATTAAATTAGAGCCTATGCCTTTTATTTGTGCCCCCATGTTATTTAACATTAAACACAATTGTTGTAAGTACGGTTCACATGCTGCGTTATATATTTCGGTTTTACCTTTTGCTAGCACAGCAGCCATTATAACATTTGCTGTTCCTGTAACTGATGCTTCTTCTAAAAGAATGTAATTGCCTTTTAGTTGTTTACATTTAAAATGAAAAGATTTTGTTTTTTCATCATAAGATGACTTTGCTCCCAAAGATTCTATTCCTTTGAAATGAGTATCTAACCTTCTTCTTCCTATTTTGTCTCCTCCGGGTTTATATATTTTTGCAATTCCAAATCTACCTAAAATAGGTCCTAGTAACATAATAGAGCCTCTTATTTTGTTAGCTAGTTTGTTATATTTTTCTGACCCAAGATTTTTTATTTTAATATTTTTAGATTCGAAAGAGTATTTGTTTTTGTTTATTTTTTTTACATCTACACCAATATATTTCAATAGTTCTATAAGAACATTAACATCTATTATGTCTGGTAAATTTGATATTATAATTTTTTCTGAACTAAGTAAAGTTGCGCATAGTATTTGTAAAGCTTCATTTTTTGCGCCCTGTGGAGTTATTTCTCCTTTTAGTTGTCTTCCACCTTCTATAACAAAAGAACTCATTTGTTTGTGTTTAAATTTTCAGGAAACTTTAGTTCTCCATTAGACATATGTTCGAACTGATTTTTTAATGTTGCGAAATCCATAGGATTCTTATTCCATTGTTGACTAGATCTTTTTAGATAATTAACAGCTAGTTTAGTTAGGTATTCTTGAATTTTAGGGTCTTTGGATTCTTTTATTTTTTCAATTATTAATCCTATGTTTTTGCCGAAATGTCTAAATTTTTTTCTTTTGTTTGAATACTTTATCGTATCAGGTTTTTTCTCATTTTCAGTTTTTGTTTCTACTTGATAAGGGAATTCAATATCTAGGTCAAAACCAGACATTATATTTACATGGTTCCACAAATTTTGTTTATTTTCATCTGTTGCTTTACCTTCGTAATGTATATTCTCCAACAAAAGTATTAATCCTTCACAAAACTTTTGTCTTTCTTTTTTGTCTTTTATCTCTTTAGCATGCTTTATGAATGCATGTATATGTCTACCATAATCAGGTATTATTAATTTTTCTTTATGTATATTATATTCCATTTTTATTTTATTATGAAAACAAATATATTATTATTTTAACAACTTAAGTTTTGCAAATCTCAATAATAATGTTTTTTTACCGAACTTTCTAAAATCAACTATGCATTTTTCATTATTGTTTTCTAGTATTTCACCTATTCCAAATTTATTGTGTTTGACTAGATCTCCTGGTTTGTAGTTTTTTATTGTTTCTATCGTGCTTTTAAACCTACTTATTTTTTTTCCTTTTGGTTGTAGTTCTAGTGCAGCTATTTTTTTGTATTTTTTGTATTTTTCATCAATTATATTTGCATTATTTTTATTTTGATTTATTTCATATACAAATCTGCTTGGCTCACTGCTTGTTCTTTCTCCCCATTTATTTCTAAATCTAGCATAACTTAATATTAAATTTTCTATAGCTCTTGTTATTGCCACGTAGAACAATCTCCTTTCTTCTTCTATGTCAGTATTGTTTTGTGATTTGTCTGCGGGCAGTAGTCCTTCTTCTAATCCAACTACAAATACATTTTTAAACTCTAATCCTTTTGATGCATGTATTGTCATTAAAGTAACTTTTTCTTCATAATCATCTGAATCTTGATTTGTCATTAAAGATATTTCGGATAAAAAATCTGATAAATAAAACCCCTCATCTGATATAGATGACATTTCTTTGATTCCGTTAATTAATTCCTCTATATTCTTTAATCTTATTTTACCTTCGGGTGTTATATCTTTTTTATATTCTCTTAATAATCCTGAGTGTTCTATTATGTAGTTTGCCACTTCTATTGCTTGTTTATTTTTTGCTTGAATACTAAAGAAATTAATCATTTCATAAAATTTAATTAGAGATGATTGTTTTTGGCTATTTAATTTTAACGCAATTTGTTTATTAGAAGACATGTCTTTTAGAATGTCCCAAATTGTTAAGTTTTGCTCTTCGGCTTTGATAGCTATTTTTTGAATAGTTGTTTTGCCTATTAATCTACTAGGAAAATTTATTATTCTAAACAAAGATTCTTCGTCGTAGTTATTTATAGTTAATTTAAAGTAAGCCAAAACATCTTTTATTTCTTTTCTTTCGTAAAAAGATATTCCTCCGTATATCCTGTAAGGTATATTTTCTCTTCTTAGACTTTCTTCTATAGATCTTGATTGATGATGCATTCTGTAAAGTATCGCGTATTCATTTAAGTTACAGTTTAGTTGTTTTATTTTTTTAGCGACAAAATAACCTTCTTCAAAATCTGATTCACTTTGATTTATTGTTATGTCTTCTCCTTCTTTATTGTTAGTCCATATTCTTTTTTCTATTTTATTTTTATTGTTCTCTATAAGGGTGTTTGCTGTATTTAGTATTTTTTTAGTTGAACGATAATTTTGCTCAAGTTTAAACATTTTATGATTTGGGTAGTCTTTTTTGAAATTTAAAATATTATGAATATTTGCTCCTCTAAATGAATAAATGCTTTGTGAGTCGTCTCCTACTACGCATATGTTTTCATGTATTTCAGCCAATTTGTTTATTATTTTATATTGAGCGTAATTTGTATCTTGATATTCATCTACAAGAATATGTTTAAATTTATTTTGATACTTAAAAAGTATTTCAGGAAAATCTTTAAGTAGTGTATAGGTATTTAGTAGCAAGTCATCAAAATCCATTGCTTGATTTTGAAAGCATTTTCTTTGATATCTTTTATATATTTCAATAAAATTATGCCTGCCAGCAGACTCATCTTCTAGTTTAAGTTCAGGATTTGCATTATATTTTTGCCATGTTATCAAATTGTTTTTTAGAGATGATATTTTGTATGACACAAAGTTAGGTTTGTAAAAATCTTTATTTAATCCTAATTCTTTTATAATTCTTTTTATTATATTTTTAGAGTCATTTGAATCATATATAGTGAAATTAGGCTCATAGTTTATTCTTTCGCATTCGATTCTTAATATTTTATAAAAAACAGAGTGAAAGGTCCCCATCCATGTGTTGTAAGAAATTGAAGATTGTAGCATTTCTTTAACCCTATTCTTCATTTCTTTTGCAGATTTATTAGTGAAAGTTAATGCAAGGATATTGAAAGGGCTTACTCCTGAATCTATTAAATAAGCTAGTTTGTTAGTTAAAACTTTTGTTTTTCCAGATCCTGGACCAGCTATTATTATAGATGGCCCAGAATTATACTTTACTGCCTCTATTTGGTCTTTATTTAATTCAGAAAGATGTTTTTCCAATTTTTTTATTATTAATTTTGTTTTTTTAGTAATATCATAAAATCATGAAATTAATTTATTTTTTTGCATTTTTAATATTTTGTAATTTATTTTTTCCACAAAATATTAATGCTTGTGATTTAATTGTCACAGACACTATGCATATTGATTGTTATAGCAATAACAATGGTGCTGTTTATTTGAACGGTGTAAACGGTTTGTCTCCTTATTATTACTCAATTGATGGAGTTAACTTTGGTGCTGTTAATTATTTTGACAGCCTTTATGCGGGTGATTATATGTTTTTTGTTGAAGATTCTGATAATTGTAGAGATAGTGTTTATGTTAAAATTAAAGAACCTTCAGAAATTGTTCTAGATTTTTTTTGTGATAGTTTTAATAATATTAATTCTTTAGTTTCAGGTGGTGTCGAGCCATATTATATTGAATGGAGAGATAGTGCTCAAATTGTTTTTTCTAATGACCAAAAAACTTCTTTTCAAGGAGGTTATAAGTATTATTTACATGTATTAGATAGTAATTTTTGCTTAGTTATAGACTCTGTATACTTGAAAGCCAGTTATAATTTAATTAGTTCTTTAGGTGTTTGTCCTTTTGAAGTTGATGCAGTTAATACAAGTGAAGGTTACTCTAGTTCTATGTGGTTTACTGACAATAATGATTTTTTCGATGTTAATTTTAATTACGAGTATAATTTTGTTGGGGATTATGATTTAACATTAAGTGTTTATAATAATTATGGTTGTTTTGATACTTTGACAAAACATGTTGTAGTTGAGGGTTTGTTGCCCCAAGAAGAAGTAGCCAACGTCTTTTCTCCAAATAATGATGGTGTCAATGATTATTTTAATTTTTCAGAAAATCATGCTTTAGTTGAGTTTTGTGCCATTATTTTTAATAGATTTGGTGAAAAAATATTTGAGTCTAATGATTCTGAAATGAATTTGGACGGGAAAGATTCAAATGGGAGATTGTTAGAAGAAGGCGTTTACTTTTATATTTTAGAAGGAACTGGTTTAACAGGAAGGGAGTACAACAGGAAAGGCTTTTTAACTTTATTTAGATGAAAAAATTTTTATTTTTATTTATTTTCTTGTTTTCTTTTGTTGTTAACGACTTAAATGCTACTCATGCTGCAGGTCTAGAAATCACTTATACATGTGACACCACAAATCCTAATTCATATATTATATCTGTTAGTTTTTATAGAGATTGTGATGGAATTAGTGCTCCTTCTTCTTTTGTTATTAATGTTGCTTCTGCTTCATGTGGTCAAAGTTTCACTCAAACTTTATTTCCAATACCTAACACAGGTCAAGATATTACCCCTATTTGTCCAGGTTATCAAACACAATGCACTGGAGGAACATTTCCAGGTATAGAAGAATGGGTGTATGAAGGTGTTATAACTTTACCTCTGCAATGTAATGATTGGATTATAAGCACGGATGAATGTTGTCGTAATAATGCAATCACAAATATAAACAATCCAGGAGCTGAAAATATTTATGTAGAAACTCTTATAAATAATACAGCTGGTGTTGGATGTAATAATTCTCCAGAATTCACTAATCCTCCTGTTTCTTTTATTTGTGCAAATCAGTTGTATTGTTATAACAATGGTGCTTTAGATTTAGAAGGAGACTCTTTAGTTTATGAGCCTATTACTCCAATGACTGCTGCTTTTGGAGCTGTTGTATATGGTAATAGTCCTGGAGGAGTGCCTTATACTCCTGCTAATCCTTTTGATGGCGTAACAACATTTGATTCAACAAATGGTAATTTATGTGTAACCCCAGCAGCACCTCAAGTTACTGTAATTGCTGTTAGGATATCTGAGTATAGAAACGGTGTTTTAATTGGTAGTGTTATAAGAGATATACAAGTAAATGTTATTGCTTGTTCAAATAACATCCCTAATTTAAGCGGAATGGACGGTTTGCCTATAAATTCTTTTAATACAGATACCATAGTTTGTCCTGGTGAGTTATTAACTTTTGATATTTTGTCTGCAGATAATGACAGTGCTGATAATTTAACTATTATATGGAATAATGGTATTCCTGCTGCTACTTTTACACCTAATAATAATGGTACTGGAGGAGCTTATGGTTCTTTTTCATGGACTCCAACAGTTAATGATTCAGGTAGCGTTCCTCATTGTTTTACTGTTACAGTTGCAGATGATCACTGTCCTATTAATGCTTTATTTACATATTCTTACTGTATTACTGTTGGTGGTAATCCAGTTGATTTACCTACTTATCCTCAAACTTGTGTTGGTGGTGCACCTTTTGTTTTAACTGGAGGTCATCCTGCAGGAGGTACTTATTCTGGTCCAGGAGTTGTAAATGATGTTTTTTATCCTTCAGATGCCGGATCAGGTTCTCATACAATTACTTATAATGTTTCTAGTAATCTAGGATGCTCAGGTCAAAGTAGTACTAATATTATTGTTAACAATACTCCTTCTGCTGGTCAGGATGGTAATATTACATTGTGCACAGGAGATCCTTCTGTTGATTTGTTTAATTATTTAAATGGAAGTTATGACTCTGGTGGTTATTGGGAAGATCCTAGCGGAAATGTTGTTTCAAATATTTTGGATCCATCTTCTTCTTTGCAAGGAACTTATTCTTACGTAGTTCCTGGTATTCCTCCTTGTTCTGATGATATTGCTAACGTTGTTGTTGCTTTAAATAGTTATAATTTTAGCACAAACTCTTCTGATATTTCTTGTGCTGGGTTCACTGATGGTCAGATAGAGGTAATAATAAATACAGGTGTTTTCCCTTATCAGTATTCTATAGATGGGGGTAATACTTATCAATATTCTA